>NZ_JAMYRN010000004.1:0-384046 GCF_040321435.1 Mesorhizobium sp. M0410
TCGACCTCAATGCAAGCCAACGATAGGATGGCAAACTGTTCGCGATGTCCTCGCACAGCTGTTCGCGATGTCCCCGGTCCAAACAGGGGGAGGGGGACGTCCCGCCAATGGAACAACAGGCATGAGCACCATCACAGTACGCCGTTGCAATGCTGGCTCCCCCTTCTCCCCTTGTGGGGTCCGAAGGACGGGGCGAGACCAGTGGCTCGCCCCCGGGCGGTGTCGCCGAAGGCGACGGATGAGGGGTGCTCCAGCTTGGCACCCACGGCGATCCGTCCAACACCCCTCATCCGTCTCGGCGCTGCGCGCCGATCCACCTTCTCCCACAAGGGGAGAAGGGAAGGCGAGCGGCCAGCCATGACCACCATCGCAGCAATCTCCGCCCCGACGCGCCCGCGCAAACTCGTTGGCGCCGGCCGCCGGCAGTGGATCGGCCTGCTCTATGTCGCGCCGGCCGTTGCGCTTGTCGTCGTCTTCTTCATCGTGCCGCTTTGCATGACCGCCTGGATGTCGCTGCACAATTGGCCGCTGATGGGCGCGCACAGCTTTATCGGCCTCGACAATTACTGGGCGATCCTGCGCGACACCCGCTTCTGGAACGCGCTGCGGTTCACCGGCTACTACACGGTGGTGGTCACGATCGCGATCTTCGCCGTCGCTTTTCCGCTGGCGCTGTTCATCGAAAGGCCGCGGCAGCTGACGGGCTTCTACCGCACGTCATTCTTCATGCCGGCGGTCATCGGTTTTGCCTCGGCCAGCCTTTTGTGGTCTTGGCTGCTCAATGTCGATTCCGGCCTGTTCAGCCCGGCCGCCTTCGAGCTTGGCCTGACCGAGAAGAAATTCAATCTTTTGGCGACCTTCCAGCCGGCCTTCTGGTCGATCATCGCCATGGTGGTGTGGAAGGTGGCGGGCTTCACCATGATCATCCTGATGACCGGCCTGCAATCAATCCCGCCGGATCTGCAGGAAGCGGCGATGATCGACGGGGCAGGGCCATTCGCGCGGTTCCGGGCGATTACCTTGCCCTTGATGCGCCGCACGCTGGCGCTGGCGCTGATCCTGTCGGTGGCCGGCTCGATCCTCGCCTTCGACCAGTTCTACATCATCCTGCGCGGCGGCCCGCGCAACCAGACGCTGACCGCCGTCTACTGGATCTTCAACCAGTCCTTCGTGTCGTTCAAGCTCGGCTATGGCGCGGCACTTTCGATGGTCCTGCTGGTCATCCTGGTGGCGCTCAGCCTTATCCAGCTGCGGCTGCTGCGCCAGCCCGAGGGGGTCGACTGATGGCGCAGGCAAGGAGCCGCAAACGCCGCATCGGCATGCAGATTGCCGAGCACTCGACCGGCATCATCGCCTCCATTCTGTTCCTGGCGCCGATCGCCTGGACGGTGCTTTCGGCCTTCAAGCCGGCGCAGGAAGCGCGCCAGCCGCCGCTGCCGCCCTGGCCGACCAGCGGCATCTCGCTCGAGAACTACGCCACACTCAACACCTTCGGCGATGGCCTCTGGCTGCCGGCGCAAAACAGCATCTACGTCTCGGTCATGACCGTGGTGCTGTCGGTGATCGTCAGCGTGCTCGCCGGCTACGGTTTCTCGCGCTTCCGTTTTCCGCTGAAGAACCTGCTCTTCGCCGTCATCCTGTCGACGATCATGATCCCGTTCCAGTCGATTCTGACGCCGATCTTCTTGGTGCTGACAAAAATCGGCCTGCACAACACGCTGACCGGGCTGGTCTGCGTCTATGTCACGCTGCAGCTGCCGTTCTCGATCTTCATGATGCGCAACGCCTTCGACGCGGTGCCGCGCGAGATCGAGGAGGCCGCGCGCATGGACGGCGCCAACAATGTCACCATGCTGTTGAGGGTGATGCTGCCGCTGGTCTGGCCGGGCATCGTCACCATCGCGCTGTTCGCCTTCCTCGGCGCCTGGAACGAGTTTCTGGCGGCCCTCGTGCTGATGACAGACCAGTCCAAATTCACGCTGCCGATCATGATGACCGCACTCCAGTCCGGCCGCTTCGGCGCCATCGACTGGGGCGCGGTGCAGGCCGGCGTCACCGTGATGATGGTGCCGTGCCTCGTGCTCTTCCTGCTGCTGCAGCGCTTCTACATCCGCGGCCTGATGGCAGGGGCCGTGAAGTGACCAATCGAACCGAACCGGAGTGAATTGATGACCGCATCGCAATCCGCCAGTCAGGGCGCCAAGCCGAAACTCGCCTTCCGCCCGCTGCCGGTGCCGCAGGTCGACGTGCGCGGCTTCTGGGGCGACCGCGTCGATGCCGTCGCCTCGAAGACCGCCGGCATCCTTTACGATCGCTGCGTCGAGGCGCGCATGCTCGAGCAGATCGACCCGGACCGGCCCTCGCCCGGCGTCGTCATTCCGTTCCACTCACCCTCGCCGGACGAGGCCGCCACCGCCGGCAACGAGTTCACCGGCTCGACGGTGACGACGCAGATGTTCTGGGATTCGGATTGGGGCAAGACCATCGAGACCGCCGCCTATTCGCTCTACCGCCGCCGCAACGAGGAGCTGGAGAAGAAGATCGACGCCGTCATCGATATGTACGGCAAGCTGCAGCAGCCCGACGGCTATCTGTCGAGCTGGTACCAACGCATCCAGCCCGGCCGGCGCTGGACCAATCTGCGCGACTGCCACGAGCTCTATTGCGCCGGCCATCTGATCGAAGGCGCCGTCGCCTACTACCAGGCCACCGGCAAGCGCAAGCTGCTCGACATCATGTGCCGTTATGTCGACCATATCGCCGAGACGTTCGGTCCCGAGCCCGGTAAGAAGAAGGGCTATTGCGGCCACGAGGAGATCGAGCTGGCGCTGGTCAAGCTGGCGCGGGTGACGGGCGAGCGCAAATACATGGAGCTAGCCAGATATTTCATCGACCAGCGCGGACTTGAGCCGCATTATTTCGACGAGGAGGCGCGCGCCCGCGGCGCCGACCCGAAGGCGTATCATTTCAAGACCTACGAATACAACCAGTCGCACAAACCGGTGCGCGAGCAGGACAAGGTCGTCGGCCATGCGGTGCGGGCGATGTATCTCTATTCGGGCATGGCCGACATCGCCACCGAATATGGCGACGACACGCTGCGGGTGGCGCTCGACCGGCTGTGGGACGATCTCATGACCAAGAACCTCTACGTCACCGGCGGCCTTGGGCCGTCCTCGCACAATGAGGGTTTCACCGTCGACTACGACCTGCCCAACGACACCGCCTATGCCGAGACCTGTGCTTCGGTCGGCCTGGTGTTCTGGGCGAGCCGCATGCTCGGCATGGGTCCCAATGCGCGCTACGCCGACATCATGGAGCGGGCGCTCTACAACGGCTCGATCTCGGGCCTGTCGCTCGACGGCTCGCTGTTCTTCTACGAGAATCCGCTCGAAAGCCGCGGCGCCCACCACCGCTGGAAATGGCATCGCTGCCCGTGCTGCCCGCCCAATGTCGGGCGCATGGTCGCCTCGATCGGCAGCTATTTCTACGGCCTGTCGGACGACGCACTCGCCGTCCATCTCTATGGAAACGGCACGGCTCGTTTCGATATCGCGGGCCGGCAAATAGAGCTGACCCAGACCAGCAATTATCCGTGGGACGGCGCGGTCTCGATCTGCGTCGAACCGGAAGCGCCGACCGCGTTCACCTTGCACCTGCGCCTGCCGGGCTGGTGCCGCAAGGCAACGCTCAAGGTGAACGGCGCCGATGTCGATCTGGCTGCTGTCACGAGCGACGGTTATGCCGCGATCCGCCGCGAATGGCGCAAGGGCGACCGCGTCGAGCTCGATCTCGAGATGGCGGTCGACCGTCTATACGCCAACCCGCAGGTGCGGCAGGATATCGGCCGTGTCGCACTGGCGCGCGGGCCGCTGATCTATTGCGTCGAGGAGACCGACAACTCCAGCCAGTTGCACCGCATCGCTCTGCCGCGCACGGCCGACATCGAGGCGCATCAGCAGCCGAACCTTCTGGGCGGCGTCGTGACACTTTCGGCGATCGCCAAAAAGGAGGCTTTCGAAAACTGGGAAGAGGGGCTCTACCGCACCGAACCGCCGGCGGTCGAGGAGGCAAAAGTCACCGCCGTGCCGTATTTCGCCTGGGACAACCGCGACCCAGGCGAGATGCTGGTCTGGCTCAGGGGCGAATGAAGCCCGACGGCAGCGCCCGACCGATCTCCTCGGCCACAAGTTCCTGCAGCTGCCAGAGATTGCGGTCGCGGATGCCACAGGCGTCGAGATGGCGAATGGTCTCGAACAGATATTCGGCGCCCGAACCCCAATGGCCGACGGCGTTGGCCAGGGTCGCCGCTATCGCTCGCTTGTCGAGTTTGCCGGCATAGCGCGGATTGGCGCGATCGACAACGAAACCAAGCGCTTGGCCCATGCCGTCGGCTGTCCTGACCTGCAGCCAGCGCGGCAGGTTGACGGAGGGCAGGATGGTCATCTCGCGGCGCAGCAGCGCTTCGAGATTGGCCGCCACGGGCTCGGCGATCTCGAACACCATGCCCTGGCATTGGCCGCCGCGGTCGAGCGCCATCATCAGGCCGGGCTGCTCGACGGTGCCCCTGAAGCGCTGCACCGTAAAACAGAACGAACGGTGCCAGCCCGTCGCCACGGCCCGTTCGCCACCCCTGACCTCGCCGGCCGGCTTCCACAGCAGCGAGCCATAGGCGAACAGCTTCACCGGCCCGGCCGGCGCGCCGGCCACCACCTCGTCGCGAATGCGCGCGTAATCGGCATCGGTCATGTAGACCATGCCCGGTGTCGGCCCGGCATCCTCGACCGCACGCAAGGTGCGGGCGACCAGCGCCTCGGTCAGCGCCATCGGTGTCTTGCGTGGCGAACGCCGTGATGCGGCGGAAATGACCTTGCTCATCCTCATGCTCTCAGCCTTGCCGCCATGTTGCCGAAGGCTGAAAGATTCTCAAGGGCCGAGTACACCAGCGCGGTATCAGGATTCGAACTGTCGTGTACAACAGCTTGACTGCACAAATACCTACGCGACGGGTTAAACGCGTCGACTGAACCCATTTCAACGTGATGCAGCGAGATGCTGGTCTGGCTCAGGGACGCCGGATCGCTGGTATCACCAATTTGAGCCGCCAAATGCATGCCTTGAATTCGCCCGGGCGCGCGTCATCTAGCTTTGAGTGGCGCCAGTCACTTGAACGGGTGGAGGCAGATTGTGGCGCTCGAAGCTGTCGCGCGTCCCGGCGGTCGCTATATTGCGGTCGCCGTCGTGGCGGTGCCATTGCTGTTCGTCGTCGGTGGACTGGCCATTCGCTATGCGGCATTTGCCTCGATCTCGGCGGAACCAGGCTTCGCAGCCTATGCCCAGGCGCTCTGCCGGTGGGATTGCGCGTGGTATGTCGACATTTCCGAACACGGTTATGAGCGCTTTCCCATTCCAGGCCAGAGCAATGTCGGACGCTGGGGCTTCTTTCCGCTCTATCCGATGCTGGTGGCGGCAATCCGGTCTGTTTTCCCTTTGCCGACGATACTGCTCGCGTCGATCGCATCGATTGCGTGCAGCTACGCGGCCTGTCTGGTGGCGTGGCCGCTGCTCGAGAAGAACATGCGCGCTTATGTGCTGTATTGCGCCTTTCTGCTCAGCGGCCCGTTCTCCTTTCACTTCACGACTTTCCTGACCGAACCTCTTTTCGTGCTCCTGACGTCGTGCGTTTTTCTGGCACTCAAACGCTCCAGCTATCTGACCGCGGGGCTGTCATCGGCTCTGCTGTCGGCAACCAGGCTCGTCGGAGTGCTTGTTGTATTTGCGACCGTCATTCAGATGTTCAGGGATTACCGCGCAAAGGGCGGATCGGCGCTTTCGTTCCCACGTTGGGTGCTTGGCCGACCGGATCTGCTCGTTGCAATTCTCATCTCGCCTGCCGGCTTGTTCGCCTACATCCTGTTCCTCTATCTGACGGTCGGGGACGGCTTTGCCTTCCTGCACGTCCAGCGCGCGTTTGGACGGGTGGCGGGCAATCCGCTCGCCTTCATATGGGATGGACTCTCGGCCGTTCCGACGACTGGATGGCTGCCTACGGCGCCGCAATGGAGCGCGCTCGCCGCACTCATAGGACTGGCATTATCGGCGGTTCTGGCGGTTCGCAGGCAATATGGCGCCGCGCTGTTCTGCGCCTGCTGCATCATCCTGCCGCTGATCACGAACCTGGCCTCCATGGTCAGATACGTCATTGGGCTTGCGCCTCTGACAATGTTGCTGACCACGTTGTTGTCGGCGTCGAAGCTGACTTTTCTTTCGGCTCTGGGTCTCTTCCTTGGCGCCTGCTATTTCATGACGGTGGCATGGATCGGGGGCTATCTTGCCCTGGTCTAGCACTCCGGGCCCGCATCGGCGCGCGGCCTCGCTTGGCGGCTACACGCTGGCGGCGGTTCTGGCCGGGGCGGAAGTCATCATCCTTGCGCTTGCTGTCAATCCAAACGTCAATGCCGACTATCGCGCCTATTACATCGACTGGATGACAACCTGCCTCAATCGCGATGCGGTCGGCAGCTACACCCTTGGCCAGACGGTGTCGTTCCGGTCCGACGGAGCCAAAAAGGCAGCCGGCATGAGGGTCTGCGGCTGGTCGGGACCGGTAGCCGACGGCACCCATTCGCTGGGCGAGACCTCGCGGCTTCGCCTGAAGATACCGCCGCTCCGCGACGGCCTGACGGCTACGCTGCAAATGGCCGCCGTCATTCGCCCGCCACAGGTCACGCAAAGGGTCGTGATCTCGGTAAACCGCGTTCGGGCGCATGCGGTCACGCTGTCCGGCAAAGAGCCACGAACGGTCTCGTTCGTTATCCCACCGGCGGCTCTCGCCGAGGCTAAAACACTCGACATCGCTTTCGACTACCTCGACGGCATTCCGCCAAGTCCGGCCGCCAGCAACATCTACAAGCGCTCCATCAAATTGTTGTCGCTCCGGCTCGATCCCATTGAGGCGGATTAGGGCAGGCGATCACGCTGCTGGCCGCGTCTTCGCTGCGCGAAAACCCAGCGGTCGAGCATGAGAAGATTGACCGCCGGAACAAGCAAGCATGTAACCAGGATGGCGATGATCGGTGGAAGGCCGAATTTCGCGGTCAAAAGTGCCGGCGCCGCGTAGGCAACGGCGAAGCCTGTCGCCGTCAACAACAGAAAACGCGGAGCCTCCGATCGATGCGATCCGCTCGACGCGAAGGTCACGAACTTATGCGCGAGATAAGAAAACAGGGCGGCAGCGGTATAAGCCGCGAGCGAGGCACCGACCGGCGAGAGGCCGAACCGTTGCCATTTGACCAAAGCGGTGGCCATCACTGCATATAGGATCGTTGCAGCAATGCCGACCGACCCGAAGCGCGCCAGCAGCCTCAGCCCAGCGTCGCCGGTCGAACGGCGCTCAGACATGCGCACTGCACGCATACTGCGCTCCAAGCGGCAGGGCGGAAAGCAGGCGCTCGACCTTTTTGGCCAAGGGCGTTGCCGAGGGTAGCAGCAGAAAATGCTCGGAGCGGATGTCCCTGAAGCCTGTTTCCTGAAAAAGGGACCTTGCTTTAGCGGCGTTGAGCAGGACTGCCTCGTGATCGAACGGACACCGAAACACCGCAAGACGCGTCAGTGGATTGTAGGGATTGTGCTCGATGATGCAGGCGACGCCGCCCGGCCGCACGACGCGGCGCAGTTCCAGGAAGAAATCCAGCCAGACAGCGGGCGAGACATGATGGACGACGCAGCTGGCGAAAGCCAGATCGAACGTGCCGTCCTCATAAGGCAGCCGCTGCGTGCTGCAGGTCCTGTAGGCCACACGCGAATTGTCTTGGCTGGCACGCAAGATCGATTCTTGCGAGACGTCGCAGCCATCCAGGCTGTCGAAAGCACCTTCGAGGTAGGGGTGGAGCGAACCGACGCCGCAGCCGACATCCAGCGCCCTTACGGTCGCCCCACCCTGTCCAAGCTTTCGCTCGACGAGCAGACGCCGCAGCAGGTCCGCCTTGGCGACAAGGAAGAAGTCGTGCCTGAGTCCGGAAAACCGGATGGACCCTTCGACCGCCTCGCCATAGTTGGAATTATAGCTGTCGAAGAGTTCGCCCATTGGCGGGGACTCCACTCCTGGGCTTGTGAAACGATCGGCGGCGCTCACCAGAGACGGCACGCATCGCCTCGTCGAAGCCGGTGAGCCGATCGATCACATACAGCGGGCGGCGTTTCACCTCGGCGTGGATGCTGCCGACATAGAGTCCGACCACGCCGGTCATGAAAAGGTTGATGCCGCACAGGAGCGACACGATCACCACGGTTGATGTCCAGCCGGCAATGATGCCGGTTTCAAAAAACCAGGCAAAGATGGCGTAGGCACCAAAGACCACCGCAAGCGCGGAAATGGCCAATCCGCCCCAGAGGGCCAGGCGCAACGGCTTCTCGGAGAAACTAACGATGCCGTGAACCGCAAGGTGCATCATCTTCCAGAATGGGTATTTGGTCTGGCCCAGGGTTCGGGCGTGGCGCTCAAATGGCACTGCCGTCTGCTTGAAGCCCATCCAGCCGAACATGCCCCTGACGAAGCGGTCATGTTCGGGCATATGCTTGAAGGTTTCCAGCGCCTTGCGGCCGACCAGGCGGAAGTCGCCGACGTCGCGCGGAATATCGACCGACGTCATTTTCTCCAGCAGGCGATAAAAAAGACTTGCCGTAAAGCGCTTGAACCAGGATTCGCCCTCGCGCTTGACTCGGCGGGCATAGACGATCTCGAAGCCTTCCTTCCACTTTGCCACCAGGTCGAGAACGACTTCCGGCGGGTCCTGCAGGTCTGCATCCATGACGATGACGGCATCGCCCGCAGCGGCGTCCATACCGGCGGTAATCGCCACCTGGTGACCGAAATTGCGGGAAAATTCGATCAGCCGAAAGCGCGGCTCGGCGGCAACCACCTTTTGGAGGTATTCGACGCTTCCATCGAGGCTTCCGTCATCGACGAAGATGGCCTCCGTTTCGCCGTCCAGCCGGCCGATAAGCGAACTGATCCGCTCGATCAGCCGAGGAAGCACCTGTTCTTCATTGTATACGGGCAGGACCAGCGAGTAGCGAGGCGGTGACCTGTTCACCGTCATTCCAGGGTCGTGGACCACAGACTCTCGCATGCGGTTGAAAATGGAACGAAAGCTACAAAGTTCCAAAGGCACTTAAGAAACTGCTAATTTATCTAGTTCTGGAGGGAGTACCGGTTCTCGATAAGCACTTGGAGGATGTCGTCGTGAGGTCGGACGTCCACATCGAGGCGTAAACTATCGGTGGCTGCCGGCGCGATCGGGCTGGCGAGAAGCAGTCGTTGAGGCATAACGCGTTGACCGCGAGGCCTACTCTCCCGGACTTGTCGGTTAAAGCGGGGCTACGGGTGACCCTAAGGGTGCGGGCCGACCGCTTTTGACGCATGCCGGACATCGCTCATGGAACACGGTCGGCGAGCGCGGCCGAGTGTCCCGCTGGCAGGCCAGCGAGCGCCCTAACCGGCCGCCTTATCGTACCGGCCAAGCCTCAGCTGGCCCGCAGCCGGTACGACACTTGCCGGCCTGGCCGGTCGCCGCCGTCAAGCAGCCGGTCGAATGTTTTGGTTCACCCGGAAGAGGTTGTTCGGGTCGTATTTCTTCTTCAGCGTAGCCAGGCGCTCATAGTTGTCGCCATAAGCCGCCTTGAGCCTTGCATCGCCCTCGTCATCCATCATGAAGTTCAGGTAGGCGCCACCCAGATCGAATGGATGCACGGCCTCCCAGTAGGCCTTGGTCCAGCGCGTCACCGGGCCCGCTTTCTGTGGGTCCGGATCGATCCCGGCGATGACCATCGACCAGGTCGCATCACGGTAATTCCAGGGTGTCTCGTCTTTGCCGACGCGATGGACCGCACCATCGATCGGGTAGAGATGCATGAGCGATAGCTCGCTCGGCGTCTTCGCCGCCTGCTCGAGATGGGCGTCGATCGCCTCGTCGGACAGCGTCTTGACGAAATCGCCGCGCCAGTACCACTGCATTCCCTTCGGGTAGAGCCCATCGAACATGCTCTGCACCGCGGGATAGGGCATCGTTCCCATCCAGTTGAACCAGGGCGCGGGCAGCGCATCGAGCAGCGGGGCCAGCGCCTCTCTGCCCTTTTCCTCCGGGCCGTTGTAGCAGCACATCAGCAGACACATCCGCTGTCCCCAAAACTCTTCCGGGAAGGGTGCGCTCGACAGGACGGTCTTGAGCCCGAGGAAGATCCCGAGTTCTTCGGGCGCGTTCGGCAGGAACTCGCGATAATGCTGCATGATGGTGCGGGCGTGGCGCTGATCCCATGCGATCGGCCCCGCAAAGACCATGCTGACCCGGTGGAGCCTGAACACAAAGCTGGTAACGATGCCGAAATTGCCGCCGCCGCCGCGAAGCGCCCAGAACAGGTTGGGGTTCCGTTCCTTGCTGGCGGTGACGAAGCTTCCGTCGGCAAGCACGACATCGGCCTCGACCAGATTATCGATGGTCAGGCCATATTTGCGCGTCAGATAGCCATGGCCGCCGCTCAGCGTCAGTCCGGCGACCCCGGTGGTCGAGATGATGCCCGCCGGTACGGCCAGGCCAAAGGCATGGGTGGCATGGTCGAGGTCGCCCTGAGTGCAGCCCGGGCCTACCCGCGCCGTGCGGGCATCCGGATCGACGCGCACGCCGTTCATCGCCGACAGGTCGATCACCAGACCGTCGTCGCAGCTCCCCAATCCTGGTCCATTATGGCCGCCGCCACGTACCGCAACCAGCAAATTGTTGTCGCGGCCGAAATTCACCGCTGTGATTACGTCGGCGACGTCGACACAGCGGGCGATGATCAGCGGCCGCTTGTCGATCATGCCGTTGTAGAGCTTGCGGGCCTCGTCATAGCGGGCGTCGCCGGCGCGGATGACTTCGCCTCGCAGGCTTGCTGCGAATTTGGTGATGTCTTCATCGTTCATGACATTCCTCCCTGTTATTGGACCTGTCGGCCGGCCGATGAAACGCTAATCCCGTCCGCTGTTCCCGCAAATGTCACATCGTCCATTTCTGTTGCCCGATCGTTCAGAGTAGGATTAGACCGGATGGATAGTTGCTCGGGCGGCCATATTGCCGGATAGTTCGAGATGCCTGGCGGAAAAACTCGTTGTCAAAGGGAGTAGCCGATCGTTTCCGGAGGTGTAGTGCATGGATGTCCTTTCCGATGTGCTCCGAGCCGTTCGCCTCACCGGTGCGATCTATTTCGACGTTGACGCCAGCTCTCCCTGGGTTGGCGAGTCGCCGGGCACGGCCGACATTGCCGCCGCCATCATGCCGGAGGCAGAGCACATCATTTCTTTTCATGCCGTGATGTCGGGCTCGTGCTGGGCCGCGCTG
The DNA here is from genome assembly GCF_040321435.1 of Mesorhizobium sp. M0410. Lineage (NCBI taxonomy): Bacteria > Pseudomonadati > Pseudomonadota > Alphaproteobacteria > Hyphomicrobiales > Phyllobacteriaceae > Mesorhizobium > Mesorhizobium sp. M0410. The sequence goes on from NZ_JAMYRN010000004.1 coordinate 11,376, forward strand.
GGAGACGATTCGGTGCCCCCGGTGCTCGTGAACGCCGGTGATGTCGTTGTCTTCCCCGGTGGTGTTCCGAACGTGTTGAGCTCCTCGCCGGGGGCGCGGGGCGAACCCAATATGGCGATGTATTATCGGCCGATAGACGAGAGCCTGCCGTTTGCGGTGATCCATGGTGGCGGGGGAGACGAGCGGACCCGGTTCATTTGCGGGTATCTTGGCTGCGATGCACGTCCCTTCAATCCTCTCCTGGCCGCATTGCCGGCCATCCTGTGCGCCCGCAAGCCCGCCGATGGAAGCAGCTGGGTTATCGACCTTTTTCGGCTGGCGCTGGCAGAAGGTGGCAGTGGGCGGGCGGGCTGTGAGACGATACTCGCCAAGCTGAGCGAGCTGATGTTTGTCGAGATCATCCGCCGCCATCTCGAGACCCTGCCCGACGATTCGCGCGGCTGGCTGTCAGGCCTACGGGATCCACATGTCGGCGAGGCGCTCCGGCTCATCCACGCTCGCCCCGGGGAGGAATGGACATTGGACCGGCTCGCCCGCGAAGTAGGGCTCTCGCGCACGGCGTTTGCGAGCCGCTTTACCCACTATGTCGGGGTTTCGCCCATGCACTATCTTGCTCGCTGGCGTCTACAACTGGCAGGACGCTTGCTCGAACGCCCTGAAATGAGCATCGCGCAAGCGGGTGCCGAGGTCGGCTACGAGTCGGAAGCCGCCTTCAATCGCGCCTTCAAAAAGTTCGTCGGCATTCCACCTGGCACCTGGCGAAAGGGACGGTCGGCGTTGCTCGAGGCTCAGAGATTGCCCGCTGGCGTCGTGCAATAGGAAAGAACTGGCAGGGCGTTGACGCTTCGGTCCGCGTAAAGCGTCCCAATGCTCGAAAGCCCCTGCCACAAAGCGGTTGACGATGACCGGCAGCCTCGACGCGTTCGGCGAGGCGTTTCAGGCCTCGCGCCTCAATCCTTCGCGCGCTCGACATAGGCGCCATCGGCGGTCATCACCACCACGCGGGTGCCAGCGCTGATGTGTGGCGGCACCAGGGTACGCACGCCGTTGGACAGCGTTGCCGGCTTGTAGGACGAGGACGCCGTCTGGCCCTTGGTCACCGGCTCGGTCTCGACCACCTCGAAAGTGGCGCGCTGCGGCAGTACCAGCGAGATGGCGATGTTGTTGTATTGCGAGATCTGCACCGGCATGCCTTCCACCAGATAGGGCGCCATGTCGCCGACCACGCTTTCCGGCACCGCGACCTGGTCGTAAGTCTCCGGATTCATGAAGTGAAAGCCTTCGCCGTCACGGTAGAGGAACGTGTGCTCGCGCTCCTCGACATAGGCGCGCTCGACCTGCTCTGTGGTGCGGTAACGCTCGGAAACCTTTACCCCGTCGGAGATACGCCGCATGTCGAGCTGGGTGACCGGCGTACCCTTGCCAGGATGAATGTTTTCGGCAAAGAGGATCACATAAAGCTTGCCGTCCTTTTCGACGACGTTGCCTTTGCGTAAGGAGCTGGCGATGACCTTCACGGGTTTCCATCCTGATAAAATTTGTTGGCGCAAATCGGCTGGAGAGGCCGTTGCGTGCGGCCTAGCGCATCTTGGCCGCAATCGCCAGCCCTCTGTGCAATTCCCCTGAAGCCGATGACCGCCGCCTCGCCGTGGTGGACGCCGCATGTCCACGCCGACCGCCGGCCGCGGCTGATCCTGCGCAATGCCATTGCCACCGGGATGCGCGACTGGTTCGCCCGCCGCGACTTCGTCGAGGTGGAGACATCGGCCCTGCAGGTCTCGCCCGGCAATGAAGCGCACCTGTCGGCCTTTGCCACCGAGGCGATCGGGCCGGACGGGCAGCGCCAGCCGCTCTACCTCCACACGTCGCCGGAATTCGCCTGCAAGAAGCTGCTTGCCGCCGGCGAAGAGCGCATCTTCAGCCTCGGGGCTGTCTGGCGCAACCGCGAGCGCGGCCCCTTGCACCATCCTGAGTTCACCATGCTCGAATGGTACCGCGTCGGCGAGACCTATGAGAGCCTGATGCGCGATTGCGCCGAGCTCGTAGCGCTGGCGGCCGAACGGGCCGCAGCGAAGCGTTTTAGCTTCCGCGGCCGTGAGGCCGATCCGTTCGCCGGGCCGGAACGGTTGAGCGTCGCCGAAGCCTTCATGCGCCATGCCGGCATCGATCTGCTGGCGACGGTTGCGGCCGATGGCAACACCGACCGCGCGGGGTTGCATGCCGCCCTGGTCCAGGCCGGATTGCGGACCGCGCCCGACGATAATTGGGCCGACCTGTTCAGCCGGGTGATGGTCGAAAAAATCGAGCCAGCGCTGGGGCAGGGGCGCGCTACCATTCTTTTCGGATATCCGATCTCGGAGGCGGCATTGGCCCGGCCGAGCGCCGACGATCCACGCACCGCCGAGCGTTTCGAGCTCTATTGCTGCGGCATCGAACTCGCCAACGCCTTTGGCGAATTGACCGATCCGGCCGAGCAGCGCCGACGCTTTGCCGCCGAAATGGATGAGAAGCAGCGCGTCTATGGCGAACGCTACCCGATCGACGAGGATTTCCTCGCCGCGCTCGCCATCATGCCGCAGGCGAGCGGCGCGGCGCTCGGCTTCGACCGGCTGGTGATGCTCGCCACCGGCGCGCTCAGGATCGACGACGTGATCTGGACGCCGGTGGCTGGTCCCTGAGGAAGGTTGGACAAGCCGATCTCGCCCGGCTTGAAAGCCAGGATCAGATGGTCGGTCCAGGCCGCCGCCGGCTCCGTCGAGCCAGAAGATTGGCGACGACCAGGAGGATTATCGACAGCCCCATCATCAGCGTGGCGGCGGCGCTATTGCCGGGGAGAGCTTTTCGCGCAAGCCGATGAACATTTCGAGCGGCATGGTGCGTTGGTTGGCGCTGGCCAGGAACTGCACCGCGACGACCTCGTCATGTGCGAGACGCTGCAACCGTTCCGTGTGTTGCCACGATCATGGTGGGCCGGCATAGTGCTGGCGGGGTTCTCGGCGCCGCGGAGCTATCGGCCGTCGTACTCAGAATGGCCTTCGGCACAATGCCAGACAAAAACGCGCTGAACGCAAAACATAGCAGCGAATGGACAATGTCCTGGCGCCTGGTCATACTTGCGGCCGTGGCGATTAATGTTGTGATGCTCTTGGCCGCGCTGTTCGTCGCGCAAACTCTTGGTCTGGACGCTACAATCTTCTATCGAGATCCATCTGCAGCCGCGGATGTCGGCTTCTATACGGGGTGGATTTCGTCCCTAGGTGCTTCACTGTGGATCGGCACCGGCGCGGCGACCCTGTTTGCCGGTCTGCTCACGCACCGATGGGATTGCACGTTTCTCGGCGGCCTTACCTTGGTCATGGGCCTCGATGACCTGTTGTTGATCCATGAGGACGTGCTGCCGTTTGTCGCGATACCAGAGATTGTTACGATGATTGCCTACGCCGTCGCCGGGTTGTTCTGGTTCTTTCGGCTGCGACGGAAGACATTCGACGGCTCGATCGTATTTGTGGCCGCAGGCTTCCTACTCGCGATGTCAGCAGCGATCGACCAGCTGGGAGAGCTGTTTCCTAGCCCGAGTTCGGCGGTCGACATCGCGGAAGACGCTGTCAAAGAGCTTGGCATCTTCCTTTGGGCGGCAGGTGCCGTCGGGTACGCGGCGATGGTGACACGGTTGGGCCGCCCGTGGGTGGATCCAGCCGATCCCAACTCTACAGGCTGACTGCCGCACATGCTATGAGCCAACGGCGGTGATCACCACCGGCACGATCAGGGGCGACAGCAGCAGCGGCATGACGATGCGGCGGCCGGGAAACTTTTCGTCGGAAAGCGCAATCGCTGCAAACGTGCCGAGTGTCGTTGCGATCAGCGTCGTCCCGAACGCAACGATCAGGCTGTTCCCGATCGCCGATTGCCAGCGTTGGGTGCCGAGCACGACCGCGTACCAGCGCGTCGAAATCCCCTCCAGCGGAAAGATGAAGAAGGCGCCGCTGTTGAACGACAAGGGGACCGGAACGAGGATCGGCACGAGGAGAAACAGGATCACCATGCGAGGCCCTTGGGCACGGAGGCGATGAGGCAGGCGAGGGGGAAGCCCAGTATCAGCGTGGCCAGCGTCTCCACCGCGGCGACGAAGAATGTGGGCATGAACACCTGCAGGAAGATCGCCTGCTCCGGCGGCACTCTTTCAATGCCTCCAATTCGTGCGGCAATCGCTTCCGGCGGCCACCCGCGCCAATGCGCTGGCGCTCGCCGGTCTGCTGGCCGAGGCCCTGACGGCCTGGGAGGAGGTGATGGCGGACGCTGACCTGGCAGACTTGCCGCGCTCCACGGCTGTCTCTACTTGTATCGTCGCGAGAGCGATTTCGCCAAGGCCGCTGGGGGCAGGGCACTGCGCGCCGGGTTTGGCGTCCATCAAGAGGTTGTGATGGCGGAAGCGGTGGCCGCGCTGGAGCCCGGCCTGCCCGCGACCGGGGCCAGCGGTCTGTACTTCCCGGACTCGATGAATGTCACCGATTCCCGGCCGGTCATCGGTCCGTCGCGCGGCAGCTCCAGGTGATCCATGCCTTCGGTCATGGTCATCTCGGCCTGACACTCGCGCCGATCGCCGCGCGCCTGGTCGCCGAACTGATCGCTGGACGCGGCGATCCAGCGCGTCTCGCGGCGTTTTCGGCTGATCGCTTCCGCGCCTGATCGATCGAACATTTCGCCGTCGGGTTGCGATCAGGAGTCGCGCCGACCTGGGCTGGATGCCCCCTGATTGTCCGCTTCTCCCATTGCAGAAGCCGCACCGGGACAATAGATGGTGCAGCAACGGCTGCCCTTCAGCCGGCCGGAAATAACAGGATCATGCGCATGACCGATACGCTCGACGCAGCGAAACTGACCGATCGCGTCGCAGCCCTGGTCGAGGCTGCCAAACGGGCCGGCGCCGATGCCGCCGATGCGGTTGCGGTGCGCGGCCGTTCGACCGGCGTGTCGGTGCGGCTCGGCAAGGTCGAAGGCACAGAGGCGTCCGAGAGCGAAGACGTCTCGCTGCGTGTCTTCGTCGGCAAGCGGGTAGCGAGCGTCTCGGCAACGGCGGCATCCGACCCCAATATGCTGGCCGAGCGTGCCGTCGCCATGGCCAAAGTGTCGCCCGAAGATCCCTATCAGGGTCTGGCCGATCCGGCCTTGCTGGTCAAGACGCCGCGCGACCTCGATCTGTTCGACGCCACTCAGGTATCGGCCCACCAGTTGAAGGAAGCAGCCCTTGCCGCCGAGGCGGCGGCGCTTGCCGTCAAGGGCGTCACCAATTCGGCCGGCAGTAGCGCCAGTGCCGGGCTGGGCGGCCTTGTGCTCGCCACTTCGCATGGCTTTGTCGGCCATTATGTCGCGTCGCGCTTTTCGCGTTCGACCAGCGTGATCGCCGGCGAGGGCACCGGCATGGAGCGCGATTACGAATTCTCCTCGCGCCAGCATTTTTCCGATCTCGACGCGCCGGAAGACATCGGCCGCAAGGCCGGCGAGCGCGCCGTACGCCGTATTGGCGCGCGCAAGGCGGCGACCGGGCCGGTCGACGTGGTGTTCGATCCGCGCGTGGCGCGCGGCATTGCCGGCCATCTCGCTGGTGCCATCAATGGCGCCGCAGTGGCGCGCAAGACCAGCTTTCTGCGCGACATGATGGGCAAGAAGGTGGCTTCGGCCGCAATTACCGTCACCGACGAGCCGCTCCGGCGCCGCGGCCAGGCCTCGCGCCCGTTCGACGGCGAAGGCGTCGAGGGCGAAAAACTGTTCATGGTCGACAAGGGCGTGCTCAACCACTGGTTCCTGTCGACTTCCGCGGCGCGGGAACTCGGCCTCGTCACCAATGGGCGCGGCTCGCGCAATGGCTCGTCCGTCTCGCCGTCATCGACCAATCTTGCAATCGAGCCTGGCGAACGGACGCCGGAAGAGCTGATCAAGTCGCTCAAGACCGGCTTCTACGTCACCGAAGTGTTCGGCCAGGGCGTCGACATGGTGACGGGCGAATATAGCCGCGGCGCTTCCGGCTTCTGGATCGATAACGGCGAGCTGGCCTATCCCGTCGCCGAGGTGACCATCGCCTCCAATTTGAAAACCATGTTCCTCAACATGGTTCCGGCGAGCGATCTCGACCGCAATTTCGGCACTGCCGCGCCCACGCTTTTGATCGAAGGAATGACCCTTGCCGGAGCTTGATCCGGCCGTCTCGGCCGGCGCTACTGAAGACCTGCAGCTGCTGCTCGACGCTGCCCGCGAGGCAGGGCTCATCGCCATGCAGTACTTCAACAACAATCCGCAGGTGTGGATGAAGGGCGGCACCTCGCCGGTCAGCGAAGCCGATCACGCCGCCGACAAATATCTGCGCGAAACCTTGCTGGCGGCCCGGCCGGACTACGGCTGGCTGTCGGAGGAAACCGTCGACGACCCGGTAAGGCTTATCGCGCGCCGCACCTTCGTCGTCGATCCGATCGACGGCACGCGCGGCTTCCTCGAGGGCTTGCCCACATGGTGCGTCAGCGTAGCGGTGGTCGAGAACGGCCGCACGCTTGCCGGCGTGCTCGACTGTCCGGCGAAGGGCGAGATCTATTGGGCGCTGCCCGGCGAGGGCGCGTTCCTGAATGGCAAGCGCATCAGCGTGCGTCCGCCGTCGGAAACGGCCGAAATCGCCGGACCGAAGCCGATGATCGACCTGCTGCCGGCGAAATGGCACAAACGGCTGAAGCGGGTGCCCTATATTCCTTCGCTCGCCTACCGGCTGGCGATGATCGCCGGCGGCCAGCTCGATGCCACCTTCGTCAAGGCCAACGCGCATGACTGGGACATCGCTGCGGCCGATCTCATCCTGCGCGAGGCAGGCGGCGCCGTGCTCGATCGGCACGGCCGCGCGCCGCTCTATGCCGGCGAAGTGATCCGTCACGGACCGCTCGCCGCCGGCAGCGGCGAACTCCTCGCCGTGCTCGCGGGCGTCATCGCCGGGCTGGACAATTGAGCGCTATCAATAGTTCCAAAGTCGGCGGCTTTGGTCTAGACCTGTCCCAAACTCACGATATGTGAAGGATCGACATGGCCGCTGAAGACGGAAAGAAACAGCTTTTGCACCTGGTGTTCGGCGGCGAACTCAAGAAGCTGGGCGGCACCGAATTCCGCGATCTCGACGCGCTCGACATCGTCGGCATTTATCCGGACTACCAATCGGCGCACGCCGTCTGGAAGGCCAAGGCGCAAGCTAGTGTCGACAATGCCCATATGCGCTATTTCGTCGTTCACCTGCACCGCCTGCTCGACCCCGAAAACAAGGCTGTCGGTTGACATCGATGAACCATGAAGCGGTCAAGCGTTCAGCCCCGCGGTCGGCGGTCAGACGTCGCAAGCCGAAGACGTTCTGGCGCAAGATCCGCGAACCGCTGGCGCAGTCGCGATTCGTCAAGAATGCGCTTGCCGCGCTGTTTGCGTATTTCGTCCGCCTTGTCCGCTTGACCAACCGCATGGTCGACGGATCGGCCAAGTTTTCCGGCGGCGCCTATGCGCAGCTCGAGCCTGGCATCATCGCCCTCTGGCACGGCCAGCATTTGCTGACCCCGGCCTATTATCCCAAGGGACGGCCGCTGGTTGCCATGGTGTCGCGCAGCGCCGATGCCGAGCTCAACGCGCTGATGGTCGAGAAATTCGGCATCGAGGCGGTGCGCGGCTCTGGCGGGCGCCAAAGCGCAAGGCATCTCGACAAGGGCGGGGCCAAGGCGCTCATCGCCCTCAAAAAGTCGCTCGCCACCGGCAAGAATGTCGCCATGATAGCTGATATTCCCCACGGAACGCCACGCGATGCGGGGCTGGGTGTCGTCCTCCTGGCGCGGCTGTCCGGCCGGCCGATCCTGCCTGCCGCGATAGCCACCAGCCGCCGCAAGGTGATCGAGGGCAGCTGGGACAAGACGACGATCAACCTGCCCTTCGGCCGCTCCTCGATTGTCGTCGGCACGCCCGTCTTCGTGCCGGCCAACGCCGACGCCGCGGAAATGGAACGCAAGCGCCAGGAGGTCACGGCCTCGCTCAATGCCGCGACCGCCGAGGCCTATCGGCTTGTGGACGGTTCGAAATGAGTATGCGCTGGGCGCGCGCCTTCCTGACGGCATACCGTTTCGCCGGGGCCGCCGCCTACCCGCTGGTCGGACCTTACGTCGCCTGGCGCACTTCCAGAGGCAAGGAGGACCGCATTCGCCGGCGTGAACGCTACGGCGTCGCCGGACGCGAGCGCCCCGAAGGCCCGGTGATCTGGATCCATGCAGCCAGCGTCGGCGAGACCATCGCCGTCGTGCCGCTGGTCGAGAGCATTCTCGATTACGGCGTCAACATCGTGCTGACCACAGGCACCGTCACCTCGGCGCAGGTCGCCGAAGAACGGCTGGGCGACCGCATCATCCACCAATATGTGCCGCTCGACCTCAAGCCGGCGGTCAGCCGCTTCCTCGACCATTGGCAGCCGGACCTGGCGATCATCGCCGAATCGGAGATCTGGCCGATGACCATCCTGGAACTCGGCGCCCGCCGCGTGCCGCAGGTTCTGGTCAATGGCAGGCTGTCCGACCGCTCTTTCAAATCCTGGAAGAAGCGCGCCAACATTGCCGAAGCATTGTTCGAGAATCTCGCCCATGTCGTTGCCCAATCGGATCTCGATGGCGAGCGCTTCCTTTCGCTCGGCGCCCGGCCGGTCACCGTGTCCGGCAATCTCAAGGTCGACACCGCGCCGCCGCCGGCCGACGAGCGAGCACTGGCGGCGCTGAAACGCCAGATCGGCGGTCGCCCGACCTGGGCGGCGATCTCGACCCATGATGGCGAAGAGGCGGTCGCCGCCGAAGTTCACGCCATGCTGCACAAGCGCCACCACGGGCTTTTGACGATCATCGTGCCGCGCCATCCCGATCGCGCCGGGCAGCTGGCCGCCCAGATTTCCGGCATGGGCCTGAAGCTGGCGCAGCGCAGCAAGGGCGACAGGATCACTGCCGACACCGATATTCTGCTCGGCGACACGATCGGCGAGATGGGGCTTTATCTGAGACTGACGGAAATCGCCTTTGTCGGCCGTTCGCTGACTTCCGAAGGCGGCCAGAACCCGCTGGAACCGGCCATGCTGGAGACGGCGGTGCTTGCCGGCCGCAATGTCCAGAATTTTCGCGAGGCCTATCAGCGCCTGCTCGATAGCGGCGGCGCCAAGCTGGTGCGCGACCGCGATATGCTGGCCGGCGCCGTCAATTTCCTTTTGACCAACGAGGCGGCCCGCCATGAGATGATGGCGGCGGGCGCGGCGACGGTCGACGAGATGCGCGGTGCGCTGGCACATACCCTCAGGTCGCTCGAGCCCTATATCCAGCCGCTGGTCGTCAAGTCGCGCCTGAAGGGCGCGAACGGGCGCTGACGTGACCTCGGAAGCGCCGCCCTTCTGGTGGGAAGAGCCCGACTGGCGGGTCACGGCGCTGTCGCCGCTCTCCGCCATCTATGCGCTTGTCGCCGGTCGCCGCATGCGGCATGCGCCGCGCGAAAAGGTAGAGGCGCCGGTGCTCTGCGTCGGCAACTTCACCGTCGGCGGCACCGGCAAGACGCCGGTGGCGATCGCATTGGCCGAGCAGGCCCGGCGCATGCAGCTCAATCCGGGTTTCCTGTCACGCGGCCATGGCGGCTCCTTCGCGCAGCCGCATATCGTCGATCCGCACCACGACGCCGCCAAGCATGTCGGCGATGAGCCGCTGCTTCTGGCCGGACACGCGCCGGTCGCGGTGACGCCGAACCGGGCCGCCGGCGCCAGGCTTCTGCTGGAGAAGCTCGGCTGCGATTTCCTGATCATGGATGACGGTTTTCAGAGCGCGCGCATCCACATCGACTATGCGCTGGTCGTCGTCGACGCGCGCCATGGCATCGGCAATGGCCGCGTCATCCCTGGCGGACCGCTGCGGGCAAACATCGTCGACCAATTGGTCTTCACCAGCGCCTTGCTGAAGATGGGCGAGGGCACCGCGGCCGATACGGTCGTGCGCCAGGCAGCGCGCGCCGGCAGGCCGATCTTCGAGGCGCATACCGCGCCGAGCAGCAAGGTGACGCTGGCCGGCAGGCGGTTCCTGGCGTTCGCCGGCATCGGTCATCCCGACAGGTTTTTCGACACCGTAAGCGAGGCCGGGGGCGAGCTTGCGCTGACCCGACCATTTCCTGACCATCATTTCTACAGTGCGGACGAGCTTGCCGAATTGGCGGCGACAGCACGTAAAGCCGGACTTGGCCTCATTACCACCGCCAAGGACGCTGCCCGCCTGCGTCACGGCGCAGCACCGCCGGAATTCCTCGACGGGCTCGATGTGCTGAAGATCGACACTGTGTTCGAGCTTGACCACGTGCCGCAGCGCATTATCGACGAGACGCTGGATGCCTGGCGGCAGCGCAGGCTGAGGGGCTGACCAGCAGCTTGAGCACCGAGGCGATGTAGGACTGGAATTTGCAGCTTTCCGCCGGTCGAGCGTATTTTGTTCTTGCTTTGTGCCGGCAGCTATGCTACTAATCTGAGTATGGTGATGATTCGCCGGTGACCCGCCCTCGAGCCCGAGGCGGGTTTTTTATTTCAAGATAACCTCTAAGGTTTCGGTGTTGCCGGCCTGACGCCGCGGCAGAGGGCGCAGGATCGCAACGGGGCGACTCCCATTTGCGCTGAACTAGCGTCGGCGGCGCAGTTCCGGATGCGCTTCGATCTCGCGGCGCAGCGAGGCGGCGGCATTCACATAGGGTTCCTGCCTGGCGACACTCCAGTATTTGAGCTCGTCGAGCGGGATGCTCTCGCCGGTCACCGCGCAGCGCACGAAGGCGCCGGGGCTGGTCACCTGGAAGTCGCCATCGAGATAGCGGATGCGGGCTTCCTTGCCGCCGGGTCCTTCGAAACGGTTCATCATGGGGTGGTGCCGAAATTCATGACGATGTCATCGCCACAAATTGCGGCGAGGTCAAGCTTGGTTGGCCTTGCCTGGTTCTGTTTCTGGTGACACCTGCTCAAACAAGCCGGCAAAGCGAATGCCAATGCATGTCGCGCAAAAGTGTGCGGCGGTTTTGCGCGACATGCATAAACACAAGAACCTGAAGCACGTCGCATGAGGCCGGTCGAACGCGACGCGTCTTAGGCATCTCATTCCTCGGCCGTGATAAACTGCTCGATCTTCTCCGCTGGCAGCCCTGCCTGGACGGCGATGCGCCGGGCGAGTTCGGCGGCGGCTGCGCGCGGCCGCCCCAGCGGCCGGTCGAGCCAGTAAGATATCGGGCTTAGCGCACTGCGCTCGTCGACGGCGACGATGCGGCCCGATTTCAATTGGTCCACCGTCAACGGCGGACGTGCCAGCGCAATACCGAGCCCGTGCGCGGCGGCGTCGAGCACGAGGTTGTAGTCCTCGAAACGGCGGTCGTGCGGCCGCGGCCGATAGTCCATCTCCTGCGCCGCAAACCAGGCGCGCCAGGCCGAAGCGTCGGAATCATTGATCACCGGAAATTCGAGCAGTCGGGCGGGATCTCCGCGACCGATCTCTCTGGCCAATTCCGGCGAGGCGACAGGGAACACATATTCTTCGAAAAGCTGCACCGAGATCCGGCCCGGAATGCGACCGCGCCCGCAGCGGATCGACAGGTCGATGCCCTCGTCGGCAAGATCGCCCTGGCGGATGTCGACGTCGAGCACGATACGCAGCTTGGACGGGTGGTTCTCCAGCGCCGCTATGCGCGGCATCAGCCACAGCCCGCTGACCGAGGGGATCGAGGTCAGCCGCACCACCGCCGTGCCGCGCGGCTCGACCCAACGGTCCGAATTGCTGGCGATCAGGGCAAAGGCTTCGGTGGTGCGCAGATGCAGGCGATTGCCTTCGACGGTCAGAGAGACGCCGCGCGCGCCGCGATCGAAGACTTTCAGCCCAAGCCAGCCCTCGAGCTTGGCGATCTGCCGGCTGACGGCGCCGTGGGTGATGTTGAGCTTCTCGGCCGCCGCCGAAAAGCTGCCGGTCCGAGCCGCGGCGTCGAAGGCGCGCAGCGTTTCGAGCGGCAGCATCGGGTCTAAGCTGTGATCCATAGTCACAGGTGATCCTTGATTTGTTCGTTTGTCAACCGACCCGCAATAGCGTTTCTCTACTTCATGGCATTGGATCGCGAGGACACCCAGATGAGCGCTTACACCGGCACGTTGAATACGACACAGCGCATGGATGCCACGGCTGCCATCGCGGTGGCGCTGACGGTGGTCGGCTGGGCCTCCGCCTTTCCGGCGATCCGCGCCGGCCTTGCCGCTTTCGGGCCGCTGGAACTTGGCGCGCTGCGCTTTGCCATCGCCGCGGTTCCGGCGGCGATCTTCCTCGCGGTCAAGCGGCCGGCACTGCCCAGGCTCGATGAACTCTGGCGCTTTATCTTCGGTGGTGCCGTCTTCGTCGCACTCTACACGGTGATGCTCAATTTCGGCGAGCTGACCGTTTCGGCCGGTGCGGCGGGCTTCATCATCAATGTCAGCCCGATCTTCACCGCCATCATGGCCATGGCGCTGCTCGGCGAACGCTTCTCGGGCCTCGCCTGGGCCGGCACATTCCTGTCCTTCGCCGGTATCGGGATCATCGCCATGGGCGAGGGGCAAGGGCTGCATTTCAACAATGGTGCGCTGCTTGTCCTCGGCTCGGCGCTGTGCTCGGCCGTCAACACCATCGTCCAGAAGCCGCTGTTTGCCCGCCACCACCCGCTGACCATCTCGGGCTCGAACATGGTGCTTGGCGCGCTCTGCCTGTCGCCGTTCCTGTCGAGCGGTCTGGCACAGGCGGCGGTCGCCGACACCGCCGGGCTCGGCGCCGTCATCTTTCTCGGCATCGTGCCCAGCCTGATCGCCTATGCCGCCTGGGCAACAGCACTTTCCCGCCTGCCCGCGGCGCGTGCCTCGAACTTCCTCTATCTGGTGTCGCCGGTGGCGACGCTGATCGGCTTCTTCTGGCTGGGCGAGGTGCCGACGCTGCTCGGCATCTTCGGCGGCGCGCTGGCGCTGGGCGGCGTCATCGTGGTGAATTTGAAGAGATGAGAGCTTTAGTGCTTGACTGCTGGTGGCGTACGCGGCTGATTTAACTAGAAGTACGGTTGCCACCAGTGAGCTTTGAATGCCTAAGACGTTTTTCAGGGATGGTTCGACGTTTCGCCCAATAGCAGTTGGTTACGGCAGGTGTATTGCGACCGACCGCATCACCGTGGATGGCGCGCAAGTAGGCTATCTTTACCGCGAAACGCCAGATCATCCGGTTGATAGCGGATGGTGCTTTTTTGCAGGCGATGAATCTGACGAATACATCAATGACCCCAACAATTCCGGCTTGTACGATGTCAATACAATTGCGAATTACGACCCGCTCATTACCTCTTGTTTAGAGGCGCCTTGTGGAAGTGCGTTTTTGAGAATCGAGGGGAAGTTTGTCCGTCAGAAGTTCGAACCCCCAGACGATGATTAAAGCCGCCTGTGGAACCAGCCTTGCTAGCGAGTTATAGACAGCGCCAGCGCGAGCGACCTTCTCACCGCCTCCCAAACAGCCTCTCAATATCCGCGAGCTTGAGCTCGATATAGGTCGGGCGGCCGTGGTTGCAGGTGCCGGAGCCCGGCGTCGCCTCCATCTGGCGTAGCAGCGCATTCATCTCTTCGGGCTTGAGCAGCCGGCCGGAGCGCACCGAGCCGTGGCAGGCCATGGTCGCGGCTATTTTGTCCAGCCGCCCTTTCAGCGTGTCGACCGTATCGTTGTCGGCGATCTCGTCGGCGAGGTCGCGCACCAGCTGCTGGACGTTGGTCTCACCAAGCATCGACGGCGTCTCGCGCACCGCGACGGCACCGGGGCCGAAGCGCTCGATGCCAAGGCCGAAGCGGGCCAGCGTCTCGGAGTGTATGGCGAGCCGTTCGGCGTCTTCCTCTGACAGATCGACGATCTCGGGCAGCAGCAACATCTGTGACGGCACCGCGCGTGAGTGCAGCGCATTTTTCAAGGCCTCATAGACCAGCCGCTCATGCGCCGCATGCTGGTCGACGATGACGAGCGAATCCCTGGTCTGGGCGACGATGTAGTTCTCATGCACTTGTGCGCGCGCCGCGCCCAATGCCGTGCCGAGCAGCGTCTCTGCCGCCTGGTCCTGTCCGGCGCGCGCGTCGGCACTGTGCGGCGGCCCGGCATCGAACGCCGCCTGCTCGTCCTCGCCAAAGCCGCCGCCCATATCGAGCGGCCGCTGCGGCGAACGGGCCGGATCGAACCCGGCAAAGCCTGAGGCCCGATAGGCGGCCTCGTAGCTGCGATGGCCGTTGGCCGGCCCGCCATGCGCATAGGATGCCGCGCCGGGCCGGAACGCTGCCATCATGCCGGCTGCCCCCGTGGTGGCGGCGCGGATGCCGGCATTGGCCAGCGCTTCGCGGATGGCGCCGACGATCAGCCCGCGCACCAGCCCCGGGTCGCGGAAGCGCACGTCTGCCTTGGCCGGGTGGACGTTGACGTCGACGATCGCCGGATCGAGCGTCAGGAACAGCACGGTGGCGGCATGGCGGTCGCGCGGCAGCACGTCGGCGAAGGCGCCGCGAATGGCGCCGGCGATCAATTTGTCACGCACCGGGCGGCCGTTGACATAGGCGTATTGCTGTAGCGCGTTGGCGCGGGTGAAAGAGGGGACCGAGACATGGCCGGCGAGATGCACGCCGTCCCGCATCGCGTCGATGGCGATCGCATTGTCCGGAAAGTCGGCGCCCATCACTTGTGCCACCCGGCGCAGCCGGCCTTCCGGGCTGTCGTCGGTCGCCGGCAGTTCCAGCGTCGAGCGGTCCGGGCCGGCCAGGGTGAAGCGCACGGCGGGGAAGGCGATGGCGATGCGCTTGACCACGTCGCCGATGGCCGAGCTTTCGGCGCGCTCGCCCTTCATGAATTTGAGCCGCGCCGGCGTGGCGAAGAACAGGTCGCGCACCTCGACCGTGGTGCCGCGATTGGCAGCCGCCGGCCTGACGGCGGAGACGCGGCCGCCGTCGATGCCGATCTCGGCGGCGTTTTCACTGGACGCGGTGCGCGAGCGGATCGACAGCCGCGCCACCGAGCCGATCGAGGGCAAGGCCTCGCCGCGAAAGCCGAGTGAGCGGATGTCGTGAATGTCGTCGGCGAGCTTGGAGGTGCAATGGCGCGCGATCGCCAGCGCCAGTTCCTTTTCCGGAATGCCCGAGCCGTCATCGCTGACGCGGATCAGGTTCAGCCCGCCGCCGGCGGTGACGATCTCGACTCTGGTAGCGCCGGCATCGAGCGCGTTCTCGACCAGTTCCTTGACCACGCTTGCCGGACGCTCGATGACTTCGCCGGCGGCGATCTGGTTGATCATCGTTTCGGAAAGCTGGCGGATGGGCATGGCAGCACTATAGGCGGATTCGTGGCCGATGCGGGAGGGGGAGAATAGCGTTGATTGTTGCAAGGCAGGGAGACTGCTCCGTTGCGCTCCGTCCCACCCCCCTCTGGCCTGCCGGCCATCTCCCCCGCAAGGGGGGAGATCGGATGTCGCCTCGGCCTCCGCCAGTCTCCAATGTCTCAAAGGTTGGCGGGACGCATGAACCGCCAATCTCCCCCCTTGCGGGGGAGATGGCCGGCAGGCCAGAGGGGGGTGCTGTCCCGCCACGATGTAGAGATAGGAATATTGTTGAAGTGAATGGGCTTGGCCCCCAATTGACTTAGTGGATTTAGTCGGGCGAAGGCCAAAATCTGAAGCGAATGGCCGTTGGAGGCGACATTTGGACGTCATCCTAGATTACTTAATGGTAAAGTTCGCTCGATGGATACAGCGTCGAAAGAGTCGTATTGCAAGAGTAATTTTGTTCACTATTTGGACAATTATTTCAATATCGCTAACAGTTGTTCTGGTTTACCTCCTGTATATTCGAAATCTTACCATATAGATTATTGTTCAATCGTCGGGTCGTTCTCGAGGAAATCCGCGCAGCTGACCGCGAGCGTGCCTTCAACTCATGAGCTTGGGCAGCGCTGCCGCCAGTGCATCGACGGCAAGGCGGACTTTCATCGGCAGATGAGGCGTCTGCAACCAAAGGGCATGAACGTCGTAGAGAAACCGGGATTGTTCCGCCAATAGCAGGACAAGCGCGCCCGCCTGGATGCGCCGGCGAACCAGCCAGTACGGCAGCCAGGCGAGCCCCATGCCGGCGGCCGCGGCATCGGCGATGGCATCGAGATCGTCGAGCCGCAATCTGCTGACGGGCCGGATCTCCATCGCGGGCTGGCCGTTGCGCGGAAACAGCCACGGCTGAACGGCGCGCCCGGAACGGCGGTAGATGATCGCGTGATGGCGGCCCAGGTCATCTATTTCCTGCGGCTGGCCGTGGCGGTCGAGATAGGACGGCGACGCGCAGACGACCATGTGCTGGCGCGCGATGCGACGCGCCATTACCCCGGCCTGGTCCTCCAGGTCGCCCGTTCTAATGGCAAGATCGCAGCCGTCCTCGGCGAGGTCGGCGAGGGCGTCGCTGAACGACAGGTCAAGTTCCAGCGCCGGATATTGCTGCGCAAGCCCGAACAGGATCGGGGCAACGCAGCGCCGGCCGAAATGCACCGGCATGAGCACGCGCAGCTTTCCGCGCGGTTCGGCAAGCTGGTCGGCGGCGAGTGCATCCGCGGCCTCCGCTTCGGCAAGCACCAGCCGGCAGCGTTCGTAATAGGCGCGCCCGAAATCCGTCAGGCTTTGGCGGCGCGTGGTCCGGTTGATGAGGCGCACGCTCAGGCGCTCCTCGAGAAACCGGACATGCTTGCCGACCATCGGCCCGGACAGATCGAGAGCGGCCGCCGCGGCCGCGAACGAGCCCAGATCGACGGCTTTGACGAACACGGCCATGCTCGTAAGGCGATCCATATTCAAAACCTATAGTTTCTGCTGATCTACTCAAGCGGCTATTTATCCGCCTGATCGCCGCTGGCATAGGTGATTCAGTTCAAATATTTTGGAGTTGTGACCGATGACGCGTGTCGTTCGTTTTCATGAGCTTGGTGGTCCCGAGGTTCTGCGCATCGAGAATGTCGACATGCCTGCGCCCGGGCGAGGCGAGGTCCAGATCCGTGTCAAGGCGTTGGGTCTCAACCGGGCCGAGGCGCTGCTCCGTTCAGGCAGATATATCCAGACTGCGCCGTTGCCTTCCGGTCTTGGGCTTGAGGCCGCTGGCCTCGTCGAGATGGTGGGCGAAGGCGTGAGCGGTTTTGCGCCGGGCGATGCCGTCAGCATCGTGCCGCCATTGTCGATGGTCCGCTGGCCTGCCTATGGTGAGATTGCCACATACCCCGCCGAGCTCGTCGTCAAGCACCCGCCGGCGCTGAGCTGGGAAGAGGCCGCCGCCGCGTGGATGCAATATCTCACGGCCTATGGTGCGCTGATCGACATTGCCAAACTTGGCAGGGAGGACGTTGTCGTCATCACCGCGGCATCGAGCAGCGTCGGACTTGCGGCGACCCAGATTGCCAACCTGATTGGCGCGACCCCGATCGCGGTCACACGGACGTCCGCCAAGAAGCGGGCTTTGGTTGCGTTCGGCGCGGCCCACGTCATCGCTTCGGCAGAGGAGGATCTGGAAGCCAGGCTGAAGCAAATCGCCGGCCCGGACGGCGTGCGCGTGGTGTTCGACGCCGTCGGCGGTCCGATTTTCGAGCCTCTGACGGCAGCGATGGCACCGGGTGGCATTCTCATCGAATATGGCGGATTGAGCCTCGACCGGACACCCTTTCCGCTACCTGCAGTGCTGGCGAAGACACTGACGCTGCGCGGTTATCTCATGCATGAGATCGTGCGCGATCCGGTCCGGCTGCAGGCCGCCAAGGCGTTCATCCTTGACGGACTAAGCTCGGGTTCGCTGAAGCCGGCAATCGCCAGAACCTTTCCGTTCGACCAGATCGTCGAGGCGCATCGTTATCTAGAAGCGAACGAACAATTCGGCAAGATCGTCGTGACGGTTTGACCGGGCATTTATCGGCATCACGCCTGCGCTGCCAGCCAGTCCCGCACCTTGCGGGCGTTGTCGCTGAGCTCGCGGTTCCTCGACCAGATGACATGAAAGCCCTTGCCGGTCGTCATCGCGTGGCCGGTGACGCGCACCAGCAGCCCTGATGCCAGCAGCCGCTCGGCGAGGTGACCCCAGCCGAGCGCGATGCCTTGCCCTTCCATGACTGCCTGGATCACCAGCGCATAGTCGTTGATGCGCAAGCCACGTCCGGCATCGGCGATGTCGACACCGGCCGAGGCGAACCACTCGTCCCAGCTCGCGGCCTCGCGAAACGGCTCTTCGAGATGGATGAGGCGGTGCGATTGAAGGTCCGCGACACGCTCCGGCAGCCCGAACCGGGCCACATAACTCGCGCCGGCAACGGGGAATATCACTTCATCGGCCAGCGGCAGCGAATGATAATCCGGCCATTCCCTGGGCTCGCCGCCGCGGACGCCGAGCGGGATGTCCTCGGCGATGATGTCGAGATCGCGGTCGGCGGTCTGGATGCGCAGGTCGATGCCCGGTAATTCGTCGCGAAACTGCTGCAGGCGCGGCATCATCCAGAATGAGGCGAAGGCCGTCGAGGCGGCGAGCGTCACATGCGCGCCGACGGCGATCTGGCGCAGATCCTCCGCCGACTTGCGGATGTGCGACAGGCCGAGCGAGACGTCGGCATGGAAGCGGTCGCCGGCCTCTGTAAGGCTGACTTGCCGATGGCGGCGCTGGAAGAGTTTGGCGCCGAGCTGTTCTTCGAGCCCGCGGATCGCATAGGAGACGGCAGCCTGCGTCATGCCGAGCTCCCGTCCGGCGGCGGTAAAGCTCGACAGCCGCCCGGCGGCCTCAAAAACGATCAGGCTGCCCGCCGACGGCAGCAGGTGGCGCAAGCTTCGCATAAGCTGACCTTATACAAGAGATCAGGATTTTCCAGCGTCACAGCTGCATTTTGTCTGGCTAGATTGGTCGAGACAGGAAGATGGAGCCTCCATGAACGCACCGGCCGTTGAAGTGAGCGAACATACCAATCGTCGCGCGGGTGGCCGCCTGGGGCGCAAGGCGCTGCGAGGCGCACCCGTTGCGTCATTTCCGACCCTGGTCCGCAAGATTCCGGTGTATCAGATGGTTCCGGACGAGGCGGTGGAGCTGATCCACCAGGAATCGCTCTCGATCCTCGAAGAGGTGGGATGCGAGTTCCGCGACGACGAGGCGATCGCACTGTGGAAGGCGGCGGGCGCCGATGTCTCGGAGACAAGGGTCCGCATCGACCGCGCCCTGCTGATGGAGCTCATCTCGAAGGTCCCGTCGGAATTTACGCTCAATGCGAGGAATCCCCAGCGTTCCGTACGTGTGGGTGGCAACAACTCCATCTTCGTGCCGATGTATGGGGCGCCATACGTGCGCGACCTCGACAACAACAGGCGCTACGGCACACTCGCCGACCTCAACAATTTCCACAAGCTCGCCTACATGGCGCCGGCGCTGCACTCGTCGAGCTCGATCATCTGCGAGCCGATGGAAATTCCAGTGCCGAAACGTCACCTCCACATCATCCATTCGGCGCTGAAGCACTCCGACAAGCCGTTCATGGGTATCGTGACGTCCAGGGATCGAGCCGAAGACACGATGGCGATGGCGGGCATCGTGTTCGGCAAGGACTATGTCCGCGACAACCCGGTCCTGGTGGCGATCACCAACTGCAATTCGCCGCTGGTCTGGGATGCCACCATGCTGGACGCGATGAAAGTCTATGCGCGCCACAACCAGCCGCTGATTCTCGCGCCCTTCGCCCTTTGCGGCGCCTCGACTTCGGCCTCTGCCGTCGGTGCGGTCGCGCAGGTCAACGCCGAAGCGCTGGCGGGCGTCGCGTTCACACAGCTGTTGCGTCCGGGTTCGCCGCAGATCTACGGACAGTTCATGGTGACGGTCGACATGAAGACCGGCGCTCCCATGGGCGGCACGCCGGAGGCGGCCCAGATGATGTATCTCATGGGCGCGCTGGCGCGGAAGTATCGGCTGCCGTGGCGCACGTCCGGTTTCCATGTCGGCTCGAAGCTGAACGACGCCCAGGCGGGCTACGAGGCGAACATGCTGATGCATGCCGCCATCCTTGCCGGCGCCAACTACATCTGGCACTCCGCCGGTTGGCTCGAGGCCGGCCTGACCTGCGGCTATTCGAAATTTGCCACCGACTGCGAGCAGCTTGTCGGCTGGTACAAATATGCTGGCGGGTTGCCATTCGACGATTTCAAGGAGGCTATGGCGGCTATCCGCGAGGTCGGACCGCAGGGCCATTTCCTCGGCACCCAGCACACGCTCGAACATTTCGAGTCCGCCTTCTTCATACCGAGCATCATGGACTTCAATTCGTTCGAACAGTGGAAGGCGGAAGGAGCAAAGGACCACGACACCCGCGGCCGCGAGAAAGCGCGCAACATGCTCGCCGATTACGAGGAGCCGAAGCTCGACGAGGGCATCGCCGATGGTCTCAAAGATTTGATTGCGCGGCGCGAGGAGAAACTGCCGGACAGCGTTAGTTGATAACGGGCGAAGACCCGATGGGAACCATAACGGAGGAAAAAATGACACTCTTCAGAAGCAACGGTGATCGCGTACCGAGCGCCATCGAAGCGATGGCCAGCGAGGCTCGTGCAGGTCGTGTCGACCGGCGCGAGTTTCTGGCGCTGGCAAGCGCCTTCGGCGCATCGACGGCCTTTGCCTACGGCATGATCGGCCTTGCCGTCCCGCAGCGGGCTTTGGCTGAAGAGCCGAAGAAAGGCGGCACGCTCCACGTTTCGATGTCGGTGAAGGCACAAAAGGATCCGCGCACCTACGACTGGGTGGAACTCGCGAACATTTCACGCTGCTGGCTGGAGCCGCTTGTCCGCTACACCCGCCAGTTCACTTTCGAGCCGGTTCTGCTCGAAAGTTGGGAGGTCAACGACGACGCCACCGAATATGTGCTGCATGTTCGCAAGGGCATCGCCTGGAACAACGGCGATGCTTTTAGTGCCGAAGATGTGGTCTACAATCTGACGCGCTGGTGCGAGAAGGCTGCCGCCGGCAATTCGATGGCCGCGCGCGTCGGTGCGCTGATTGATGCAAAGACCGGCAAGGCCAGGGAAGGAGCGATCACCAAGGTCGACGACAACACGGTGAAGCTGAAGCTGAACGAACCGGACATCTCGCTGATCCCGAACTTCACCGACTATCCGGCGCTGGTGGTCCATCGCAACTTCGACGCCGACGGCGCCAATCCGATCGAGAAGCCGATTGGCACCGGGCCGTTCGAACTGGTGTCTTATGCGGTCGGCCAGAAAGCGGTCGTCAAACGTCGTGAGACTGGCAAATGGTGGGGTGGTGAAGCGCTTCTCGACGGCGTCGAATTCATCGACTACGGAACCGATTTCAACGCCTCGATAAATGCATTCGACTCCGGCGAAATCGATCTCAACTTCGAGACGCCTGCCGACTTCATTGACATCCTCGACAAGATGGGGCTGGTGAAATCGGAGGTCGCGACAGCGACCACGCTCGTTGCCCGCACCAACATCACGCACAAACCCTACGATGACAAGCGGGTCCGCAACGCCCTCCAGATGGCCGTCGACAACAATGCGGTGCTCGAACTTGGCTATGCCGGGCGAGGCACCGTGGGTGAAAATCACCACGTCAGCCCGATTCATCCGGAATACTACGCGCTGCCCAAGAAGACACGCGACGCCGCGGGCGCCAAGAAGCTGATGGCGGAGGCCGGGCGGGCCGACTTCGAGCATGAACTGATCACCGTCGAGGACGATTGGCAAAAGAACACCGGCGACGCGATTGCCGGCCAGTTGCGCGATGCCGGGATCAAAGTGAAACGCACGGTGCTGCCGGGTTCGACCTTCTGGAACGACTGGACGAAATATCCTTATTCCATGACCATCTGGTACATGCGCCCGCTTGGCGTCCAGGTGTTGGCGCTCGGCTATCGCACCGGCGAGGCCTGGAACGAAACCGGCTACTCGAACCCTGATTTTGACGCCAAGCTCAAGCAGGCTCTCTCGCTCATCGACGTCGAGAAGCGCCGCGAGGTCATGAAGGACATCGAGCAGATCCTGCAGGATTCGGGCGTCATCATTCAGCCGTTTTGGCAGAAGCTGTTCAGCCACATGAACGAGAAGGTGAAGAACTACGGTGTCCACCAAACCTTCGAGATGGATCTCCAGAACGTCTGGCTGAACGCCTGAGTTGCCAGCAAAGGACGCGTTGCAGGATTTCATGGACCGCAAGAAAGCCGACGGGCAAGATGCGTGGTACTGATAGCTTCCGTCAGTGAACAATCGGGGACACGCATGAAACTGCCACTTTTTGTTGCCGCGCTTTCGATGGCCTTGCCGGCGGCCGCGTTTGCCGGCCCCGCTGCCAACGCCGTGAAGTTCTTCTATGTCCCGTCGGTCAAATTCGAGGCCGATGCACAATATCGCGACCGCTTCACCGCGCCAGTGACGAAACTGTTCGAACTGAACGACAATGCGGCAAAGAACCATCCGGATGAAGTTCCCTGCATCGACTTCGCCCCTGGTCTCGATGCGCAGGACTATGACGAAAAGACCGTGGCCAAGACGCTGACGCTGGCCGAAACGCTGGATGGCGACAGCGCCGAGGTGACGGCGACCTTCAACCTTTTTCCGGAAGGGGATGATTCCAAACGCGAAATGGTCTGGTCGTTGAAGAAGATCCACGGCCAGTGGAAGGTCGCCGACATCACCTCGAAGACCAGCGGCTGGACGCTGAGTGCGCTCGAATGCCTGGCCGGGCAGTCGCCGGAGTGATGCCGTGCTCCGCTGCCATTCCTGGCTTTTGGCGACTGCGTGCCTGCTGACCGGATTGAGCAGCGCCGCCGCTCAGGGCCTGTTCGGCGCGCCGCCCGCAAACGCTCCGGCCGACAGTGCGGCACCTCCGCCGGCAGTGTTGCCGCCGCCAGAAAACGCGCCGGCCACACCCGTGCAGCCGGGCTCGCCGACCGCGGTGGTGAAGCCGTTCTACGAGCATGCCGGGCTCGAGGTCGATCCGGCTCAGCGGGGCCATTTCACCGACCCGGCAAAGTCGGTGCTCGACAAGAGCGACGCGCTGCGGAAGTCGGGGCAGGGCGAATGCCTCGATCCCAACATGGCGCTCGACAATTCCGAATACGACAAGGCGGAGATCGACAAAAGCCTGAAGACCATCGAAGCGATCAAGGGCGACGAGGCCAAGGTCGTCGTCGCCTTCGTCGTCGCCGGCAACCCGCACCGGCTGGAGTGGAAATTCAGGAAAGTCGATGGCGACTGGAAGATATCGGACCTTCTCTCGGTGACCGGCGAATGGGCGCTAAGCCAATACCAGTGTGAGTGAGAACGGAACCGATGAAGATCACCAACATCCGCGTCACCCACGTCAACGTCCCGCTCGATGCTCCGTTCTGGTGGACGGCTGGTCTCTACGGCGGCGCCTCGAAATCGATCATCGAGGTCGAGACGGACGAAGGCGTGGTCGGACTGGGCGAGGCGCCATGGTGGCATTTCGGCGAGGTGATCAAGGCCGAGATCGCGCCGGCGCTGATTGGCGCCGATCCGCTCGACATCGCCGACTGCGAGGCGCGCAGTGTGCCGCCCTGGCAGATCACCGCCAACACCGGCGAGAACGCAGCCACGGTGGCGTTCGGCGCCGTCGACCTGGCGCTGTGGGATATAAGAGGCAAGGTCTTCGGTATGCCGCTCTATAAGCTGCTCGGCGGCGCGGTGCGCAAGGACATTCCGTTTTCGGAATATTTCGCCTTTCGCCCCGCTCAAGGCGGAGCCGGCGGCGAGATGACCGCCGAAGCGATCGTCGACTACTGTCTCGGCATGCGAGAACAGCACGGCTCGACGATCTTCGAGGGCAAGCTGATCATGGGCGATCCCGAGCTCGAGATCAGGACAGTGCGCATGCTGCGCGAGGCGCTTGGCGACAAGGCGCAGATCAAACTCGATTCCAACATGCAGTGGTCGCTAACCACAGCGCGCTGGGTACTGCGCGAGATCGAGCCGTTCAACATCCGCAATTACGAGGATCCGGTCGCGACCTTCGAGGAGATGGCGGCGCTGCGCCAGCATTCGCGCATTCCGTTCTCCACGCACATCCCGGATCTCAGGCGGGCAGTCGCGCTCGGTGCGCCGGATTACTTCGTCTGCAATTTCGCAGCACTCGGCGGATTGTCGAAAACTCTGAAATTCATCGCCGCCTGTGAGGCGATGGGCAAGGGGTTCTGGTGCTATTCGAACGATCTCGGCATCATGACATCGGCTTATTTGCACGTCGTGGCGGCGACACCGTGGATCACCGAAGCATCGCAGTCGCTGTTTCGCTGGCAGATCGGCGATGTCATCAAGGACGGCCCATTCCGGCAGACCGGCAATACGGTGCGCGTGCCGGAGGGGCATGGCCTGGGCGTCGAACTCGATCCGGCTTCGATGAAGCGCTGGGCGGGCCACTTCGCCGAACACGGGCCGATGGGCCATTTCAGCGACCCGAATAATCCCAGCCGCTACCGGCGGCTGCCGCTCAACTGATGCGAAGTGCACGTGACCGATCGATGAGAAGAGGTCCTGTCGTGGTTGCTTTATTCGCGGCGGTTTGCGTCCTGGCCTGCGCTGTCAGCTGGGAGGCAGGAAGCCGCGCGGTGGCCCGCGTGCCTCGGCAAAGCTTCACGCTGCCTGTGGGGTTACCGGTGGAGCGCAGCGTTCTGAAGCAGGAGGGCGCGCCCGACCTTGCCGGTTGGGTGGCGGATCGGCAGGACAGTTGCGGAACAATCGTGCTGTTACACGGACGCGGTTCAAACAAGCTGGCCATGGTTCCAAGAGCGAACCTGCTTTTCGAAAGCGGCTACTCGATCGTGCTGTTCGATCTGTCGGGACATGGCGAAAGCGGCGGCGATATCAGAGGCTTTGGTTACATCGAACGGCAGGACGCCAGTCGCATCCTCGCCTTTGCGCGGCAACGCTTCGCTGGTCGCAAGGTGGCGGCCATCGGTTCGTCGCTCGGTGCGGCTGCTTTTGTGTTTGGCGCTCAGCAGGAGCATGCCGATGCCTATGTCCTGGAGCAGCTCTACGCGACTTTGCTGGAAACCACGGCGTTGCGAGCGCCCTTGCCTATATTGCGCGACGTACAGGCGACCGTCCTCTTGGCGCAGATGCAGCTCCGCCTTGGCTTCGGGGTAGAGGATGTCAGGCCGGTCGATCGCATCGGCACGATTGATCGGCCGATCTTGCTGCTAGCAGGCAATTCGGATCCGTTTGTCGCTCGCAGCCAGACACTGGCGTTGAAAGATGCGGCGGGCGCTCACGCAAAGCTGGTGTGGTTCGACGGCGCGCCGCATGTCGATCTCTATCGCTATGACCAACAGCGGTACCGCGACGCGGTGATGCCTTTCCTGGAGACCAACCTGTGCCGGACCGGGATCAGATGAGCCGCTCCGTCCGATTAGCCGCGCCCGCGATAGGGGGCGACGCCGGTGTCGGGCAGCCACACACCTTCCGGCGGTGCGCCGGTTTGCCAGAACACGTCGATCGGAATGCCGCCCCGCGGATACCAATAGCCGCCGATGCGCAACCACAATGGCTTTGTCGCGGCGATGATACGGCGACCGATCATGACGGTGCATTCTTCATGGAAGGCGCCGTGGTTGCGAAACGAGGTCATGAACAGCTTGAGCGACTTCGATTCCACCAGCAGCGCATCGGGTGCGTAGTCGATGACGATATGGGCGAAGTCCGGCTGGCCGGTGACCGGGCAGAGCGAGGTGAATTCCGGGCAGGTGAAGCGAACGATGGCCGGCGGGCCGTCGCCGCGCGAAAACGGCACGGTTTCCAGGACGGCCGCTTCAGGGCTCTGTGGCGCCTCGACGTTGGTGCCGAGCTGGGTGAGGTTTTTCGTATCGGTCATGAGCAGGTTCCTTGCTGCATGTCGCCCAAAACTGCGCAGCGATTTTGGGACAGCGACATGCGTAAAAACAAAAATTTGCCGCTCATTAGCACAATTTGAAACAGCAGGAAGACGATGACTAGCAACGACCCGCTCCTCCAGCCCTATCAGCTCAAGCATCTGACGCTGAAGAACCGGGTGATGTCGACCAGCCATGAGCCGGCCTATTCAGAGGACGGCATGCCGAAGGAGCGGTACCGGCTCTACCATGCCGAAAAGGCCAAGGGCGGCATGGCGCTGACCATGACCGCCGGTTCGGCGATCGTCTCGCGCGACAGCCCGGCCGCTTTTGGCAATCTGCATGTCTATGACGACCGCATCGTGCCTTGGCTCGCCGAGCTGACCGACGCCTGCCACGAGCATGATTGCAAGGTGATGATCCAGATCACCCATCTCGGCCGCCGTACCGGCTGGAACAAGGCCGACTGGCTGCCGGTGCTGTCGGCCTCGCCGGTGCGCGAACCGGCGCATCGCGCCTTCCCCAAGACCATCGAGGACTGGGACATCGAGCGCATCGTCGCCGACTACGCGGCGGCCGCCCAGCGCTGCCAGGCTGCCGGCCTCGACGGCATCGAATTCGAGGCCTACGGCCATCTGATGGACGGTTTCTGGTCGCCGGCCACCAACCAGCGCGACGATGATTTCGGCGGCTCGCTCGACAACCGCTTGCGCTTCACCGGCATGGTGCTCGACGCGGTGCGGGCGGCGGTCGGCCAAAAATTCGTCGTCGGCATCCGCATGGTCGCCGACGAGGATTTCGAGAAAGGCCTGTCGAAACAGGAGGGCGTCGAAATCGCCAGGCGGCTGGCCGGATCCGGCAAGGTCGATTTCCTCAACATCATCCGTGGCTCGATCGAGACCGATGCCGCGCTGACCAAGGTCATCCCGGTGACCGGCATGCGCTCGTCACCACACCTCGACTTCGCAGGGGAGGTGAGAGCGGCGACGAAATTCCCGACCTTCCATGCGGCGCGGATTTCCGACGTCGCCACCGCGCGCCACGCCATCGCCACTGGCAAGCTCGACATGGTCGGCATGACGCGTGCCCACATTGCCGACCCGCATATCGTCAAAAAAGTGATGGAGGGCCGCGAGCACGAGATCCGCCCTTGCGTCGGCGCCACCTATTGCCTCGACCGCATCTATGAGGGCGGTGAGGCACTGTGCATCCACAATGCGGCGACGGGCCGCGAGGCGTCGATACCGCATACTATTCCGAAAACCGAGGGACCGAAGCGGAAGGTGGTCGTCGTCGGCGCCGGCGCCGGCGGACTGGAGGCGGCGCGCGTCGCCGCCGAACGTGGGCACCAGGTGACGGTGCTGGAAGCATCGAGCCAGGCCGGCGGCCAGGTGCGGCTGGCAACGCAGAACCCGCGCCGCAAGGAATTGATCGGCATCATCGACTGGCGTCTGGCCGAACTCGACCGGCTCCGTGTCGAGATCCGCTACGATACCTGGGCGGAGAAGGACGACGTGCTGGCGCTGTCGCCCGACGTGGTGGTGATCGCCACCGGCGGGCTGCCGCAGAACCCGCCTCTGACGGCGGGCGACGATCTCGTCACTTCGAGCTGGGACATCATGGCCGGCAGCGTCAAGCCGGCCGAGAATGTGCTGCTCTATGACGACAATGGCGGCCATCAGGGCATGGGTGCTGCCGAACTGATCGCCAATAGCGGCGCCAAGCTGGAGCTGGTCTCACCGGAACGCTTCTTCGCCCCGGAAATGGGCGGGATGAACCATGTGCCCTACATGCGCGCCTTTCAGGAAAAGGGTGTCACGGTGACCATCAACACACGGCTGCGTTCTGTGCGGCGCGAGGGCAACCAGCTGATCGCCGAGCTCGCCTCCGACTTCGCCTATGGCTGGCGCGGCGAGCGGCGGGTCGACCAGGTGGTGGTCGAGCATGGCACGCTGCCGCTCGACGATCTCTATCTGGCGCTGAAGCCGCTGTCGAAGAACGCCGGCGCGATCGATTACGAAAAACTGGTCAATGGCGGCGACATCTTCCCCGTGCGCAATCCGCAAAGTGGCTTCGTGCTCTTCCGCATCGGCGACGCAGTTGCCTCGCGTAACATCCATGCCGCAATCTATGACGGCATCAGGTTCGGCTTGCGGATCTGAGGAATATTTTGGATTATTGGTGGCGCGCAGCCGAACCTCCGTACGGAGAGCCACCACGGTACTTTGGTCCGGGCTGCGCGCCGCGCACGCCGCCGGCCATCGCCGGGCACCGTACGATCTTGCGATTGCGGCAGGACGTTCAAAACATCCTGGCGGTGGCCATGCAGAACACGGTGATGACCAGCAGGCCGCCGGCGATGCGTTCGCCTTTTGTCATCTTGGCGCGCAACTGGGTTTGCTTCGCCGCATCGGCGCCGGCCAACTGCCTGCTGGCGGAACCCACCAGTGCGCCCTGAACCCCGCCGGCAATCAAGGCAGTCAAGATGCCGAGCGCCAACACCCTCTCCATCGAGCCGAAAGAGCCGTTGTGGAAGAAATACCACAGCAGCAAGCCTGTGAGGAAAACCACGCCGGCCGCGCCCATTTGCGGCCGGAAGAAACGTTCCGCCCTGATCTCCGGTTCGCGGGCAACCGCGATGGTGGTGCCGGCCCAGAACACACCCGCCATGACGTGAAGGCCGAGGACGATGATGTAGACATATTGCATGACCGCATTTCCTATCTTGCCCACCGCTAGGCATATTGATAGATATCAAATGATTAGATGTCAACGCATAAGCTCGAGCCGGTTCCATCGGCTTTGCCCTTGTTCTAGTGTCGGATCATGACGCCCTTTCACCGCCCGCCGATCGGGATGAATCTCGCCCGCACCGCCAAGCTGGTCGCGCAGGCTTTCGACGCTGCCTTGGTCGAAGCCGGCGGCACGCTGCCGGTCTGGGTCACTTTGCTGTCGGTCAAGTCGCGGGAGCTGGCCAACCAACGCGAGCTCGCCGGCATGATCGGCATTCGGGGCGCAACGCTGACCCACCATCTCAACGCCATGGAGACGCAGGGCCTGCTGATGCGCCGCCGCGATCCCGAGAACCGCCGGGTTCACCAGGTGGAGCTGACCCAGGCCGGAGAGGCGTTGTTCCTGAAATTGCGCACGGCCGCGTTAGCCTTCGACAAACGGCTGCGGAAAGGGCTGTCCGACGACAGGCTGGCGGAGTTTGCACAGGTGCTGGCTGCGCTGCGGGCCAATGTCGAGAGCTAGAAATTAGGCTAGGAAGACGCCATGCGCGAAATTTCGCTGAAGGATGCCAGGGCTAAACTCTCGGCGGTGCTCGATCAGGTCATCGCGGGAGAACCGGCCGTCATCACCCGGCGTGGCCGCAAGCAGGCGGTCATTCTGTCGTTCCAGGACTATGAAAAGCTGGCGCGTGTGCCCAGCTTTGGACAATTGCTGGCAGCATTTCCCGGTAATGAGGATGACCTTCCGCCTCGGCCCATCAGGTCGGTTCGCAAGGCCGAACCATGACGGATCTACGCCCGGCTGCCCTGCAGCACTGTCAGCCTGGCCTTTTTCGGCGTCCGTGCCACCAGCCATTCACGCACCCTGTCCGGCGGCATCGGGAAAGCGATGGAATAGCCTTGCACCTGGTCGCAGCCGATCGCCATCAGCGAGTCGAGCTCGGCTTCGGTTTCGGGGCCCTCGGCGACGATCGAGATGCCGAGACCGCGGGCGAGCTCGGTCAGGGCACGCACGATCTTGTTGTTGCCGCTGTTCTCGTTGATGTTCTGGACGAAGCGGCGGTCGATCTTCAGCCGGTCGATCTCGTTTGGATTGACATGGCTGAGCGATGCGTAGCCGGTGCCGAAATCATCGAGCTCAAGATGGATGCCGGCGGCGCGGATGTGCCGCAGCTTTGCCGCGATACCGGTCTTCTCGTCGTCGAGAATGACGGATTCGACGATCTCCAGCGATAGTTTGTGCGCGGGCAGGCCGGTCCTTTCCAGCGTCCCGAACAGGAAGACTTCGAAATCTGTCTCGCGCAGCTCCGAACCGGACACGTTGACGGCGATCCGGCCGAAGCCGATGCCTGCGCGGTTCCATTCGGCTGCTTCGTTGATCGCCTTGGCAATGACGATGCGGCCAATCTCGGACATCAAGCCGCATTTTTCCGCGATTGAAATGAACTCGCCCGGCGCGATCATGCCGCGTTCGGCATGCCTCCAGCGAGCCAAAGCTTCGATGCCACTGATGGTGCCGTCCGACAGCGACACCTGCGGCTGGAAATAGACTTCGAACGCCTTCTCCGAGATGGCGACCCTGATGTCGAGCTCGAGCTGCTTTCGGTTGTCGAGTTCGCGCCTCAGCTCATCGGAGAAGAACGACAAACTGCCGCCGCCCTGCTTCTTGGCGGAATACAACGCCAGATCGGCATGGACGAGCAGATCCTGCGCATTGTCGGCGTCGACAGGATAGACCGCAATCCCCGCACTTACGCCCGGATGGATCGTCGTGCCTCGGAATATGACCGGTTCATTGAGTTTGGCCAGCATGCGTCTGGCGACGATATCGATGTCCTCGGTGCTGCCGTCGTTGAGGACGACGACGAATTCATCGCCTCCGAGACGCACGTTGAGATCCGACGTACGGCACGAACCACGCATGCGTTGCGCAGCCGTCACCAGCACATAATCGCCGGCGGCGTGGCCGAACGTGTCGTTGATCTGCTTGAACCGGTCGAGATCGAACTGCACCACGGCAACCCGTTCACGCCGTCGCTGCGCGGCATTGATCAACGTATCGAAATGCTCGGTCAGGAAGGTGCGGTTGTGCAGGCCGGTCAGCCCGTCATGCACGGCAATAAAGGCCATGGAATTGCGCGCATCGACCAGCTCACGCGTCCTGCGCAGGATGGCGTTCGACATCGGCCTGAAAATGAAAAGCGCCACCAGCACGATGACGCCCATGGTCGAGTAGAACAATGTGCGGTTAAGCTCGAGAAGTGTTTCGGATCGGCGGTCTGCAAAGGCGCTGATGCGCTGGCCAAGTGCGGCATAGCCCGACAATGTTGCGTTGGCAACGGAAGCGTTCAGGTTGACGCGCTCCTCTCCGCCCTTGTAGCCACCATTGCCGGCCATGTTGAGCCGCGATTCGAATGACGAGATCAGGCGTTCGCCGTTGGCGATAAGCCCGACCGAGAAATAGTCGAGATGGAACGGCTTGGCGAAAAGCACGCTCTCGATCGATTTGGGATCGAACCTTGCCGGCGACGCCGGATCGGCGGCGGTCCGCTCGAGCAGCAGATCGTAGTTCTTCTCGAACTCTACCGTCGCTTGCTTGAGCGCGCTGATCAGGGCCGGCTGCTGGTCGCGTGAGGCGGTACCGGTCGCGCCGGCAAGGAAGACGATGCGTTGCGACAGGGCTTTTTGTGTGCTGACCACATCGAGCAGCGCCTGGTTGTGTTGCTGGGCCGCCATCATCTGTTGCAGCAGGATGAAGGAGGCCACGACCATGGCGGCGATGATCAGCAGAGCCAGCCAGTAGCCCGATTTGATGAGGAGTATGAGCCTGCCTGAAACGGCGTGCACCGGCTGCTGCGACATTTTCTGAGTCGGCCCTCTCGCCAACGAATTCTTGTGCGACAACCTTTGGCTTCAAAGTGTTAACAGGTTAGGACAGCAACAGGCCGACAGCGGCGACCGTGGCGGGAAATCCGCAAAGTGGTTATTGCAATCTTTCGCAGCACCTCCGCATTTGAACATCGCGGCCTCTGCCGTGCCATTGCCGCCACCGAAGCGGTCGCTTTTGCGATGGATTTTTCGTCCGCGCGGCGCGACAGTCCTCATCGATCTCAACAGGGCCTGATCATGACCGCAGCATTCCTCTCCCACATCGACAGCGAGCTTGAAGGGCTGAAATCGGCAGGTCTCTATAAATCCGAGCGGGTGATAACCTCGACCCAATCGGCCGAGATCGAGGTGGACGGCGAGAAGGTGCTGAATTTCTGCGCCAATAATTATCTCGGCCTCGCCGACAGCGCCGAACTGCGCGAGGCGGCCAAGCAGGCGCTCGATCGTTACGGCTATGGCATGGCGTCGGTGCGCTTCATCTGCGGCACACAGGAGGAACACAAGCAGCTCGAGGCGACCATTTCTGATTTCCTCGGCATGGAGGACACTATCCTCTATGGCTCCTGCTTCGACGCCAATGGCGGCCTGTTCGAGACGCTGCTCGGCGAAGAGGATGCGGTCATCTCCGATGCGCTGAACCACGCCTCGATCATCGACGGGGTACGGCTGTCGAAGGCAAAGCGCTTCCGCTATGCCAACAACGACATGGCCGATCTCGAAGCGCGGCTGAAAGAGGCGCGCGATTGTCGGTTCCGGCTGATCGCCACCGACGGCGTCTTCTCGATGGACGGCATCATCGCCAATCTTCGGGGCGTGTGCGATCTCGCCGAGAAATACGATGCGATGGTCATGGTCGACGACAGCCACGCGGTCGGCTTCGTCGGCAAGAACGGTCGCGGCTCGGCCGAGCATTGCGGCGTCGAGGGCAGGGTGGACATCATCACCGGTACGCTCGGCAAGGCGCTTGGCGGCGCTTCCGGGGGCTACACCTCTGGTAAGAGGCAGGTGGTCGACTGGCTGCGCCAGCGCTCGCGTCCTTACCTCTTCTCAAACACACTGATGCCGGCGATCGCGGGCGCCTCGATCCGGGTGTTCGAGCTGATTCGCAATGGCGATGCATTGCGTCAGCGCCTATATGCAAACGCAGCGCGGTTTCGCTCCGAGATGGGCAAGCTGGGCTTTACGCTGGCCGGCGCCGACCATCCGATCATCCCGGTGATGCTGGGCGACGCGACGCTGGCGCAGGAAATGGCCGCGCGCATGCTCAAGCGCGGCATCTATGTCATCGGCTTCTCCTTCCCGGTGGTGCCGAAGGGCCAGGCGCGCATCCGCACGCAGATGTCTGCCGCCCATTCCAGCGCCGACATTGACCGTGCGGTTGAGGCGTTCGCCGCAGTCGGTCGCGAACTCGGCGTGATTTCCTGAATGACCGGCAGTCGAAAAGCGATTCCGGATCAAGACCTTCAAGGGACTGCAGAATGTCGAACATGATGAAGGCGCTGGTGAAGGCCAAGGCCGAGCCGGGCATGTGGATGGAAGAGGTGCCGGTGCCGGAGATCGGCCCCAACGACGTGCTGATCAAGATCAGGAAGACCGCGATCTGCGGGACCGACGTCCACATCTACAATTGGGACCAGTGGGCGCAAAAGACCGTGCCGGTGCCGATGGTGACCGGGCATGAATTCGTTGGTACGGTCGCCGATTTCGGCGCGGCGGTGACCGAATACAAAGTCGGCCAGCGCGTTTCGGGCGAGGGTCACATCGTCTGCGGCCATTGCCGCAACTGCCGGGCGGGCAGGGGGCATCTTTGCCGCAACACGCTCGGCGTCGGCGTCAATCGCCCCGGCGCCTTCGGCGAATATCTGGCTATCCCGCAGCACAATGTCGTGCCGATCCCCGACGACGTGCCGGACGAGATCGCCGCGATCTTCGATCCCCTGGGCAATGCGGTTCACACCGCACTATCTTTCGACCTCGTCGGCGAGGACGTGCTGGTCACCGGCGCCGGGCCGATCGGCATCATGGGCGCATTGGTGGCGCAATGCGTCGGCGCGCGAAAAGTGGTCATCACCGACATCAACCCGGTGCGCCTGGCACTGGCAAAAAAGCTCGGCGTCCAGCATGTCGTTGACGCCTCGAAAGAAAAGCTGCGCGATATCATGCCGGCGCTCGGCATGACCGAGGGTTTTGACGTCGGTCTTGAAATGTCCGGTGCCGCACCGGCATTCCGCGACATGATCGATACCATGAACAATGGCGGCAAGATCGCCATTCTCGGCATCGCGCCGACCGGCTTCGAGATCGACTGGAACAAGGTCATCTTCAAGATGCTGCATCTGAAGGGCATCTACGGCCGCGAGATGTTCGAGACCTGGTACAAGATGATTGCGCTGGTGCAGGGTCCTCTCAATGTCAGCGGCCTGATCACCCACCGCATCGGCATCGACGACTATATTTTCGGCTTCGAAGCGATGAAGAGCGGCAATTCCGGCAAGGTGGTCATGGACTGGTGAAGGCCCGAAGGAACACGGTGCGAACTGAAAGCTGTTCCGCCAAGGTGCCTGTAATTCTGGCAGGAACCTAGCTTTTCCCCAATGCCGCCTCCAGTGCTGCCACTCCGCCGACAATGGCCACACGCTCGGCGGGGCTCAATCTTGCCAGCAATTCCCGTTCGAACTCCTTCGCCAGCGGCACCATCTCGCGATAGGCGGCAACGCCAGCCTTGGTCAGCGCCAGATGCTCGACACGGCGGTCTTTTTCGTCAGGCGTCCGGCTGAGCCAGCGGCGCCGTTCGAGCTCGGCGACCGCGCGCGAAATCTTGGTCTTGTGCATGGCCGATTGCTCGCCGAGCGCCGTCGCCGTCATGGTGCCGTGCTGTCCAAGCCCGGCCAGCGTGCGCCATTCGGGCCGGGTCAGTCCGTGACGGTCCTTGTATATCCTTGAGAATTCGCGGCTGACGGCATCGGCAAGCCGATAGAGCCGGTAAGGCAGGAAGGATTCCAGCTCAAGGATTTCCATGGTTGGCCCTGACTGGGGATGCTGGCGGCTCATGGCGAAATCACCGTTGATGGTTACATTTTCAATGGTTACAAATGAAACCGGTATGGTCAACCCGGAGCATCTTTGCGGATGCGCAAACGATGCTCCGAGACCATGAATTCGGGAGGGTTCCATGGCCTACTCCTACATGCCGGGTTTCGGCAATGACTTCGAAACCGAGACTTTGCCGGGCTCGCTGCCGCAAGGGCGAAACTCGCCGCAGCGGCCGGCCTACGGCCTCTATGCCGAGCAGCTTTCGGGCTCTCCTTTCACCGCGCCGCGCGGCACCAATGAGCGCTCCTGGCTTTATCGGATAAGGCCGAGCGTGAGGCACACCGGTCGCTTCAAAGCGGCGAATTATCCGCTTTGGAAAAGCGCGCCGAACGTCGGCGACCACCAGCTCGCACTCGGCCAGTATCGCTGGAGCCCGGTGCCGATGCCCAAGGAGCCGACCGATTTCATTGCCGGCATGCGCTCGATCACCACCGCCGGCGACGTGCTCGGCCAGACCGGCATGGCGGCACACGTCTACGTCGCCAACCGCTCGATGGTCGACGATCATTTCTTCAACGCCGACGGCGAGTTGCTGGTCGTGCCGCAGGTTGGAGCCTTGCGCTTCGTCACCGAGATGGGGGTCATCGAACTCAGGCCGGGCGAGATCGCCGTGCTGCCGCGTGGTCTGGTGTTCAAGGTCGAACTGGTGGATGCCGAAGTGCGCGGCTATGTCTGCGAGAATTACGGCGCCAAGCTGACGCTGCCGGATCGTGGCCCCATCGGCGCCAATTGCCTGGCCAATCCGCGCGATTTCAAGACGCCCTGTGCTTGGTTCGAGGACAAGGAGACACCGTGCCGGCTGATCGCGAAATGGTGTGGCCAGTTCCATGTCACCGAGATCGACCATTCGCCGCTGGATGTCGTGGCGTGGCACGGCAATTATTCGCCCTACAAATATGATCTTGCGACCTTCTCGCCGGTCGGCGCAATCCTGTTCGACCACCCCGATCCGTCGATCTTCACCGTGCTGACCGCGCCGAGCGGCGAGGAAGGCACCGCCAATATCGATTTCGTCATCTTCCCGCCGCGCTGGCTTGTGGCGGAAAACACTTTCCGGCCGCCCTGGTATCACCGCAACATCATGAGCGAGTTCATGGGCCTCATACATGGTCAGTACGATGCCAAGGAAGAGGGCTTCGTGCCCGGCGGCATCAGTCTGCACAACATGATGCTGGCTCACGGACCCGATGCGTCTGGCTTCGAAAAAGCCTCGCGCGCGGAGCTGAAACCGGTCAAGCTCGACAACACCATGGCCTTCATGTTCGAGACACGCTTTCCGCAGATGGTGACCCGCTATGGCGCCGAGCTCGAAACCCGGCAGGACAATTACATCGACTGCTGGGCCGGCCTGAAGAAGCGCTTCAACGGCACGCCCGAGGGCGACTGGTCTTGAGCGCCGTCGCGTGACGGATCGTCTGGTCCTTCTTGGCTCGAAGGGTGGTCCCGCGCTGCGGCCGGGCGGGCCGTGGCCGAGTTCGTCACTGCTGGAGATTGGCGGCCGCACCCTTGTCGTCGATTGCGGGCTGGGCGTAACGCGCGGGCTGACCGATGCCGGCATCAGCCTGAAGGCGCTCGACCTGATCTTCATCACGCATTTGCATTCCGACCATGTGCTCGAACTCGGACCATTGATCCACACCGCGTGGACGGCCGGCCTGGCAACAAAGGCCACCGTATTCGGCCCGCCCGGCACCGCCTATTATTGGCAACGCTTTTGCCAGGCGATGGAGTTCGACATCGAGATCCGCATCGCCGATGAAGGGCGGCCGGATCTCCGCGACCTGGTCTCGATCGTCGAGTTTGGTGAAGGCCAGGTGGCGGAAGAGCGCGGCCTCAAAATATCGGCCTTGCGCGTCGACCACCCGCCGGTGACGGACTGCTTTGCGCTGCGCTTCGACCATGCGGGGCAAAGCATCGTCTTCTCGTCGGATACGGCGTTCTTTCCGCC
Source organism: Mesorhizobium sp. M0410 (assembly GCF_040321435.1). Lineage (NCBI taxonomy): Bacteria > Pseudomonadati > Pseudomonadota > Alphaproteobacteria > Hyphomicrobiales > Phyllobacteriaceae > Mesorhizobium > Mesorhizobium sp. M0410. The sequence goes on from NZ_JAMYRN010000004.1 coordinate 47,999, forward strand.
ATTGGCGGATTTCGCCCAAGGCGCCGACGTCCTGGTCCACGAGGCCATGCTGGAAGAGGGTATCGAGCGGCTGGTCGCGAAGACCGGCAACGGCGCAAGGCTGAGGGAACACCTGCTTGCCAGCCATAGCTTTGCCGAGGAAGCGGGCCGCATCGCCAGTGATGCAGGCGTCAAAAGACTCGTCCTCAACCATCTCATTCCCGCCGACGATCCCGAGATCGGCGAGGCCGACTGGATTGCCGCCGTCAGGAAAACATGGGCCGGCGACTTGACGATCGCACGCGACGGCCTTGTTGTGGAGCTGGAGCATGATCCCGAAAAGTGGAAACCGGTTTTCGGAAGAGATCATGCGTAGAACAAAAAATCAAAGCAGCACCAAAGCTGCGCCAGGAGAGGAAACCGCATGAAGCTTGCCACATTGAAGGATGGGACGCGCGACGGAAAGCTTGTCGTCGTCTCGCGCGACCTGACACGGTTCACCGATGCTTCGTTTCTGGTGCAGACGCTGCAGGCCGCGCTTGACGACTGGCTTCGGATCGCGCCGCATCTCGCTGCCATGGCTGAATCGCTAGAGAATAATGCGGTGCCGTCGGCTCGCTTTCACGAGCACGACGCCCATTCGCCGCTGCCGCGCGCCTACCAATGGGCCGATGGCTCGGCCTATGTGAACCATGTCGAACTGGTGCGGAAAGCGCGCGGCGCCGAGATGCCGGCAAGCTTCTGGACCGATCCGCTGATCTACCAGGGCGGCTCGGACGCTTTCCTCGCACCGCGGGACCCAATCCGCATGACCGACGAGACCCTTGGCATCGACATGGAAGGAGAGGTCGCGGTCATAGTTGACGATGTGCCGATGGGCGCAAGCCTCGAAGAGGCGCGGGCAGCGATCCGCTTGGTCATGCTGGTCAACGATGTGACGCTGCGCGGCCTGACCGGACCCGAGCTTGCCAAGGGGTTCGGCTTCTACCAGTCGAAACCGTCATCGGCCTTTTCGCCGGTAGCGGTGACGCCGGAAGAGCTGGGCGATGCCTGGGACGGCGGCAAGGTCAGCCTGCCGCTGCTGGTCGATCTCAACAGCAAGCCGTTCGGCCGGGCGAACGCCGGCATCGACATGACCTTCGACTTTCCGGCGCTGATTGTTCACGCCGCAAAAACGCGACCGTTGGCCGCCGGCACCATCGTCGGTTCGGGCACCGTCTCCAACAAGCTCGACGGCGGGCCGGGCAAGCCTGTCTCGGCAGGCGGCGCCGGCTATTCCTGTATCGCCGAGTTGCGGATGATCGAGACTATTGAGGCCGGCGGACCGAAAACGCCCTTCCTGCGCTTTGGCGATACCGTGCGCATCGAGATGAAGGACAGAGGCGGGCATTCGATCTTCGGCGCCATCGAGCAGAAGGTCGAGAAATACGACGGGGCAAGAGAATGACGGGCGAGACGTTCTACCTGCTGTGCGGTGTCTGGGCCCTTGTCATGCTGGCGATCTTCATCCTGGCGGTCCGCCTGAGCTACCGCATCGAGGCGCGCTCGCCCGGCCTGACCAACCGCAGCGGCTTTCCGCGCAAGGCGATGATGTTCCATACCGTCACCAACACCAACGTCGCACGGGACCAGGAAACGCAAGCCATGCGGCGGCACATGATCCGGCTTCTGCTGATCGTCATCGCCGGATTCGTGCTCATGTGGGCGGGCCTGTCTTTGGTCCGGTCAGCGGCGTGAAGTCATGGACCTGCTGAACCATTTCCGCCGCATGGCAGCTAACAATCTGTGGTCCAACGACCGGCTCTATCGTGCCGTGCTGCAGCTTGAGCCCGGCGAATTCGAAGCTGAAAGGATAAGCTTCTTCCCATCGATCAAGGCAACGCTGAACCACATTCTCGCGGTCGATCACCTCTATCTCGATTTTCTCGAAGAGAGCGGCGTCGGCGCCGCCGCCCATGACGATTTTGTGCCGTTCAATGATGCCAAGGCGCTTTTTGTTGAACAGGCGGAGGCCGATCGGCGGCTGATCGCCTTTTGCGACCGCCTGTCGGCGGACGATCTCGGGCGCCGCGTTCTCACCGACCGGCGCGAGGACGGCATGCTACCGGAGCGGATCGGCGATTTGCTCGCCCATCTCTTCATCCACGACATCCATCATCGCGGCCAGGTGCACGCGATGCTGTCCGGCACCTCGGTGAAACCGCCGCAACTCGACGAGTTCTTCCTCGATTACGATGTGAAACTCAGGAAAGCGGAGGTTGAGCGGCTGGGCTTGCGAGACCAACTGCTTGGATAATCATGCCAAAGCCACATCGTAACGGGCGAAATGCGGGTCGGATGTCAGGATGGTGAGGTTCTCCACTTGCGCCTGCGCAATCAGAAGCCTGTCGAACGGATCACCATGGTGGTGGGGTAGGCCGCCGACGGCGTTCGCGTGCTGGAAGGTTACGGCGAGCGGCTGAAATTGCATCCTTGGAAGCAGCGTTGGCAGATCGTCCGGCGCATTAAGTTTTCTGATCGAACGTTTGATGGCAATTTCCCAGATGCTTGCCGCGCTCGCGAACACCACCGCTTCCGAAGCCAGAATAACGCGGTGGTGCTCGCTGAGACGTCGATCGTCCGAAATCGACCAGAGGATGATGTGTGTGTCGGCGAGAAACGGGCCGACCGTCATTTCACGTACTCATCCCACTCGGGACCGAGTTCATCAAAATCGTCCGCAATCCAGATCTTGCCCTTCAATGCGCCGATACGCGGCAGGGGTTCGGCCACTGCCGGAGCTACGATACGCGCCGCCACCTTGCCGTGGCGTGTGAGCACGATCTCCTCGCCGGCTTCCGCGCGGCTGACGAGTTCCGACAATTTGGCCTTGGCTTCGGCAATAGAAACATTCATGACTCGATCCTTATGACCATAATTTAGGTCATAATTGATCAAACCACAAGACACCTCGGCCGAGCTGGCTACGCTGCCTTGCCGTCCACCCTCAGCACGCCGCGCTTGATCTGGTCCTGCTCGATCGATTCGAACAAAGCGCGGAAATTGCCCTCGCCAAAGCCTTCGTCGCCCTTTCTCTGGATGAATTCGAAGAAGATCGGCCCGATGACGGTTTTCGAAAAAATCTGCAGCAGGATCTTGGTCGTGCCGCCGTCGACCACGCCTTCGCCGTCGATCAGGATGCCGTGCTTCTTCATACGCTCGATCGGCTCATCGTGGCCGTTCACGCGAGCATGGGACATGTCGTAATAGGTCTCCGGCGGACCCGGCATGAACTTCAGGCCGTTTTCGGCCAGCCGGTCGGTGGCGTCGTAAATGTTGTCGGTACCGACGGCGATGTGCTGGATGCCCTCGCCATTATACTTTTTCAGATATTCGGCGATCTGGCTGGTCTCGTCCTTGGACTCGTTGAGCGGGATGCGGATCTTGCCGCACGGCGAGGTGATGGCGCGGCTGACCAGGCCGGTGATCTTGCCGTCGATGTCGAAGAAATGGATCTGCTTAAAGCCGAACAGGTCGCGGTAGAAATCCCACCATTTGTCCATCTGGCCGCGATAGACATTGTGGGTGAGGTGGTCGAGATAGTAGAAGCCGACGCCTTCCGGCCTGGGGTTGCGCTCGCCCAGCCAGTCGAACTCGGCGTCGTAAGCCGACCCCTTCTCGCCGTAGGCTTCGATGAAATAGAGCAGCGATCCGCCGATCCCGACGATCGCCGGCACATCGAGCGTCTTGTCGTTGCCTTCATAGGGCGTCGCGCCCCTGGCTACCGCATGGTCGAAGGCATGCCTGGCATCGACCACCCGCCACGCCATTGAGGCGGCGCAAGGGCCGTGCTTGTCGACGAATTTCATGGCATGCGAGCCGGGTTCGGCATTGACGACATAATTGATGTCGCCTTGCCGCCAGACGGTAATGTTCTTGCTGCGGTGCCTGGCGACCGGCACATAGCCCATACGGGTGAACAGTTCGGCGAGCTTTTCTGGCTCGGCATGCGCGAATTCGACGAATTCGAAGCCGTCGGTGCCGGCGGGATTGGTTTTGCTGATCTTGGCGGGCGGTGCGTCGTGCGGGAAGGGACCCATGGCATTGCTCCGAAATCTGGCCTGAAATCTGGCCTTGGCCGCGTCGGCCATATCTGAGCGCAATCATAGCGCGGAGCGAGTGCAAATTGCTTGCATTCAAACGCTTAAAATGGTCTGATTATGCGCGAGTTGTGCACTGCGGAGCCGAAATTCATGGATGAGGCGCGCATCGACCAGTTTGACCGCAAGATAATGGCTCTGCTGCAGGGCGATGCACGCCTGACCAACAACGACCTCTCGGAACGGGTGAACCTGTCCGCTTCGCAATGCTCGCGCCGTCGCCAGCGGCTGGAGGAGGACGGCTATATCAAAGGCTACCGGGCGGTGCTCGACCGCGACAAGCTCGGCTTTTCCCTTGTCAACGTCATCTCGGTGACGCTTGCCACTCACAACCGCGACAATGCGCGGCGTTTCGGCGAATTGGTGGCGCGGCTGCCGCAAGTGCAGGAAGCGCACGCGCTGACGGGCGAGATGGACTATATATTGAAAGTGGTGACGCCCGACCTGAAGTCGCTGTCGGAATTCGTCAACAGCGTGCTGCTGCCGCACGAATCCGTGCAGCACGTGAAGACGGCGATCGTGCTGGAGACGCTGAAGGAAACCGGCGCGCTACCGATCTGAGGGCGAATGTCACCCCTTCGACTGCTGGATCAGCCCATAAAGATTGGTGCAGCGGGCGCCGGAACGGCAGTAAGCGAAGACCGGGCCTTCAAGTTCCTCAAGCGCCTCGGCCTGGTCCTCGACATTCTCGGCCGTGATCTGGCCGCTGATGACGGGGATGTAGCGGAAGGCGAGCCCGGCGCCCTCGACCGCCGCCTTGACGGTGTCGGCCGATGGCTGGCCGGGCTGCTCATCGTCCGGCCGGTTGCAGATCACGCTTCTGAAGCCGGCGGCCTTGATGGTCGCGACGTCCTCGGGCTGGATCTGGCCCGAGACCGAATAGTCCTCGCTGATCTGTCGGTATTCCATGGCGGTGTCCTCGCAATCTGGTTAGCGGCAGTCTTGCCACTCCCTGACCCGGTCGGCAATCCGCGCGAAAAGAAATCCATCCGCGCAGATAGAGATTTCGATGCCGGAAATCCAGCCGGACAGCGCCGCGTGTGCTTGGATGCGCCATACGCCAGCCCGGCTGGATGTACGAGGTCGATCGCTCAGCTGCCGAGGATCGCGCCTTTGATCTGGGCGATGTTGTTGCGCATCAGGTCGATATAGGTCGCGGCCGGGCCGTCGGGCTGCGACAGCGCATCGGAATAGAGCGTGCCGCCCACCTTGATGCCGGTCTCGCTGGCGATCTGCTCGATCAGCCGCGGATTGGTGATGTTCTCGACGAAGATCGCCGCCGCCTTGTCCTGCTTCACCTGGCTGACCAGCTTGGCCACGTCGGCGGCGGAAGGCTCCGACTCGGTCGACACGCCTTCCGGGGCCAGGAAGGTCAAGCCATAGGCCTTCTCGAAATAGCCGAAGGCATCATGCGAGGTGATGACGACGCGCTTCTCTTGCGGGATCGACTGGATCGCCGCCTGCACTTCGCCCTCGAGCGCATCGAGCTTTTGCGTATAGGCGGCTGCATTGGCCTTGTAGCTGTCGCAACCCGCAGCGTCGGCCGTGCAAAAGGCGTCGGCGATGTTCTTCACATAGATCTTGGCGTTGGCGATCGACTGGAAGGCGTGCGGATCGGTGACCGTCTTGCCGCCATCGGTTTCCGCGCCTTCGGCGGCGTCGGCCTCGGCGAATTCGGGTTTGAAATTGATGGGCGTGACCCCCTTGGTCAGCACGGCAATCGAAGCCTTGGTAGCGCTGGCGTCGACCAGGCGCTGCAGAAAACCTTCGAAATGCAGGCCGTTGACCAGCACGATGTCGGCCTTGGCCATGGCCACCGCATCGGCAGGGCTCGGCTCGTAGACGTGGGCGTCGCCGTCCGGCCCGACGATGGTGGTCAGATCGATGCGGTCGCCGCCGACATTCTTGGCGAAATCGGCGATGATGGTGAAGCTGGCGACCACTTTCAACGGCTCAGCAAAGGCCGACGAAGCGCCAAGGGCGGTTAATGTTATAACGCTCACGGCCAACGCGGTGCGGATCGATTTCAGCATGGACAGTTTCTCCTTGTTGGGATCAGGCAGTTCTGTGGCGGTGATGGACGATGCGGGCGCGCAGGATGCCGCGCGTGCCGAACAGGATCGAGGCGAAATAGACGACGCCGGCGGACAGGATGATGGCCGGGCCGGAGGGCAGTGACGCATGGTAGGACAACAGCAGCCCGGCAATGCAGGAGGCAAAGCCGATCACTGTGGCCAACACGCACATCGGCTCGACGCGCGACGTCCAGAAGCGGGCCGCCGCCGCCGGCAGCATCATCAGCCCGACCGACAGCAAGGTGCCGAGCGCCTGGAAACCACCCACGAGATTGAGCACGACGAGGCCGAGAAAGATGAAATGCACCGGGCTGCCCATCCGGCTGACCGAGCGCAGGAACAAAGGGTCGAGGCATTCGGCGACCAGCGCCCGCCAGAAGATGGCGAGGCTGGCCAGCGTCACCACGACGATGCCGCCGATCAGCGTCAGCGCCTCGTTGTTGAGCGCCAATACGGTGCCGAACAGCACATGCATGAGATCGACGCTGGAACCGCGGATCGACACCATAAGCACGCCGATGGCCAGCGAAATCAGATAGAAGGCCGCCATCGAGGCATCCTCGCGCTGGATGGTGAAGCGCGAGACGGCGCCGGCGCCGAGCGCCACGATGATGCCGGCGATCAGTCCGCCGATAGTCATCGGCAGGATTTCCAGGCCATAGAACAGGAAGCCTGCGGCAGCACCCGGCAGGATGGCATGCGCCATGGCGTCGCCGGACAGGCTCATGCGCCGCAGCATCAGGAAAACGCCGACCGGGCAGGCGCCGAGCGACAGCATCATCGAACCGGCGAGCGCCCGCTGCATGAAGGCGTAGTCGGCGAACGGAGCGACGAACAGACCGTAGAGCACGTCCATCACGCCGCCGTCGGCCCGGGGCCGTGATGATGGTCATGGTCATGGCCGTGTTCGTGGCCACTGTGCTGGTGATCATGCTCGCTGGGCTCACACCATGGCGCGTTATCCTCCCAGGCCTCGTGGAAGCGACGCGCACGCAACAAATTCTCCGGCCGCAGCGTCTCCCTGGTCTCTCCCCAAGCGATCGGCTGGCGCGCCAGCAGCAGTGTTTCGGGGAAATTCTGCCGCACCAGATCGAGATCGTGGACCACAACCATGATCGTGCGCTCCTCGCCGTGCCAGCGCTTGATCAGCGCGATCAGGTCACCGACCGTCTTGGCATCGACGGCGTTGAACGGCTCGTCGAGCAGGATGAGCTCGGCATCCTGCAACAGCACGCGGGCAAACAGCGTGCGCTGCAGCTGGCCGCCCGACAACGTGTCGATCGGGCGCTTCTCGAAACCGCCGAGGCCGACGGCCATCAGCGCCTCGCTGACCGAGTCGCGATCTTCCCTTGTATAACGGCCGAGCATGCCGCGCCGCGGCCATAGGCCAAGTGAAACCAGGTCGACGACACGGGCCGGAAAGGAACGGTCGAGCTCCGATTGCTGCGGCAGATAGGCGGCGCGCACGCCGGGCGCCCGGATCACCGCACCGGCCATCGGCTTCAGGACGCCGACAATGCCCTTCATCAGCGTCGACTTGCCGGAGCCGTTGGCGCCGACGACCGCCGTCAACGACCCCTTGCGGATCGTACCATCGAGGTGGTGGATCGCTGGGTGGCTGTTGTAGCCCAGCGTCAGGTCGCGGAAGGTCAGGCAGGTTTGGCTCATGTGACGATCCATGGGGCGACGATCGGTGGTGCAGGGGCGGATTCGATATGTGATGTTATTACATTAGTCAACAAGCCAATCGGGCGGAATTGCGGCCGGGCCGTCATGTTGTGTGCATTGGCTTGGCTCAAGAAGTTCCGCTCGAGCGGCCTTGCTCCCGGCGAACCCGGCCCCTAAACAGGCGCAGCTGACAAGAGGAGAAGGAATATCCAATGAGCATTCGTCGCATCGATGTAGGCCCACGCATGAGCCAGATCGTCATCCACGGCAACACCGTCTATCTGGCCGGTCAGGTCGGCAAGCCGGGCGGAAACGTCGGTGCCCAGACCAGGGACATTCTGGCGGCGATCGACGAATTGCTGGCCAAGGCCGGCACCGACAAAACCAAGATCCTGCAGGCGATCATCTGGCTGGCCGACATGAGCACCTTTGCCGAGATGAACGCGGAATGGGACAAATGGGTGCCGCAGGGCAACACGCCGGCCCGCGCCACGGGCGAAGCGAAACTTGCCGGACCGGAATATCTGGTCGAGATCATTGTTACCGCGGCGATTTGAGAATGCGGCTCTAACCCTCCCCCTCGAGGGGAGGGTCGGCGAGTAGTCGAAGCGAAGCGGAGACTGCGAGACGGGGTGGGGTCGGCGAGGTTGCTCCGACCCCACCCCGCGTCACAAAATGCCGCCGCGCGGCAATTTGCTCCGCGACCCTCCCCTCAAGGGGGAGGGTTAGGAGCTCACCCCTGCGATGGCGTGAACCTTGCCACGAGAGTGTGGTTCTCTGCCGCATAGGTGAACCGGACATGGGTGACGGGGTGCTCGGCGCTCCATGTCCGCCGCTCGATCACCAGGCAGGGCGCGCCGGTCTCGATGTCGAGCGCCGCCGCGATGTGCTTTTCGGCGGCAACCGCGCGAATGCGATGCTCGGCGGCACTCCACGGCACGCGCCCGATCAGCCACGGACCGGGAGCGGTCTCGAAAAACGCCTCTTCGGCGGCTTCCGGCACGGCAGCCAGGTTGATCAGCCGCTGCTCGTGGGCAAACGGCCGCTTGCCGGCGAAATGCAGGCATTCCAGCGCCAGCACCGGCCCGGCGACGTCGAGTTCCAGCAGGGCTCGGTCGTCGGCGCTGCTGCGCCTTCCGCTTCGCGCCATGCGCTCATAGCGGTAGGGCAAGCCAAGTGCCTCGACCTCGATCCGGATGTCGTGGATTTCGAGAACGGCCGCCTGCGATTGCGGCCGGCGGACAAAGCTGCCCGAACGACGCCGGCGCTCGATCAGCCCGGCCTTGGCCAGTTGCGACAGCGCCTTGTTCACTGTCATGCGCGAACAATTGTATTCGGCCGTCAGTTCATGCTCGAACGGAATGCGGTGGCCGGGCGCCCAGGCACCCGACAGGATCCGTTCGCTGATGTCCGACAGGATGCGCTGGTGCAGCGAAAGAACCTCGCCGCCGTCCGCGCTTCCAGAATCCGCGCTTATTGTCGCGATCATACTCATGCCGAAAGCGCCGTCATCACCTTGCGGAACCGCTCGGCGATAGCATCGCGCCTGGCATGCATGCCGCCGCTGACCAGTTTCTTGCCATGCACCCAGACGCAATCGATCTTGGTGCCGTTGGCAAAAATCCAGGCGTCAAGGATTGTATCGCCCGTCTTGCCGGCCAGCGATGGATGCTTGCCGTCGAGCGAGACGAAATCGGCCGGGGCACCTGCTGCGATCTGCGAGGGGCCGGCGCCCAACGCGGCACTGCCACCATCGAGCGCTGCATCGAACAAAGCACGGCCGGTCGAGCCACCGGCCACCGCCAGCACGTTGCGGGCGCGGTGGGCGAGGCGCTGCGAATATTCGAGCTGCCGCAACTCGTCCGGCAGGCCGATCAGGACGTTTGAATCCGAGCCGATGCCAAAGCGGCCGCCATGCTGCATGAACAAGGACGCGGCAAACGTGCCGTCGCCGAGATTGGCCTCGGTGATCGGACAAAGGCCGGCAACGGCGCCGCTTTTCGCCATTTGCACCGTCTCTGTGTCGGTCATGTGGGTGGCGTGGATGAGACACCAGCGCCGGTCGACCTTGGCATTGGCAAGCAGCCACTCGACCGGCCGCGCCCCGGACCAGGCAAGGCAGTCCTCGACCTCCTTCATCTGCTCGGCGACGTGGATGTGGATGGGCCCCTCCGGCGCCATCACCGTGATGTTTTCCAGTTCCTCCGGTGTCACGGCACGCAGGCTGTGCGGGGCGACGCCGACAACGCCTTGATTCAAGCTGCGAACGGATTCGCGGCATTTCTCAACAAGCCGCGAGAACTGGTTCACATTGTTGATGAACCGCCGCTGGCCTTCATTTGGCGCAGCGCCGCCGAAAGAGGAATGCGCGTAGAACACCGGCAACAGCGTCAGCCCGATGCCGGTCTCGGACGCTGCGGCAATGATGCGCTCCGCCATCTCGGCGATGTTGGCATAGGGCCGGCCGTCGCGGTCGTGGTGTAAATAGTGAAACTCGCCGACACGCGAGAACCCGGCCTCCAGCATCTCGACATAGAGCTGGGCCGCGACCGCCTCGACCTGGTCCGGCGTCATCGACAGCGCGAAACGGTACATCACCTCGCGCCAGCTCCAGAAACTGTCGGCGGAAGGCCCGCGCAATTCGGCAAGCCCGGCCATGCCGCGCTGGAAGGCGTGGCTGTGCAGGTTCGGCATGCCGGATAGAAGGATGGCCTGGCGCTCGTCGCCAGGCAGGAGCGAGGTATTCGCCTCGACCGTGGCGATCCTGCCGTCGGAGATGACGATCCGTACATTGCTGTGCCAGCCGTCGGGCAGAAGTGCCTGTTCCGCAAAGATTGCCGTCACGTTTTTCTCCAAATCCCGGCCTGCCATGCGATGATAGCGCTTGCAGTGCTTTTTGATATGTATATACATAATGACTCCCGATTGAAACGGAAAAGATGATGGCTGCAGAGAACAAAAGCCGGGCAGGGGAGGTTCGCCTCTGGCGCAATGCGCGCCTCGCGACCATGGCCGATAGCAGCGCCGGGTCAGGCGTCGTCGAGCACGGTGCAATCGCCGTGCGCAATGGCCGGATTGTCTATGCCGGGCCAGAAGCCGACATGCCGGCAGCGCTCCGCGAAAACGCCGAGGCGATCGACTGCGACGGTCGCTGGATAACGCCTGGCCTGATCGACTGCCACACTCATCTGGTCCATGCCGGCAACCGTGCCAATGAATTCGAGATGCGGCTGGCCGGCGCCACCTATGAGGAGGTTGCCAAGGCCGGCGGCGGCATCGTTTCCTCGGTTAAGGCACTGCGCGCGGCCAGCGAGGACGAGCTGGTCGCCCAGTCGCTGCCGCGCCTCGATGCGCTGATCGCCGAAGGCGTCACCACAGTCGAGATCAAATCCGGCTACGGTCTCGACCTCGAAAACGAGAAGAAGTCGTTGCGCGCCGCGCGACGGCTGGGCGGTGAGCGGCCGGTGACGGTCAGGACCACTTTCCTCGGCGCCCATGCGCTGCCGCCCGAAGCAAAAGGCGACAAGGATGCCTTTATCGATCTTGTCGCCAACGAGATTTTGCCGGCCATCGCTGCCGAGGGCCTGGCCGATGCCGTCGACGGTTTTTGCGAAGGCATTGCATTGTGGCCGGAGCAGATCGCCCGCGTGTTCGATGCCGCGAAGACGGCGGGCCTGCCGGTCAAGCTCCATGCGGACCAGCTATCCAATCTGCACGGCGCGGAACTTGCGGCGCGCTATGGTGCGCTGTCGGCCGACCACCTCGAATATACCGACGAGGCCGGTGCGGCGGCGATGGCGAAGGCAGGATCCGTGGCGACCATCCTGCCCGGCGCCTACTACTTCATCCGCGAGACCAAGAAGCCGCCGATCGTCCTGTTTCGCCAGCATGGCGTCAGGATGGCCGTTGCCACCGATAACAATCCCGGCACGTCGCCGCTGACCTCGCTGCTGCTGACCATGAACATGGCGGCGACGTTGTTCGGCCTGACGGTCGATGAATGCCTTGCCGGCGTCACGCGCGAGGCTGCCCGCGCGCTCGGGCTGCTTGGACAGACCGGTACGCTGGAGGCCGGAAAATCCGCCGATCTGGCGATCTGGGACGTCGAACGCCCGGCCGAACTCGTCTACCGCATGGGCTTCAACCCGCTGCATGCCCGCATCTGGAGGGGACAATGACCGAACTCAAGCTAAGGCCAGGCAATGCCACGCTGGCCGATTGGCGCGCCATCTATCGCGGCGCCGCACTGAGGCTCGACGATGCCTGCCGGCCGAAGATCAAGGCCAGCGCCGAGGCCGTCGCCAGGATCGTTGCCAAAGGCGAGCCGGTCTATGGCATCAACACCGGCTTCGGCAAGCTGGCCAGTGTTCGCATCCCCGCCGCCGACCTCGAGACGCTGCAGCGAAACATCGTATTGTCGCATGCCGCCGGCGTCGGCGAGCCGATGCCCATCGCAATTTGCCGGCTGATGATGGCGCTGAAGCTGGCCAGCCTGGCACAGGGCGCCTCCGGCGTGCGGCCGCGAACCATCGAACTGCTTGAGGCGATGCTGGCCAACGATGTTATTCCCGTGGTGCCGGCGCAAGGCTCGGTTGGCGCTTCCGGCGACCTTGCGCCGCTATCGCACATGACCGCGGTGATGATCGGCGTCGGCGAGTGCTTTACCCCGCATGGCCGCTTTCCCGCCAAGGTCGCCTTCGTTTCGCACGGCCTGGAGCCGGTGATACTGGGCGCCAAGGAAGGCCTGGCGCTGCTCAACGGCACCCAGTTCTCGACCGCGTATGCGCTTGCCGCTTTGTTCGAAGCGGAGGTGCTCTACCAGTCGGCACTGGTCGCCGGCGCGCTGTCGACCGATGCCGCCAAAGGCTCCGACGCTCCGTTCGATCCACGCATCCATCTGCTCCGGAAACATCGCGGCCAGATCGAGACGGCCGAGGCGTTGCGCAATTTGATGGCCGGCAGCGCCATCCGTGAATCGCACCGCGTCGGCGACGAGCGCGTGCAGGATCCGTATTGCCTGCGCTGCCAGCCGCAGGTGATGGGCGCAGCACTCGACGTGCTCCGCAAGGCCGCGGACACGCTCGCCACCGAGGCCAACGGCGTCACCGACAATCCGCTGATCTTTGCCGAGGACGACTCCGCACTTTCGGGTGGCAATTTCCACGCCGAGCCCGTGGCCTTCGCCGCCGACATGATCGCGCTCGCCGTCTGCGAAATCGGCTCGCTGTCGGAGCGGCGCATCGCCATGCTGGTCGACCCGGCGCTGTCGGGCATGCCGGCTTTTCTCACGCCCAAGCCGGGTTTGAATTCCGGTTTCATGATCCCTCAGGTCACCGCCGCGGCACTGGTTTCTGAAAACAAGCAAAAAGCCTATCCGGCCAGCGTCGATTCGATCCCGACCTCGGCCAATCAGGAAGACCATGTCTCGATGGCGGCGCATGGGGCGCGCCGGCTCATCGGCATGGTCGAGAATGCGACGGCCGTCATCGGCATCGAATTGCTGGCCGCCGCACAGGGCTGCGATTTCCATGCGCCTCTGGCCTCGAGCGCGGCACTGGAGGCGGTGCGCCGGCTGGTCAGGGCAGAGGTGCCGCATCTCGACAACGACCGCCATTTCCACCCGGACATGGAGAAGGCCATCGCCATGGTACGCAGCGGCGCGGCGGTGGAAGCGGCAAGCGCGGTGAAGCTGCCGGGCGTGACGTCGTGAAGCCGTCGTCGCTGCGTTACGCCGGCATGGGTCGTGTTCCGTCGCGCCCCCCTCTGTCCTGCCGGACATCTCCCCCTCCAGGGGGGAGATTGGCAGCTTCGGGGACTGCGCCCTTTCTGCACCCTACGAGATTGGCGAAAGTAGAGATGATAGCCAATCTCCCCCCTGGAGGGGGAGATGTCCGGCAGGACAGAGGGGGGCGCTGTCCCGCCAACCTCAGCCCGGCAACACCGAAACTTTCAAGGCCAGAAACAAAAAACCCGCCTCGAGGGCGGGTCGTCGGGCTGAATCAGCACCATAGGCAAATTAGTAGCATAGCTGCCGGCACAAAGCAAGAACAAAATACGTCGCAACCGACAAAAAGCGAGATCGGTGTTCAAAGACGGTCGCAAAGTTGCGTTCTGTCGCGTGGAGACTTCCGATGACTTCACCCTCCTGGCTCACGGTCACCCAAGGCACGGCACCCTTGCTGGTTTCGATCCCGCATACCGGCATCGATCTCGCCGGCCTCGACAGCCGGCTAATCTCGCCCTGGCTCGGCCGCCGTGACGCCGACTGGTGGATCGACAAGCTTTATGACTTCGCAGAAGACCTCGGCGCGACCGTTGTGCATACGGCGATTTCTCGCACCGTCATCGACGTCAACCGCGATCCGTCCGGCGCCTCGCTCTATCCCGGCCAGACGACGACTGGGCTCTGTCCGACCGAGACCTTTGACGGCGATCCACTCTACCGCAAAGGTGAAGAGCCGGGACCGTCTGAGATCGACGGTCGCCGCGAGAAGTTCTTCCTGCCCTATCATGCCGCGCTGCAGGCCGAGGTCGACAGGCTGCACGCTTTGCATGGGAAGATCGTCGTCTATGACTGCCATTCGATCCGTTCGGTGCTGCCGCGCCTATTCGAAGGCAAATTACCGGTCTTCAATCTCGGCACCAACGACGGCAAGAGCGCCGATCCGACGCTGCAGGAGAAAGTCAGGCAGATTCTGGGCGAAACCGGCGAGAGCTTCGTCGTCAATGGCCGCTTCAAGGGCGGCTGGATCACGCGCCATTTCGGCCAGCCGCAAAACGGCGTCCACGCGCTGCAGATGGAGCTGTCCAACCGCGGCTATCTGCGCGAGCCCGAAGGCAAGGGCATGCCCGGCAATTGGCCGGTGCCTTACGATGCCGAATTCGCGGCGCCAATCCGCGTCACGCTGAGAAAGATCCTGGAAACCGCGATCGCCTGGGCCGAGCGCTGACGCGCGGCGCGCTTCATTCGAAAGGGACAATCATGACCGATCCTCGCCACAACATCCGTGAAGTGCGCAGCCCGCGCGGCAGCGAGCTCAACGCCCGCACCTGGCTGACGGAAGCGCCGTTGCGCATGCTGATGAACAATCTCGACCCAGAGGTCGCCGAAAACCCCAACGAGTTGGTCGTCTATGGCGGCATCGGCCGGGCGGCGCGCACCTGGAACGATTTCGACCGCATCGTTGCCTCGCTGAAGACGCTCGGCGACGACGAGACGCTGTTGGTGCAATCCGGCAAGCCGGTCGGCGTGTTCCGCACTCATCCTGACGCCCCGCGCGTGCTGATCGCCAATTCCAACCTGGTGCCGCACTGGGCGACATGGGAGAAATTCAACGAGCTCGATAGAAAGGGCCTGATGATGTACGGCCAGATGACGGCCGGCTCGTGGATCTACATCGGCACGCAGGGCATCGTGCAGGGCACCTATGAGACCTTCGTCGAGGCCGGCCGCCAGCACTATGGCGGCAATCTCAGGGGCAAGTGGATACTGACCGGCGGCCTTGGCGGCATGGGCGGTGCCCAGCCGCTCGCCGCGGTCATGGCCGGCGCCTGCTGCCTGGCCGTCGAATGCGATCCCGACCGCATCGATTTCCGGCTGCGCACCCGTTACGTCGACGAACGCGCCGACACGCTCGACGAGGCTCTGGAAAAGATCGAGCGCTGGACCAAAGCCGGTGAGGCGAAATCGGTCGGCCTCGTCGGCAACACCGCCGACATCCTGCCGGAACTGGTGCGGCGCGGCGTGCGCCCCGACATCGTCACCGACCAGACCTCGGCGCATGACCCGCTCAACGGCTATCTGCCCAAGGGCTGGTCGCTGGCCGAGTGGCGCGAGAAGCGCAGCAGCGACCCGAAGGCCGTCGAAAGAGCTGCCCGCGCGTCGATGCGCGAGCACGTCGAGGCGATGGTGGCGTTCTGGAACGCCGGCGTGCCGACGCTCGATTACGGCAACAACATCCGCCAGGTGGCGAAGGAGGAGGGCTTCGAGAATGCTTTTGCCTTCCCAGGTTTCGTGCCGGCCTATATCCGTCCGCTGTTTTGCCGCGGCATCGGCCCGTTCCGCTGGGCAGCGCTTTCCGGCGACCCCGCGGATATCTACAAGACCGACGCCAAAGTGCGCGAACTCACGCCCGGCAACACCCATCTGCACAATTGGCTCGACATGGCGCGCGAGCGCATCGCCTTCCAGGGCCTGCCGGCGCGCATTTGCTGGGTTGGGCTCGGCGATCGCCATCGGCTCGGCCTCGCCTTCAACGAGATGGTCGCCAGGGGCGAACTGAAGGCACCGGTGGTCATCGGCCGCGATCACCTCGATTCCGGCTCGGTCGCCTCGCCGAACCGCGAGACGGAGGCAATGAAGGACGGCTCGGATGCCGTCTCCGACTGGCCGCTGCTCAACGCCCTGCTCAACACCGCGTCCGGCGCCACCTGGGTGTCGCTGCACCATGGCGGCGGCGTCGGCATGGGCTTTTCGCAGCATGCCGGCATGGTCATCGTCGCCGATGGCACGCCCGAGGCGGCGAAGCGCCTGGAGCGGGTTCTGTGGAACGACCCGGCGACCGGCGTGATGCGCCACGCCGATGCCGGCTATGACATCGCGATCGAGTGCGCCAGGGAGAACCAGCTCAACCTGCCCGGCATTTTGGACTGAGCCGCGCCTTGCGCATCCTTCGGGCAGCCGAATACCGGTCGATGCCGTGGAAGAACGGCGGCGGGGTGACGACGGAGATTGTCGTGTCGCCGCCAGGTGCCGGGCTCGACGATTTCGACTGGCGTGTCTCGATGGCGCTGGTCGAGGGCAGCGGCCCGTTCTCCGGCTTCGATGGCGTCGACCGGACCTTGGCCTTGCTGGAAGGCGAGGGCATGGTCCTCGATATCGCCGGCCGGCCGCCGGTCGAAATCACCAAGGCTTCCGCACCGCTTGCCTTTCCGGGCGACGTGCCGACGCAAGCTACGCTGATCGCCGGCCCGATCATCGACCTCAACGTCATGACCCGCCGCGCCTGGGCGACCCACACGGTCGAGCGCCTGCTGATTTCGGCTCCGACGGAGATCCAGGCCGAGGCCGATGAAACACTTATTCTGTGCGTCGACGGCGAACTCAGCGTGGCCGGCGCGGCGCCCATGCAACTTGGGCCGCTCGACGCGCTGTTGCTCGGGGCGCAAGCGCCGGAACTGCGCCTGGATGCGGTCCGGCCGGCGATGCTGTTCGTGATCCGCATCGACCGCACTGCCGGCAACGATTAACGTCTGTTTCCAAACATGATCGTGACGCCGGCCAAATATCGCGTAAGCTGGTCGCTGCATCACGAAAAAGCCTGAATCTTCCGCCGATCAGAAGCCGAAACGATGCTCATAGTGCTCGCCTGGAAGTTGTCGAGAGACGGCATCTTGTCGTGGTGCGGAAACAAACTTTCGGCCAAGTGTTGCGATGCAACCAATTGCATTTGGACCGGTTTTAGGGACATTGCCGTGGCGGTGACGCCGCACCGCGTCCCCAACACGGAACCTTAGATGAATATCCAGACCAATCTCGCACAGATCGAAAAGACGAGCGCCAGCTTCCCGGCTGTCACCGACGAGCCGATACGCTCCCATTTCCTGCCGGAAGATCGGCTCCGAGCGTTGGGCGCAGCCCTTGCCAATGGCGATGCCAAGGATTTGTTCGGTCTGACGCCTTTCGATTTTCAGGCGCGCATCCGCGACAGCGCCAGGAAGATTCTCGATGTCTACCGTTCCACCAACGCTGCCCAGGCGAGGGGCGAAACGATCACGCCCGCGGCGCAGTGGCTGCTCGACAACAACTACCTGGTCGAGGAGACCATTTTTCAGGTCAAGCGCGACCTGCCGCGCCGCTTCTATCGCCAGTTGCCGACGCTGAAACTGTCGGATGGATCCAGCGTGCCGCGCGCCCTGGCGGTCGCGTGGACCTATGTCGCGCATTCCGACAGTTCCGTCTCGTCGGCCATGTTCAAGGCGATCGTCGAAGGCTTCCAGTCCGTCGAGCCGCTGAAGATTGGCGAATTATGGGCGCTGCCGTCGCTGCTGCGCTTCGTCCTGATCGAGAACCTTCGCCGGATCGCGGTCCGCGTCAATCGCACGCGGGAACTGCGCCAGATCGCCAACGAGGTCGCCGACCGTGTGCTGGCGACGGACGACAGCGCCGACCGGCAGGCGATACTTTCCCACTACAGCGCCCATGCGCAGGACACCACCTTCGCCACCCAGTTGCTCTACCGGCTGCGTGACGGCTCGCAAAATGCCGGCAGGGCGCTGGAATGGCTGGAGGGTGAGCTGGAAAGGACCGGCTCCGACGCCGAGGAGATCATCCTCAGCGAGCACCACACGCTGTCCAGCGGCAACGTGACCACCGGCAACATCATCCGCGGCCTGCGCCTGATCAACGACGTCGACTGGACGGTGTGGTTCGAGGGCGTCAGCCGCATCGACACCTTGCTGCGCGAACGCACCGATTTCGCCGCGCTCGATTTCTTTTCGCGCGACCAATACCGGACTGCGATCGAGGAGTTGGCGCGCCGTTCCGATCTCTCCGAATTTCGCGTTGCCGAAAGGGCGATCGAGCTCGCCGGCCATGCTGCCGATGCACCGGGCTCCGAAAGCGGCCCGATCGCTCACACCGACGTCGGCTTCTTTCTGGTCGGCCCGCGCCGGCAGGAGCTCGAGCGGTCGATCGGCTACCGGCCGACCATCGGCAAGACGCTGAACCGGACGTTCCGCAAGACCGGATGGCTGGGCATCGTCGTGCCGGTGTTTGCGCTGACGGTCCTGCTTCTGGTCGTTTCCGGCAATGCGCTTGCCAATCTCGGCCTGTCGGTGCCGTCGATCGTCCTGATGCTGGCCCTGTTCGCGGTGCCGGCCAGCGAAGGCGCGCTCGCATTCTTCAACACCGTCGTCTCGCTGTTTTTGAAACCGACACGTCTCGTCGGCTATGATTTCAGGCACGGTGTGCCGCCCGAGGCGCGCACGCTGGTGGTGGTGCCGTCGCTGATCGGCTCGCGCGACGATGTCGAGGAGAACATCCGCAACATCGAGGTGCATCACCTCGCCAACACGGCGGGTGAGGTCTATTTCGCGCTGCTTTCCGACTGGCCGGACTCGAAGACCGAGATCGATACGGCGGATGTCGAAATCCTCGAATTCGCACGTGCCGAAATCGCCAGGCTGAACGCCCGCTATCCCTCGGAAGGCGCGCCGCGCTTTTATCTGCTGCATCGGCGCCGGCTCTACAACGCATCGCAAGGCGTCTGGATGGGCTGGGAGCGCAAGCGCGGCAAGCTGCACGAATTGAACCTTCTGCTGCGCGGCGACAGCGACACCACCTTCCTGCCGTTGGAAGTGCCATTGCCGGAGAGCGTCGTCCACGTCATGACGCTGGACGCCGACACCCGCACCACCCGCGACGCCGTCGCTGCGCTGGCCGGCAAGCTTTGCCACCCGCTCAACCGTCCGCATTTCGATGTCGCACGGCGCGAGGTTACTGCAGGTTATTCCATCCTGCAGCCGCGCATCACCGCGTCGCTGACCAGCGGCGACGAGGCATCGTTCTTTCAGCGTGTCTTTTCCGCCAATCGCGGGCTCGATCCATACGTCTTTGCGGTGTCGGACCTCTACCAGGACATCTTCGGCGACGGTTCCTTCACCGGCAAGGGTCTTTACCATGTCGACGCCTTCGAGGCGGCGCTGAAGGGCCGCATCGAGGAAAACACCATCCTCAGCCATGATCTGCTCGAAGGCGCCCTGGCGCGCTCGGCCTTGGTCACCGACGTCGAACTGGTCGAGGACTATCCGACCCGCTATTCGGTCGATGCGTCGCGCCACCATCGCTGGGCACGCGGCGACTGGCAGCTTCTGGGCTTCATCCTCGGCCCGCGCTCAAACGTGCCGGCGCTGTCGCGCTGGAAGATGGTGGACAATCTGCGCCGCTCGGTGACGCCGATCTTCTGGGTGATGGCCGCGATCGCCGGCTGGACGCTGCTCCCCTTCACGCAGGCGGCGCAATGGCAGGCGCTGCTGATCCTCACGCTGTTCATGGCGCCCACTTTCGACATCGTCAACGCCATCCTGCCGAAGAGCGGCGATCAGACGCCGCGCGGCCATTTCTCGGCACTGGCACGCGACGTTGCCTTCGGTACCGCCCTGGTGGCTCTGAAGATCGTCCTGATGGCGCACCTTGCGTGGATGATGGGCGACGCAATCATCCGCACGCTCTACCGCCTGTTCGTCAGCCGCCAGAACCTGCTCGAATGGCGCACCGCCTCGCAGGCGCACAAGGGCAGCGACAACGATCTCGGCTCCTACTACAGCATCATGTACGGCGCCGTGATCATCGGCGTCGTCGGCCTCGCCGTCCCGGTGCTGGCCGATTCCACCGGCGCCTTCGTCGCCTTCTTCTTTGCCTTGTTCTGGATCGGCTCGCCCGCCATCGCCTGCTGGATCAGCCGTTCGGCCGAAACCGAGGACCGCCTGCGCATATCGGCCGCCGACATCCACGCGCTGCGCACGGTGGCGCGGCGTACATGGCACTATTTCGAGACCTTCGTGACGGCCGAGCATCACCATCTGCCGCCGGATAATTTCCAGGAAAGCCCGGCCCCCGTGGTGGCGCCCCGCACCTCGCCGACCAATATCGGCGTCTACCTGCTGTCGGTGATTTCGGCACGCGATTTCGGCTGGATCAGCCTCTCCGACGCCGTCAACCGCATCGACGCGACCATGTCGACCATCGAGAGCATGCCGCGCGATCGCGGTCATCTCTTCAACTGGTACGACACCACGACGTTGAAGCCGCTCTATCCGCTTTACATTTCTGCAGTCGACAGCGGCAATCTCGCCGGCCATCTGGTGGCTGTGGCCGCAGCCTGCGCCGAATGGGCCGAAGCGCCGTCGGTGCATGTGCAGGGCGACTTCGAAGGCATACTCGACACCGTCACCATCCTCGACGAAAGCCTTGAGGAACTGCCCGACGACCGGCGTCAATTGCGGCCCTTGCGCCAGCGGCTCGCCGACCGTCTCGATGGCATGCGGCGGGCGGTCGAATTGATCAAGGCGCAGCCGGAGATGGCGTCGATCCGTACCATCAACCTGGCCGTCCTGGCCGGCGAGATACGCAAGCTCGCGACAGCCATCCACACCGAGGCAGCGTCGACCCAGAGCGACACCATCGCCGATTGGGCGGCCAGGCTCGAAGCCACCTGCGAGGCGCATGTGCACGACGCGCACAGCGACGAAAACGCCGTCGCGGCATTGCGGGCCAAGCTTCTGACGTTGCGCGAGCGCACGCGCCGTTTCGCCTTCGAGATGGATTTCTCCTTCCTGATGCGGCCCGAACGCAAGCTCCTGTCGATCGGTTACCGGGTCGAGGAGCATCAGCTCGACGAAAGCTGCTACGATCTTTTGGCCTCCGAGGCGCGGCTGACCAGCCTGTTCGCCATCGCCAAGGGCGATTTGCCGACCGAGCACTGGTTCCGGCTCGGCCGGCCGATCGTCGAGATCGGCTTCCAGGGCGCACTGATGTCCTGGTCCGGCTCGATGTTCGAATATCTGATGCCGCCCCTGGTGATGAAGGAGCCGCAAGGCAGCATTCTCAACCAGACCAGCAAGCTCATCATCAAGCGCCAGATCCAGTATGGCCGTTCGAAGAACGTACCCTGGGGGATTTCGGAAGCGGCCTACAACGCCCGCGACCGTGAACTGACCTATCAGTACACCAATTTCGGCGTGCCCGGGCTCGGCCTGAAGCGCGGCCTTGGCCAAAATACGGTAATTGCGCCTTACGCGACCGTGCTGGCAGCGCAGTTTACGCCGCATGAATCCGTGCAGAACCTGGCCAGGCTGAGGCGGTTGGGCGCGCTGGGCCGGCACGGTTTCTACGACGCGGTGGATTTCACGCCGCAACGCGTCCCCGAGGGCACCGACCACGCCGTCGTGCTCAACTACATGGCCCACCACTCCGGCATGTCGATTGCCGCAGTTGCCGATGCGATCTTCGAAGGGCGCCTGCGCGACCGCTTCCACAGCGATCCGGTGATCGAGTCGGCCGAATTGCTGCTGCAGGAAAGGGCGCCGCGCGACATCCCGACTGCGACCGTTAGGACCGAGGCCGACGAGCGCTCGAAGGACGAGACCGAGCTGGAAAGCCCGGACACCCGCATCGTGCTCGATCCGCTCAAGGCGCTGCGCTCGACCAGTGTCATGTCCAATGGCCGCTACTCGGTCATGGTCACCGCCACCGGCTCCGGCTACAGCCGCTGGGGTGACCTTGCCGTCACGCGCTGGCAGCCGGATCCGACCGAGGACCGCCTTGGTTCCTATATTTTCCTGCGCGACGCCAGCAACGGCGACTGGTGGTCGGCCACCGCCGAGCCGAAGCGTGCCGCCGGCGAGCGGGCGCAGACCCTGTTTTCCGACGACAAGGCGAGCTTCGTCAAATCGGTTGGATCGCTGCGTTCGGAAGTCGAGTGCATCGTCATCTCGGAAGGCAATGGTGAGGGCCGACGGGTGACGCTCCACAATGATGGCCCCGCCGACCGGCATATCGAAGTAACCTCGTTTGCCGAACTGGTGCTGGGCTCCGAGCCCTCCGATAATGCCCATCCGGCTTTTTCGAAGATGTTCGTGGAAACCGAGATCGCGCCGAACAACGGCGCGATCTTCGCCACCAGGCGCAAGCGCGAAAAGGACGAACCCGACGTCACCATGGTGCATTTCGTCACCGACCCGTCTGGATCGGCGCGCGACGCCGAGGCGGAAACCGACAGGCGCGCCTTCATCGGCCGTGGCCGCACTATCACCGAGGCGGTTGCCTTTGATCCCGGCGCCAAGCTTGGCGGCCATTCCGGCTTCACCCTGGATCCGATTGCATCGCTTCGCCGGCAGGTGCGCGTGCCGGCCAACAAGAAGATTTCGCTGACCTTCTGGACCGTCGTCGGTACCCATCGCGCCGAATTGGATGCCGCCATCGCCCGGCTCGACCATCCCGAAAGCTTCGCCCGCCAGGCGATGCTCGCCTGGACGCGCTCGCAGGTGCAGACCCGGCACCTTGGCCTCAGTCTGTCGGACGCCGCCAATGTGCAGAAGCTGGCGCGCTATCTGATCTATCCCGACCCGTTCCTGCGCCTTCCCGGCGAATCCATCGTCTCCGGGCTCGGCAGGCAGTCCAGCCTGTGGCCGACCAGCATATCCGGCGATTTTCCGATTTTCCTGGTCAGGATCGCCGATGTCGCCGATCTGGAGATCGTCGCCCAGGCGCTTCGCTTCCAGGAATACATGCGCGCCCGCGGCATGATGATCGATTTTGTCGTCGTCAACGAGCAGGCGTCATCCTACGTGCAGGACCTGCAGCGCGCGGTGGAGACGCTGTGCGAAAACAGCCGGTTGCGCGGCAAGGAACTCGGACCCCGCCAGCACATCTTCGCGGTGCGACGCGATCTGATGGAGGAAACGACCTACAGGACCTTGCTCGCCGTCGCTCGGGTGGTGCTGCATACGCGCAACGGCACCATCTTCGACCAGATCGAGCGCGCCGAGGCTGCGGCACTGCAGGCGCGGGACGCCGCCCTCCAGCCGGCAGACCTTGCAGCGCTTCGCGAGCCGTCCTTGCCGGTGCCGACGTCGCAAGCATCTGCCGCCCAGGCACTGATCGAGGGCCGCGTCGACGGCAGCGGGCTCGACCAATGGAACGGTTTCGGCGGCTTCGACGGCGACGGACGCCACTACGTCGTGCGTCTTGCCGGCCGGCGCACGACGCCGCAGCCGTGGATCAACGTGATCTCCAACCCATCGTTCGGGTTCCACATTTCGGCTGAAGGCGCTGCCTTCACCTGGAGCCGCAACAGCCGCGACTATCAGTTGACGCCATGGTCGAACGATCCGGTCACCAACCGGCCGGGCGAGGGCATCTATATCTACGATCATGCCAGTGGCAGGGCGTTCTCGCCGATGGCTGCCGTGGTGCGTGACCCGACAATGACCTACGAAACCTGGCACGGGCAGGGTTTTTCGACGTTCCGCTCACAACGCGGGCCGCTGACGATGGACCTGACCCATGTCGTCGATCCCGTCGATCCGGTGAAGATATCGCGGCTGCGCATCCAGAATTCGGGTTCGGTGCCGATGCGGCTGCGCGTCTACGCCTATGCGGAATGGGTTCTTGGCGGCCATCGCTCGCGCACCGCTGCAAGCATCGTTCCGTCGAGGGATGCCGCAACCGGCGCATTGCTGGCGCAAAATCCCTATGGACTCGATTTCGGCGAGCGAATCGCCTTTCTGGCCGCCGACGGTGCGGTGCATTCCGTCACCGCCGACCGCGGCGAATTCATCGGCAGGCAAGGCACGAGCGAGTTTCCGCATGCGGTGCTGAGCGGCGCCGACCTGTCGGGCCGCGTAGAGGCCGGCGACGATCCCTGCGCGGCCATCGCACGCGACATCGACATTGCTGCCGGTGGCGATGTCACGCTGCTCTGGCTGCTCGGCGACGCGGCCTCGCCCAACGAGGCCAGCGCGCTGGTGCAGACCCATCGCTCCAGGGATTTCGATCAGCGGCTGGCCGACAACGAGCGCACATGGCGCGGTTTTCTCGACACCATCCAGGTCGAGACGCCGGACAAAGCCCTCGACGCCATGGTCAATCACTGGCTGCCCTATCAGAGCCTGGCCTGCCGCATCCGTGCCCGCTCTGCGTTCTATCAGGCGAGCGGTGCCTTCGGCTTCCGCGATCAGTTGCAGGACACCTTGGCCTTGCTGGCGCACGACCCCAAGCTGGCGCGCGATCAGATCCTCAACGCGGCGCGGCGGCAATTTCCCGAAGGCGACGTGCAGCATTGGTGGCTGCCGCGCACCGAGGCCGGCGTCCGCACCATGATCTCTGACGACGTGGTCTGGCTGGCCCACGCTACCGCGCGCTACCTGCTGGTGACCGGTGACACCGCGATCCTGAAGGAGCAACTGCCCTTCATCGAGGGGCAGGCGCTGGGCGAAGGCGAGCACGATGCGTTCTTCATCCCGGAAATCTCGAAGAAGACAGCCTCGCTCTACGACCACTGCGCGCGGGCGCTCGATCTTGCTGTCAAGCGCAGCAGCCCGGCCGGGCTGCCGCTGATCCTCGGCGGCGACTGGAACGACGGCATGAACCGCGTCGGCGAGCACGGCAAGGGCGAGAGCGTATGGCTGGGCTGGTTCCTGCTGAAGACGCTGGGCGAATTTGCCGCTGTCGCCAAGGCAGAGCGCGATGCCAAGCGCGTGCAAGCCTGGACGAAGCACGCCGAGGTGCTGAAGCGGGCGCTGGAAAGCACCGCCTGGGATGGCGAGTGGTATCGGCGCGGCAGCTTCGACGACGGCACGCCGCTCGGCTCGCGCAAATCGGACGAGTGCAAGATCGACTCGATCGCCCAGTCCTGGAGCGTGCTTTCGGGCGAGGGCGACCCGGCGCGGTCGACCACGGCAATGGGGCAGGCGATGAAAGCGCTCGTCGACGACGAGCTCAAGATCGTAAAACTGTTCACTCCGCCCTTCTCGAAGACGGAAAAGGACCCGGGCTACATCAAGAGCTATCCGCCGGGGGTCCGTGAAAACGGGGGCCAATACACGCACGCCGCGACATGGTTCGTTATTGCGCTCGCCGAGATGGGTCGCACCGACGATGCCTACCGCTGCCTTTCGATGCTAAATCCGGTCAACCATGCGCGCGATGAAGCCGCGGCAGAGCGCTACCGCGTGGAACCTTATGTCGTCGCGGCCGATGTTTATTCCGGGCAAGACAAGGGCGGCCGCGGCGGCTGGACCTGGTATACCGGGTCGGCGGGCTGGCTTTATCGTGCTGCGGTCGAGAGCATTCTCGGCATAGAGCGCCGCGGACAGCGCATTCAATTCACGCCGAGACTTCCCAGCCATTGGGGCGGCTATTCGGCAACCCTGAAGATGCTGGGCGCCGAGATCAAGGTACGCGTCGTCCGCGACAAAAAGGCCCGGGCCATCTCACTTGAAGTGAATGGCACGAAGACCAAATCTTCGTCCTTCGAGCCAAAAGCCGGCGACAATGCCGAGGTGGTCGTTAGAATACCGACCTAGATTCAAGGACTTGGAGCGTCGCTCAGGGTTCCCCAGGGCACGCGCGGGCGCTCCAAGTGCCTCTACCGGTTATATTTGCGTTTGACCTTGCTGAATGCCTGCACACGACTTTAGACGTCGTGCCTGGGGTCTTGCTGATTAAAAATGTGGCAGTGCTTTCCAGTTGCCATGATTTTGCCGCAACGCTGACATTTCACCTTTTATCTCAAACTGTTAGACGATCACGGCAAATTTCGAAGCGTCGTCATCTTTTGTTCGCGGAATGGGAACGGAAGAGGTAGACGAGCATTGTTTTGCGACGCGTCAACCGATACGAGTCAAAAAATGACGCACTGCACCATAAATAATTGGCGGAGTAGCTGAAGTGTCACTTCTGCAAATCTACTGGCGAGCCCTTGGTTATCTCGCTGCCGACAGGAAACGCGTTGCGTTTATCTGCGGGGCGAATGTCGCGCTTGCCATTATCGCCATTCTCGAGCCGATTATGTTCGGCCGGGTGATCGATGCCATTTCGGACCGCGGCTCGGTATTCGCGACACTCGCAATGTGGGCCGGCCTCGGCGCGTTCAATATCATCGCCTTCGTTCTGGTAGCGCGCGGCGCCGACCGCTTTGCCCACCAGCGGCGCAGCGAGGTTCTCTGCCAGTCGTTCGAGCGCGTGATCACCATGCCGCTTGCCTGGCATCATCAGCGCGGCACCTCCAATTCCCTGCACACGCTCCTGCGCGCGGTCGAGACCCTGTTCAGCCTCTGGCTCGAATTCATGCGGCAGCATCTGTCGACCGCGGTTGCGCTGGTTCTGCTGGTGCCCACCGCGCTCAGCATGGATATCCGCATGTCGATGGTGCTGCTGGCGCTTGGCGCGCTCTATGTCGGCATCGGACGGCTGGTGATGCGGCGCACCAAGGAAGGCCAGGCGGCCGTAGAGCGGCACTACCACAAGGTGTTTGCGCATGTGACGGACTCGGTCAGCAACGTCGCCGTCCTGCAGAGCTACAACCGCATCGGCCATGAGACCGAGGCGCTGAAGCGCTACGTCAAGAACCTGCTCGACGCACAGAATCCGGTGCTCGACTGGTGGGCGATGGCCAACGCGCTGCACCGCCTGTCGTCGACGATTTCGATGATGGTGGTGCTCTTGATTGGCGCCTATCTGGTGACGCACGGCCAGTTGCGGATCGGCGACGTCATCGCCTTTACCGGCTTTGCCACGCTGCTGATTGCCCGGCTCGACCAGATGTCGGCGTTCGCCAACCAGATTTCCGAGGCGCGCGCCAAGCTCGAGGAATTCTATCATCTCGAGGACTCTGCATCCGACGCCGCCGAACCCGATGGGCTGCGCGAGCTCGTCAACGTCACGGGGCACGTCCGTTTCGAGAATGTCTGCTTCGAGTTCGGCAACTCCGGGCAGGGCGTCGACGACGCGTCGTTCGAGGTCCAGGCCGGCCAGACTGTCGCTATCGTCGGCCCCACGGGCGCCGGCAAGACAACGCTCATCAATCTTCTGCAGCGCGTCTTTACCCCGTCCAGCGGCCGTATCCTGATCGACGGCATCGACACCCGCACGGTGACCCGCAAGTCGCTGCGCCATTCGATCGCCACCGTGTTCCAGGATGCCGGCCTGCTCAACCGCTCGATCGAGGACAACATCCGCGTCGGCCGTGCGGAGGCGACCTATGACGAGGTCCATGCCGCGGCCAATGCCGCCGCCGCGCAGGATTTCATCCTGTCGAAGAGCGAGGGCTACGACACGGTCGTCGGCGAACGCGGCGGACAGCTGTCCGGTGGCGAGCGCCAGCGCATCGCGATCGCCCGCGCCGTGCTGAAGGACGCGCCCATCCTGGTTCTCGACGAGGCGACCAGCGCGCTCGACGTCGAGACGGAAGATCGCGTCAAGGACGCCATCGACGAGTTGCGGCGCGGCCGCACCACCTTCATCATCGCTCACCGCCTGACCACCGTTCGCGATGCCGATCTGGTCGTGTTCATGGACAAGGGCCGGGTGGTCGAGATGGGCGGGTTCAC
This sequence comes from Mesorhizobium sp. M0410, assembly GCF_040321435.1. Lineage (NCBI taxonomy): Bacteria > Pseudomonadati > Pseudomonadota > Alphaproteobacteria > Hyphomicrobiales > Phyllobacteriaceae > Mesorhizobium > Mesorhizobium sp. M0410. The sequence continues at coordinate 75,972 of NZ_JAMYRN010000004.1, forward strand.
CGAACTGTCGCTGCGCAACGGTCGCTTCGCCAGCCTGCTGCGCGCCGGCGGCCTGCTCAACGACGAGGAGGTTCGCCGCCTCAGCCGCCCGGTGAACGAAGCCGCCTGAGCAGCGCGGCCTGCCTTCTCCCCTTGCTTGCGGGAGAAGGTGGCCTCGCGAAGCGAGGTCGGATGAGGGGATGCTCCGGCTTGGCTCAAATCTCATCCAAAATCCAGACTTCGGCGCACGGCGATCATTGGCGCCTTACTCGTCCAGCACCTCTCGTCCGGCTCGACGCTACGTGCCGATCCGCCTTCTCACGCAAGGGGAGAAGAGACGACGTACCGCCGCTGTGGTTGCCGCAACTCCGCCGGCGGTCTATGTAAGGCCGCATGAGCGACACGACTTCACGCCCCTCCGGCTGGATGGATATTGCCAACCCGACGCGGTTCGTCGGGCTTGCCGACAAGGTTGTGCCGTGGCTGGCGAGCGTCGCCGCCGTCGTCCTCGCTGTCGGTCTCTATATGAGCTTCACGGCGCCTGAGGACTTCCAGCAGGGCATCACCGTTCGCATCATGTATATCCACGTGCCTTTCGCCTGGCTTGCCATGATGTGCTACACGCTGATGGCGGTCTCGGCACTGGGCACGCTGGTCTGGCGCCATCCGCTGGCCGACGTGGCGCTGAAATCGGCGGCACCCATCGGCGCCGTCTTCACCGCCCTTGCGCTGATCACCGGGTCGATCTGGGGCAAGCCGATGTGGGGCACCTGGTGGGTGTGGGACGCGCGGCTGACCTCGGTTTTCATCCTGTTCCTGATGTATCTCGGCATCATCGCGCTGACCCGCGCGCTAGACGATGCCGGGCGCGCCGCCTGGGCAGCGGCCATCATAACCCTGGTAGGCTTCATTAACATCCCGATCATCAAATTTTCGGTCGACTGGTGGAACACGTTGCATCAGCCGGCGTCGGTGTTCCGTCTTGGTGGGCCGACGATAGATCCAAGCCTGTTGTGGCCCTTGCTGGTGATGGCACTCGGCTTCACCGTGCTTTTCTTCGCGCTGCACCTGACGGCGATGCGCACCGAGATCCGGCGCCGCCGGGTCATTTCGATGCGCCGGGTTGCCGCGAGGCAGGCTGAACGGTAACCAACCGATAGTATCAAGCCATACGCCCGCGTGCTGCCACCGGCAGCGTCTTGATCACCTTGTCCCCTTCGATCAGATGCACCTCGTCGAACAGGTTGGTGACGACGCAGCAATGGTCGGGTACGACGCGCACGCGCTCGCCGATGCGAAGCTTGGCGCCGCCTGACAGCGTGACGTTGCCGTGCTCTTCGCTGAGGCTGGTCACCCTTGCGCCTGAAATGCCCAGCAGCTCGCCGAAATCGGCGAGCCCCAGCGTATCGCTGGAGAGCGCCTTGCTGCCGGCGTCGAGGATGGCGCGTGTCGGCGTTGGGTGGCTGACCACCGTCGACAGCACCGTCAGTGCGCAATCGTCGAGGCTGCCGACGCCTTTGGCGACCTGGTAGCGGTCGAGATAGATGTAGGTGCCGGGCCGGTATTCGGTAACGACGCTATGCTCGCCGGAACGCCACATATCGGGTGTGCCGCCGCTGGAGATGCGCTCGCAAGCAAGGCCGGCTGCGGCAAGTGCTTGCTGCGCATCGGCGAGCCACGCCTCGGTTTCGGCGGCGCGGCCCGCCCCCGGGTAGGTCATCAGGCCGCTGAAGACGAGCCCCCGGACCTTGTCGATCTCGCTCGCCAGCGCGACTGCCTCGCCGGCCGACTGCACACCGCAGCGGCCCATGCCGGTGTCGCATTCGACCAGCACCGGCAGGCGGTGGCCGGGATCGGTAAAGGTGGCGGCAAGTCCCATCAGCGTGTCCATACTGTCCGTTGTCACCGACAGGGTTACGCGGCCGTGCAGCGCCTTGAGGCGTTCCAGCTTGGCCCGCCCGAGGATATTGTAGGGCAGAAAGATGTCGGTCAGTCCGGCATCGGCCATGATTTCGGCCTCGCCGATCTTCTGGCAGGTGATGCCGATGGCCCCGGCCGCGACCTGCTTTTTCGCCCAGTAGGGCAGCTTGTGGGTCTTGATGTGCGGCCGGAGCTTCAGCCCGTGCCGGTCGGCATGGGCCTGCGCCCGGGCGATGTTGGCTTCTGCGCGGCGGGCGTCGATCAGGATCGCCGGCGTATCGAGGTCGTCTATGCTGCGCATGGAATGTCACCTTTGGGAATTTGTCGGGACTTATGGCCCTGATCGTCGCCGATGTCATGAGGCCAGAATGCGGTTTACGTCGACACCGGATCGGTGTTCGGTTATGCGCTGTAGGTGCCGCCTGAAGAAGGGATCATGATCATGAAACGCTCCGCCATCAACGACATCATCCGCGACGCCGACGCCTTCATCCGTTCGTTCGGCTACATCATGCCGCCCTTCGCCTACTGGTCGCCGGAAGAGATGAAGGCGCACCGGCAGGATTCGTCGGCCATCTTCTCGTCGCGGCTTGGCTGGGACATCACCGATTACGGCCAGGGCAAGTTCGACGAGCTCGGCCTGTTCCTGTTCACCGTACGCAACGGCCGCTACGAGGACATGAAGAAGGGCATGGGCATGCTCTATGCCGAAAAGATCATGATCTCGCGCAAGGATCAGCTGTCGCCGATGCACCGCCACAATATCAAGGCCGAGGACATCATCAACCGTGGCGGCGGCAAGCTGGTGCTGGAGCTGTTCATGCATGACCGCGATGGCGGCATCGATCCGAAGGCCGAAGTATCGGTGCCTGTCGACGGAACCATCTACAGACTGCCTGCGGGTGGATTGCTGAAGCTCGACCCAGGCCAGAGCGTGACGCTGCTGCCGGGCGTCTGGCACGCCTTCTGGGCCGAGGGCAAGGACGTGCTGATCGGCGAGGTCTCGACCGTCAATGACGATCTCACCGACAACGTTTTTCGCGAGCCGATCGGCCGCTTCGCGGACATCGACGAGGACACAGCACCGCTGCACCTCTTGGTGTCCGATTACGAGAAGTGGGTGGGCTAGGGCAGGAGGTGGCGCTGGTCGGAAATGCCGAAACCGATAGCTAGGAGTCCCAATTCAGCTGCTGCAAAAATGTCCGAAAACCGATTGTGCTGTCACTGAATTCGCTCGTGCTATGCAGTGAAAAAACGATATCCACCGTGGGCGGCGCTTCTATTCTCACTATTATTAAACGCACTCCGTCATCCAGGATCTCAACGCCCGTTTCTCGTTTCCAATTTCCGCCCACTTGCTGAAGTCTGGGGGAGGAATCGTCGAATTGCTCTCGCATCGATTCGTCGTTTGGAAAGGGAGTGTCGGTGAGGCTGCTGAATTCTTCCCAGGACCCAGAGACCGCCGCCTGAATTGCGCGATCTATCCTGGATTCCTCAATCGCGCTAATTTTGACCTGCATCTCGTCCCTCCTCCGGTCTAACGCTGATGCTTGTCGGCCCTGCGGTTGCCCAGCAGGAGCTTGCGTTCGAGATGCGCCCGCAACTCCCCATAATACGCCGTCAGGAATGCGCGTGCGTCATGGGCTTGTGGTGCCGCGCCGATCTTGCGTCCGATCGTTTCGGCCACCGTCCGCAGGGCGAAATAGTCGTCGCGGCGCAGCACCTCCTCCAGCTTGTGGAGTTCGGCAATCCCGTAGGCATCGAGCTGGGTGTGGCTGAACCGGAACGCGCCGGCCGCCGGATCCTGTCGTGCCGACAGGTCTTCAAGCAAGGCGCGCTTCGGCGCCTCGACCACCCAGGTCCCTGCCAACAGGTCGCCAATCCGCATGCGGTCTCGATTGAACAGCGGGAACAAGGCAAACAGCAGCGTCCACACCAGTCCGAACACCGTCGTCAGCGTGTCGGCGAGGTCGGTCCCGCTGCGTCCGGCGATGATCGACAGCGGCAGGAACACCTCGATCTCGCGCATCAGGTTGCGGGCAATGACCTGGTCGATCGACAGGCCGTCGCCACTGCGCGACGCGACCCGGATGCCGACGATCCGCTTGCCGGGCGTAGACGCGCGCCGGCCTGCTTCGAAGGCGATGAAGTAGGCGTTGCGCAGAAAGAAGATCAGGATGATCCAGACGACGAAGAGCGGCTGAAACCCCTCGCTGCCAAGGCCTCCCACTCCGAACAGCGCGACGATCGTGATCACGATTGCAGCCACGGCGATGAACACGACGTCGAGAAGGAAGGCGGAGGCCCGCGTGCCGGCGTCGGCGAGCCTAATCCGGAGATCGACGCCTTCGGGCGTGATCAGCGGCCGTACGGCCGCGAAGGCGGCGCGCCTACCGAGCGCCATGCCGCACCGCCCGGAACAGGTAGAAATAGCCGAGCCACAGCGCCAGCATGCCACCGCCAATGGCGTAGCGCGTGACGTCGCTGGTGATGGTCTGCCTGCCAATTCCCTCGAGCAGCCCGGCAAACAGCAGCATGACCGAGACCCAGACCATGGCGTTCGCGGCAATGCGTCCGGCACGAGCCGCTGCCGCCATGCGTGTCAATTCGCCGGGAAAGGCGATGCTGGTGCCGATGCGCATGCCGGCCGCGCCGGCCAAAGCGATCGCGAACAATTCGGTGGTGCCGTGGATGGCCAGCCAACCGCCGAGCTCCATGCCAAGTCCCTTGGACCAGTAGACTTGGAACAACGCCCCGATCATGCAGCCGTTGAACAGCATCAGCAGCACTGTCGGCACCGCGAAGGCGAAGCCAAGGGCGAAGGCCAGGATTGAGACCTGGACGTTGTGCGTGAACAGATAGGCGGCAAAGCCTGAGAGAAAGCCATTGTCGCCATCATAAAGCATGTTGCGCAGCAGTTCGGCCGACGTGTCGGGGCCGCGGCCTCCTGCCAGTCCGGGTGGGATGATCGCGTCGAACCAGCTCTTGTCGGATGCCACCAGCCAGGCGCCTGCACCAATGCCGATCACCATCAGCGCGACCGACGCCAATGTCTCGCGCCACAGGTCGCGAATGGCCTCGGGCCAGTCGTGCAGGAAGAAATCGGCGAGGCGCTGCCGCAGCCCGCGACGCGCGCCGTAGAGATAGAAATAACCGCGCAGCGACAGCGCTTCGAGATAGCCGACCAGCGCATTGTCGAGCGAGGTTGCGCGCGCCACTGACAGGGAAGACAACGCCGATCGATAGAGCAGGGGCAGCGACAGCAGCTCCTCTTCGGAAAGCGTCCGCGGCGCACGCTTCTCGACACGCGCCAGCAGCGCCTCGAATGCCTTCCAGTCGGCCTCGCGCTCGCGGCGGAAGCTGGCCAGCGACTGGCGTACCGCGTCGCCACGTGCAGCATTGTCGACGACTGGCGCCGTCACAGCAAGTCCTCCTGCTTGAACTGCAGATAGCGCTCGACCAGCGCGGGACCCAGCCGATTGTGGTCGGCTTCAATCACATGCGCCCCGAGCAGGCGCAGCCGGCCGATGACGACCTGCCTTTCGCGCAAAAGCCCTCCGGCGACGACCGCGCGGGCAACGTCCTCGCCGGAGCGTGGCGGCATATCGGCCAGGCCCTCCAGTTCGGTGTCCTTCATCAGCATGAACAGCACGAGATGCCGTTCGGTGAGCCGGCCCACGGTGCGCAGCATCAATTCCGCGCTGATCGGATCGACGAAATCGGTGAAGATGATGACGAGCGAGCGGCGGTCGAGCCGCGCCGCGAGCGTCGTCAGCGCCAGCGTGAAATTGGTCTCCTCGCTGGAATAGTCGATCTCCGCCGCTCGTTTCTGGATCATCGCAAAGTTGGCGGGGCCGCGTACCGCGCCGCTCGAAACGCGCGGCCTTGCATCGAAGCCGAACAGGCTGACCATATCGCCGCCCTTCAGCGCGATGAACGCCGACAGCAAGGCGGCCGTCACAGCCCGGTCCACCTTAGGCATACCGTCGACCGGCTCGCACATCAGGCGTCCGCTATCGATGGCCAGCACGATGTTGTTGTTCTCCTCGATGCGGAACTCGCGCGCCAACAGCTTGCCGTGGCGGGCGCTGCGCTTCCAGTCGATCATCCGCCGGCCCATGCCCGGCTGGTAATCCTTGAGCGCGTCGAACTCGCGGCCTTGACCGGCGCGGCGCTGCGCATGGCCTTCGGCAAGCGCCGCATGTTGCAGCAGCGTGATCGCCTCGCCGCGAGCGCTGCTGACGTCGGGCAGCACCGCAATCTTGCTTTCCACCGGCAGGACGACCTGGTTCCAGACCAGCCCAAACGGCCCGCGCCAGCGCACCCAGAGACGGTCGAAGCTGGCGACGCCGCGCCGCAGCGCCTGGAAGCGGAGGTTGAGCGACCCGCTTCTGGCGGTCGGCTGCAAGGCCCCGCCGCTGCCGCTCACCGGCGCCAGACGCGCATCGTGGCCGACGCGAGCCTCGGCGGCGCGCGGCCCCGAGTGACGAGCGGTGATTTGCACGCCGAATTCCCCACCGACACCGACCTGCTGCGGCGCATCGATGCTGGCATTCAGCGATGCCCGTCCGCGTCCCGCCGCGGCATCCACCGCCAGGAAGGCAAGCAGCAGGCAACTCCACAGCAATCCCAGATACCAGAAGGACGGCAATGCCAGCGCGACCAGGAAGGCCGGCACCGCGCCGGCAGCAGTTGCCCACACCGCTCGGCCGCTGGGATAGATCAACGTGGTGCTTCCGTCTGGTCGACCAGGTCGGAGACGATCTGCTCGACCAGGCGGCCGTCGATCTGGGCGGCAGGCGAAAGGATGACGCGATGGCGCAGTGCCGGCACCGCCAGCGCCTTGACGTCGTCGGGGATCACATAGGCGCGTCCGTCCAGCGCCGCCCGGGCACGCGCCGCCCGCGCCAGCATGGCGCCGGCGCGCGGGCTGGCTCCGACTTCCAGATCGGCATTTTCGCGCGTAGCCCGAACCAGCGCCGCTATGTAGCCGACAACATCGTCGACAAGGGTGACGGAGCCGACGACTTCAAGGGCCTCCTGCAGCGTCTCGCGGTCTGTCTGCGCCTTGATGCCGTATTGCGCGATCTCGTGCGAGGCGGAGCCGCCGCCGTGATGGACGATGATGGCCCGTTCTTCTTCGGGGCCGGGATAGCTGACGCGGTGCTTGAACAGGAAGCGGTCGAGCTGCGCCTCCGGCAGCGGATAGACACCCTGGTGCTCGATTGGATTCTGGGTCGCGACGACCATGAAGTTGCGGCCGAGCGAATGCGTGGTGCCGTCGAAGGTGACCGCATGTTCCTGCATCGCCTCGAGCAGTGCGGCCTGCGTCTTGGGCGGCGTGCGGTTGATTTCGTCGGCAAGCAGGAGATCGCAGAAGATCGGGCCGCGCGTCAGCGTGAACTGCCCGGTCTGGAAGTTGTAGATGTTCGACCCGACGATATCGCCGGGCATCAGGTCCGGCGTGAACTGGATCCGCCCGTAGGCGATCCCAAGCGCCTGGGCGAAGCAGCGTGCGGTCATGGTCTTGGCCGTGCCGGGAGGACCTTCGAGCAGGATATGCCCGCCCGCAAACAAGGCGGTCAGCATCAGGTCGACTGTATCGTGCTGCCCGGTAATCGCCTTGGCAACTTCTTCCCTGATCCGTGTCGCCAGGGCCTTCACATCATCGACGTTCACCGAGCCTCCTTGCCGTCCAGTCGTGCAGCCGCTCTGCTGCCTGTTGCATCTGCGTCAGGTTCTTCGCCTCGCCGGCGGCTTGCGAACGCGTCGCAAAGCCGCCAGCTTGCCCCTTATCGCGAGAGTCGAGCCAGCGGTCGAGCGCTTTGCCTTGCAGTCCGTGCGGTGCCCCGAGCAGCGCGCCGGCGCGCACCCGCATCAAGGCCGCATAGCGGCCTCCCAGCTCGTCCAGCCGGCCGGCACGCCGCATGAGCATCGCCGTGGTATCGACCAGCGCACGCTTGCCGAAGGCAATCGCACGCTGGTCGGCGCGCGCCGGGCCGAACCGGCCAAGGCCATGCAGGAACGCCAGGGCCGCCGCGATCAGGATCGTCAGTGTCAGGGCCAGGAACGGCGGCTCGACCAGAAGCTTGGCCAGATCATACTTCCGCCCCCCGCCGTGCAGCGTCAGATCGAACATCACCGGACCGTCGTCGGGCTGGAGCAAGGCAATCAGCCCGAGCGCGGCTGCTGCCTTTTCGGGATCCTTGAGGGCGGCGTTGTTGATTAGGTCGGGGTCAGTCAGGATATAGAACGGCTTGTCGTCTAGTTCGGTAAGCACGGCCTTGTCATTGCCGGCTGCGATGAGAGGGTACTTGTCGGCCACCCACTGCAATTCTTCGGGTGCGGCAACCATGTTGCCTTCGATGTCGAGTTGCTTTGCCGTGCTCTGGCCGGCACCGATCTTCGCATCGGCGATGCGGCCAAGCCATTCGTTCACCACCGAACCGGGCAATCGCCCGAATTTCATGTTCCAGCCTTCATGCCCCTGCAGCGGCAGGATCTGCCATTTGGGCAGCACGAAGAGCGTGTTCTGGTCCTGGCGAAGATTGAGGATGCGGTCGAGCGCCTCCTGGTCGCTGTCGGGCGAGATGGTGACGATCAGCAGTATATCTCTGGCAAGATCATCTTCGGTCCGCGCCATCAAGGGCGCTTCACCGGTGAGCCGCAGCCATTCCACCAGACCGGCGTAGCCGACGCCGCTCTTCGACAGCGGCGTGGCGCCGCCATTGCGGGGTTGCCGGAAATCGGGAGCATAGGTGGACAGCAGGAAGAAACCGGCCGCCGCAAGCAGGCTGGCGAAAATCCCCCAAAACAGTGTCTTTCGATTGAACGGCTCCTGCGCCTCGACCGCCGGTGCGCTCACGTCCAGGCATCCCGGAACGCGAAACGTTCATAAGCGCCGCGTGCTTGCCGCCAGCCTTCCGCGCCAACCGGCCGGCGCGCGAACAGCGCCGCCTCGACGATGCGGGCGATCTCGGTAAACGCATGGCGTGCCCTTCCCGGCAGGGAAGGGGCATTGGCGATGTCGCGCGCGGTGAGCGACGGGCGCAGGAAGTCCGGCAGCCGGCCGGCAATATCGGCGACGCTGCGCCGAAGCAAAAGGTGAACCGCCTCGTCATAGTCGCCGCGTGCGGCCAACGCATCCGCTTGCAACAACAGGATCTGCGCGGCGCCCGCGTCTGGGCGCCAGGCTTCTTCGTCTTCGACTTCGGGCCGCGCGCGCTGCCACGGCAGCCGCCAGGCGATGCCTTTCACCTCGAGGAAGACCAAAAGCAGGATGATTGCGACGCTCGATATCACCGCCCCCCAGAACAGATAGATCATGTAGGGACCGAGCCACGACAAAAAATCCTGCAGCGGTTTCAGCCACTCGGGCGGCTTCGGCGGCACATATGCCGGCAGGTCGAACTGGATCGACTCATCGGCGATCAGCTGCTTGTGCAGATTGGTCAGCCGTTCGGCTTCCGCTGTGCCTGGCTGTGCCAACGCCACCCGCTCCCCTGCAACCTGTGGTTCCCAGCCGACACTGACAATGCAGCACAAGAATTGCAAGTGGGCTGGACGGCGACCGTCAATCTTGGCAGAATTACTGTTAGGGCGCCGTGATACTGTTACGGCGAAACACGGGGGGAAATCATGGCTTCAACGACACTGGAACGGCCTGAGAAATTCGAGATCGGCAGGGTGTTCAATAACAGCTTCGCCGTGATCGGCCGCAACATCGGCTTGTGCGTTGGGCTCGCGCTCCTGTTTTCAGGCTTGCCGGCGATTATTCTTCGGCTGTGGAGCCAACCGCAAATAGATGCGGTTCTGCATGGCGACCCCGGCGCCGCGGCCGATCCCTCAATGGTGTTTCAGAATTCATGGATTACGGTTATTACGGGATTGCTATCGTTCGTTTTCGCGCTGCTGCTCCAGTCGGCGCTGGTGCGGGCGACGATCGAGGACTTGAACGGCAAGCGGCCGACGTTTGGCGACTGCATTCAGATAGCCATCCGCAATTTACTGCCGACCCTTGGTATTGGCCTGCTCGTCGGCCTGGGTGCGGGCCTGGCGTCGATAGCCTTGCTGGTTCCCGGCATCATCTTGTGGCTCGGATGGTGCGTGGCAGTGCCGGTTCTGATTCAGGAGCGGCTTGGCGTGTTCGGTTCGATGTCGCGCAGCCGTGTGCTGACCAAGGGCAACCGCTGGCCGCTATTTGGCCTGTTCTTGATCCTGATGGTCATCGCGATGGTCATCCAGTGGGTAATGCTGGCAGTCATCGTCATGTTTGGCGGGATCATTGCAGATGTGTTGGCAGCCTTGGTGTCGACCGTACTGTCGATGGTGCTGTCGGTGGCCACGGCGGTCAGCTATGTCGAGCTGCGTCAGGTCAAGGAAGGCACCAGCGTCGAAGAACTGTCGCAAATCTTCTCGTAGCGATCGTTCGCTCCGGCTTTTCACCGACGGCTCGGCTCTCGCGTTGCGCTCGAGCAGCCGAGCTTGTTCACAAAGCCTTGTCTGCGCCGGTAACGCTGTGGCCAGCCGCTTCGCCCATTCCTCGATGCCGGAGCGGCCCGCCAGCAGGTCCTGCCTGATCTCGATCAGGACGGCGGGAATGCCGCGATCGTCGCCATGGACCGGTATGGCGTAGTCGCCGTCGCGGCTGATCACGTAGGGGTCGTTTGCCGCGACATTGAGCGCACCGTCGATGTTCAGGCCGGCAAGCACTGCCTGGCCGAACTCGATTGCCTGGTCGTAAAGGACGCCGGCGTGCCAGGGCCTGCCAACACCGAGGAAGACCCGGGTGAAGGAATGAATCGTCGCGATCCGCGTCGCTCTGCCCTGCTTTGCCCGGTTGTCGAGATGGGCGGCCACGCGGTCATGAAACGGCGCGAACATGATTTCGGCACGCCGGCTTCGTTCCTCCGGATCGAGGCCGACATTGCCGGGGATGTCCGTGTCCTCCGATTGCACCGGAATGCTGCCGCTGGAATCAAGCGGCCGTCCTCGGTCAGGCTTTGGATGATGGTGTGGACCACCTCGACGCCGTTGGTCCGCGCCGCCGCCAGCAGGCGCTCCTGGTTGGGGATCGTTTGCGACGCCGTCTGCCGGTAGAAATAGTGGTCGGGACCGCGCTCCGGATGCGCCGGATCGGCCCCGGGTTCCAGCCAGACGCGCTGCATGTCGACCAGCAGCAGCGCGGTTTCGCCGGCCCGGAACGGCTCGTTTCGTTTTGGCAGTGATGGCGTCATGCTTGGGGGTCCTGTGTTGCTGACTACAATCCGGCTGATTTAGCTGATTTTGGTCCACGCGTCCTGCGTGGCGGACACACTTATTGGGAGTATTCGAAGTCGCTAATTTGAGTTAAACTTTGTGTTTGGGCGTGGAGACGGGGGTCTCTGTCATGATCGATTCAGACGTGTTCGACTTTGTCGAACGCTGCAGGAAGCACACAGCTACCGGGCCGCTGCTAGGCGACCTGCTCGAAACCGTGCGAAATCTCGGCTTCGAGCACCTGATCCTGAGCGGTGTGCCGCTCGGGGGCCAGAAGCTTGCACCGATGGTTGAACTGAATGGCTGGCCGGCCGGCTGGTTCGAGCGCTATGTCGAGGCCGAGCATGCGGCGGTTGATGGTGTTTGCATCTACTCGGCAAAGACTTTGAAGCCGTTCCTGTGGTCCGAAGTCCCGGCAAAGTGGTCGGATACGGAGGGCTCGCGACGCGTCGCCGGCGAGGCGACGGAGTTCGGCATCTGTAGCGGCTTCGCCGTACCGATGCTCAGCGTTCACCATTGGCAATCCGTGCTGTCGTTTGCCTCTTCCGCGAAGGCCTGCACCCTGTCGCCGCGCCATCAAGTGCAACTGGTGACGATGGCGGTCTACGCGGGCATGTCGATCCAGGCCTTGGCCAATGACGATGACGACCATGAGGGCGTGCTGACCGACCGCGAAAAAGAAGTGCTCTTGTGGGCCGCGGCCGGCAAGACCTCGTCGGAAACCTCGCAGATCCTTGGCCTGACCGAGCGCACGGTCAAATGGCACTCGACACGGGCTCGCGAGGCTTTTGGCGTCGCAACGACCACGCAGGCGGTCGTCGAAGCGGTGCGCCGGCGCCTGATCCATCCCTAAGCGCGTCAACTGTCCCATCGGACAGGTGACGTATATTAGCGCGACTGCGAGTATCCCTTTGAGAACGATCGGGGGATCGCGCCATGATAACGGCCCACGTAGTCAATGCGCATAACAAGCATCTCTATGAAAACGAATTCGACGAGTTTCTGCGCCGCCGGCACGATTTCTTCGTGCACCAGAAACATTGGCGCCCTCCGAGCCCGGACGGTCGCGAGCTAGACCAATTCGATACCGACGCGGCGACTTACCTGCTGGGTATCGAAGATGGTCGCGTGGTGACTTCGGCTCGATTGATCCCAACGAGCGAGCCGCATATGGTCTCGGAGGTTTTTTCTCACATGTGCGAAAAATCGGGCGTCCCGAGGCGTCCCGATTGGGCCGAATGGACGCGCACATTCGTCGTTCCCGACAAGCGCATCGCAGGGCTGCGCGGCACGCTCACACAACTGTGCTGCGCGGTGATGGAATACGCTCTCGACGAGGGCCTCGGCGCCGTCGGCGGCATCCAGGAAACCTACTTCATGCCACACCATGGCGCGCTCAAATGGCGGGCCGAGCCGTTGGGCATGGCCAGGGAAGAAAACGGCGAGTGGTACATCGTCGCGTATATCGATGTGAACGAGGCGGCACTCGCGAGTGTGCGGAAGATCTTGGGGATTGGGCGTTCGTTGCTGGTTCGGCGTGGGAGGCAGGTGCCGTTTATCGATCACAAAAGAAGCCTGTGGCAGGCAGCTTCATGAGCAGGGTATTCTTGAGTTCCTCAAAAGGAGCATCAGCATGTTAAATCGCGCAACGTTTCTGAGTAGTGTTTTCCTTATGGTTACGCCTTATGCTCACGCGCAAAACCCGTCATATTGCAGCGTGGCCTTGACAGAAAAAGCCTACGATAAAATTTCGTCAAACATAAATTCCACGCTTGCGTTTTCTACAAGAGATGATTTGTGTAGCAGAGAATACAGCAATGTGGGAGAGGCGCAGTCTACAGCAAGAAATAGTGGTTTTAGCTTGGGATACAAGCTACTTTCAATTGATGCCTCGGACGCAAAACAGTCGTCAACTGGTCGTTGGAACATATCAGAGACTACGTTCTGCAAGTCTACAGCATCTGATCTAAAATCGGCATTTTCTGGGGACTATGAGTCAGTTGTAGCGAGCATTGCTGTTAAGTCTTGGCTCGAATGCGTGCGCCAGTCTTCTGAAAATGCGTTATATATTGAATACACTGTATCTAAGGATGGACAAGATTTTGCAGGAACGCTACGTGTGACAGCAAATACGGGTTCTTTGAATAGGCAAATTACCGGTATTTCGGTTGTCGGAAGAGCAAAAAATTCAGTTAAATGCAATATTGGTGGAATAGTTTATGAGCCTGGTGACCCTCCGTCGAACCCCATAAATGTTGAAACTGCCGGGACCGCTATAGCTTGCGAGAAAGCGGGCGACGAAGGTGTACGAATAGCGTTACAGACCTCTGGTGGCTCAACTCCCTTCATCACACTGCCAAGCGTCAGCGATCTGAAATTTAGTGAGTCGGAAAAACTGATGCAGGAAACGGTGAGAATCGGTGAAGCAGTAGTTAGAACTGAAATCCGAATTCAGTCACTAGAAGGATTTACAACAAGCTTGTCAAAGATACAGTTGTATAAGTGCCCGAAGGCGACAAATCATTATGCGCCTGGTGGTTGGGCGACATTTGGGTGTGTTGGTCAAATTAGTTCAGAGAATATTTGTACAAGCTACACTTATGTCAGCGGTAGAGGTCATGTTGCAGATGAAAAACCATGTGCTCCAATAACGTTGATGTCTCAGTAAAAATTTAGTGAGCGGTGCTATTGCAGTAAGCCTAGCCAAGCACTGCCTTTTTCGGATGGCTCTGAACCCTCCGTTGCAATCCCCTTCATCCGCATTCCGGTGACAGTGCACTATTTTCTTTCCGCTGCCTGCCTCGTTTTCCCGGTTTCACGGCTTTGCCGATTTGCCCGGCGATGCTCGGCCCACGGGTGCATCGAAAACCGCGACATCGGCGACGCGGCAATACTCGATGAGCAGTTCTTGTGGAACACATAGTCTTCGGACGTGAAAACACTTTGGCTCGCCCGGACGGTGCTGGGGGATGCGGCGGACCGGGAACGCGGGCAAGGTGCACCATGCGGCGGAGGCGACATGGTAAAAAGTGCACTCACCGTAATTCTGATCTATACTCCGGACACCAGCCCGAACGCCTACGGCAAGGCGGATGAAGCGCTTGATAGAGTTCTCTTTTTAGTCATGTGGCGATGTTAAGATGTTAGCCTCCGACCTGACGAAATTCATCGAGCAGGATCATCTGGCTCTGGATGCCTTCGTAAAGGGCGATCCTGAGCCCTTGAAAAACCTCTACTCGCGACAGGACGACGTCATTATTGCCAATCCCTTTGGCCCGCCGGCGAAGGGATGGAGAAAGGCCGCTGAGACCATGGAACGGGCCGCCACCAATTACCGGCACGGCAAGGCCATCGGATTTGAGCGCATCTCGGAGTATGCGACAGCCGACTTAGGATACATCATCGAGGTCGAGCGGTTCCAATCCAAGGTCGGTGGTGGCAACAAACTGGTGCCGATTGCGCTTCGAGTCACCACCATATTCCGGCGCGAGGAAGGCGCGTGGAGGATCGTCCTTCGTCATGCCGATCCGATAACCTCGGCACGCCCGCCGACGTCCATTGTCGGGGAGTAGAAGGGTTGCCGGAGAGGTTTTAGGAATTACGGTGACAGTCCGCTATTTTCTTTTCGCCGCGCGCCTCGTTCCGGGTTCTCACGGCTTTGCCGATTTGCCCGGCGATGCTCTCGGCCCACGGGTGCATCGAAAACCGCGACATCGGCGACGCGGCAATATTCGATGAGCAGTTCTTGTGGAACACATAGTCTTCGGACGTGAAAACACTTTGGTTCGCCGGTACGGTGCTGGGGGTGCGGCAGACCGGAAACGCCGGCAAGGTGCACCATGCGGCGGCGGCGGCATGGTAAAAAGTGCACTCACCGTAATTCTGATCTATACTCCGGATACCAGCGCGAACGCCTACGGCAAGGCGAAGGGCGGATGAAGCGCGTGATAGAGTTCTCTTTTCAGTCATGTGGCGATGTTAAGATGTTAGCCTCCGACCTGACGAAATTTATCGAGCAGGATCATCTGGCTCTGGATGCCTTCGTAAAGGGCGATCCTGAGCCCTTGAAAAATCTCTACTCGCGACAGGACGACGTCACTATTGCCAATCCCTTTGGCCCGCCGGCGAAGGGATGGAGAAAGGCCGCTGAGACCATGGAACGGGCCGCCACCAATTACCGGCACGGCAAGGCCATCGGCTTTGAGCGCATCTCGGAGTATGCGACTGCCGACTTGGGATACATCATCGAGGTCGAGCGGTTCCAATCCAAGGTCGGTGGTGGCAACAAACTGGTGCCGATTGCGCTTCGAGTCACCACCATATTCCGGCGCGAGGAAGGCGCGTGGAGGATCGTCCTTCGTCATGCCGATCCGATAACCTCGGCACGCCCGCCGACGTCCATTGTCGGGGAGTAGAAGGGTTGGCGGAGAGGTTTTAGGAATTACGGTGGCGGTGCACTAATTTCTTTTCGCCGCGTGCCTCGTTTTCCGGTCTCTCACGGCTTTGCCGATTTGCTCGGCGATGCTCTCGGCCCACGGGTGCATCGAAAACCGCGACATCGGCGACGCGGCAATGCTCGATGAGCAGTTCTTGTGGAACACCTCGGACGTGAAAACACTTTGGCTCGCCCGTACGGTGCCGGGGGATGCGACAGACCGGGAACGCGGGCAAGGTGCACCAGCAACTTTTGGCTGTGGTAGGTAAGGAGACAGGCGGCTAGACTTCGATCCAGTCCTCACCTGTGGCCGCAATACCCCAAGGATATATCAAATCGAACGCGGTTAGCGCTCTCGCCAAGCTGGCGCCAGGTGCCAAAAAATCCACGTAGGACCAACCTATTCCGGGACCGCTGCGCCAAACTCTCAGAGTGCCACCTTGCCAACGACCGGCGTACGCATGTTCACCCACGGTCACAATGTTATCCAATGCATCGTTCGCAGGCACCATCGAACCACCGCCAGATGCCCCAAATCGGAATGCCGACTGCTGACCATCAACGGTCATGCAATCGTGGCTAGCCTTGAAATCGAATAGGCGCGTGCTATCTGCCGCGCCCTTCAATTCAGCGTTCGCCTGCGGGGGATGCCAGAGAGTTACATGTAATCCCTCGCTGACCAGGGACTTGATGAGAGGAACAAAATCGGAATCGGCCGCAAACAGTGTTGCCTTCGATATGTTGCCTCGGAAAGCGTGGGTCATCATATCAACTGCTAGTCTAACATCGACGCCTTTTTGTCGCTTATCAGCCCCTACGATTTGCCCAAGTGCAAGGTGGACACGATCCAGCGCCTGAATTTTCGCAAGGCGATCGTAGTCTGGCTGCACACGAGCTTCATACGCGCCCTGGGCTTCTCCATGCGCCTTGCCCGGAACAGCATCGTAAAAGAAGATCTTGTCGTATGCCCCACTTGCCATCGCTGGGACATACGGTTGATAGGCGATCGCATCCCCAAATAAATCCTGACAAATCTTCCTGACGCTTGCTCGCAGGCAACCACCGTCGACAAAAAGGTATTCTCGCTCCTTGGTGCATGGCCCCCTCCAAAGATCATCGCACCTTCATCCCCTATGAGTTGCCAAATTCGACCTATCGCGCACGTGGTAGGAGTGCCGCCTTCTGTCCGCAATAGGTCGTGGGCTGAAATTCAAACTGAGGCACCCCGATCCGGTAGTGTCTCAGTTGGATTTTTGAGAAGGCGGGCTAAACCACAAGCGCAAACATGTGAATGCGCAGGCCCCCGCAATCGCGCCAGCGTTACTGCCCGCATGCTCCTTGGTGAGCGCGAATCCGATGAGCGAACCAATGATCGATAGTGAAACGATGCCCATGACCCAGATTATCAAAACACGCATCTCGCCCTCTTCCCTTGTCTATTTGGCTGTCATCAACCGACAAGCAAGCTCGCGCTCATGCCACCGCGTGGCGAACGTGTCCGACACTTCGAACCAACTTCCATCGTTGCCCGCGCCATGGTTGACCCCCATGCATGAGCATTCGCACTCATGGCCGGTAGCATTCATGCAGGCCGGCGCGCATTTTTCTTGTTCGCGGTAGGGCTGGATCGCGTAGAGGCTTTTGTAGCGCACGAGTGCTTGATTAACGAAGTTGTTGAACCATGACTTTGGCAATTCCCAATACGATCCGCCGTGCATCCACACGGCGTAAGACTTCCCAAGGCTGTTGATCCACTTCCGGTTGTCACCGGCCTTTGGCAACCTTACCCTCAGTTTTTCGTGCCAGCCATCCCTACGCAAGATGACTGGAATTGCCTGCTGGTTCCAAATTTCATCTAGTCTTCCGGCATTCATTGTAGTCGCCTCCCTGCCTTCGCTAATTTGGTTTAAGCAGCGCTAAGGTGCAATGCAGGCGTGCATCAAAACCATGCATCCAGCATCGCGCGAGGGAAGAGTAGCTAATGATCCGGTTATGCGCCGGAAAACTGGTCCGGTTGCGATTTCCGAACTTCTGCTAAGCAGCTATTTTTATTTAATAAAAGAAGACTGGCTGGGGAACCTGGATTCGAACCAGGACTAACGGAGTCAGAGTCCGTGGGTCTACCGTTAACCTATTCCCCAGCAGGCGCGGCTGTTGAAAACCGCGCGGCAGGGCGACGATGTCGCCGCGCGGCCCTTGTAGCCGCCGCCGGAAAAGAGTCAACCCTGTGTCTGGGTTCAATCGTCGTCTTCCCGCGCCTTCAATTCTCGCTGCGGCTGTATTGCGAGTGCTCGAAATACAGCACCACGCCGAGCGCGATCAGCAGCGGGATGATCAGGTAGAACAGCCGGAACACCAGGAGCGCCGCCAGTACGCCGACCTGGTCCATATGTGACAAGCCCGCAAGGAACACCACCTCGAACACGCCGAGCCCGCCCGGCGCATGCGAGATCTGCGCGATCGAGAACGACACCAGGAAGACGCCGAGCACGACGAAATAGCCGGGATTGCCGGTGGCGGGCAGGGCGAAGAAGATGATCGCCGCCGCCGCCAGCAGCTCGATCGGGCCGACCAGCAATTGCCGCGCCACAATCGGCAGCGCCGGGTAGTGCAACTGGAAGCTGCCGATCCTGAGTGGTCTCAGATGCAGCCAGCTGCCGAAGACATAGGCCGCCACCACCAGCAGCATGGCAAGGCCGGCCGCCTGCGCCAGCCGGTGATGCGGCGTGCCGGAAAACCGGTCGATCACCTCAGGCTCGAGCAGCAGGACGATGCTTGAGACGAACAGTGTCGACAGCACGAAGGTGATCCAGCAGATCGCCACCAGAACGCCGACATCCTGGCCGGTCAGGCCCTTGGTGCCGTAGGCGCGGTAACGGATCACCGCGCCGGAAAACACCGATCCGCCGATATTGTGCGACAGCGCGTAGGTGGTGAACGAGCAGAAGGTGACGAAGAGCCACGACACTTTTTTGCCGATGTGCAGAAGCGCGATGTGGTCGTAGCCGGCGAGCGAGGCATAGGCGACGACCGAGCTCAGCGCCGCGAGCACCCAGCCGCGCGCCGGGATGGCGACGATGCCGTCCCAGACATCGTCGAGCGAGATGCCGCGCAATTCGTGCAGCAACAGCCACAGCGAGAACACCACCGCGGCGATCCCGATGACGGGCCAGAAATAGCGGCTCCAGTTCATTACCTGACGATCATGCGTTGCAGCCCGTACCCGTTTTCCGGTTCGCAGCAGGAAAACCGCCGGCGGTCCCGAATGGTTCATTTCAGAAATGCCTCATTGAAGCCGGCTATTCAACCGGGAACGCTCGTCATCATCGGGCCGAGGGCAGGGCGAGACAACGCCGTCGGCAAAATTCGGCCCTTGCACTCTTGGTGATCCGGCCCGGCGCTGATAGTCTGGCCGCAACTTGAACATGTAAAAGCGCCTGCTGCGTCCGGTCTCCGGTTCGCGCGGCGCCGGAAGGAACGACAGTGGAAGACCACGAAGCCGGCGCTGGTGCGCCGGAAGTGGGCGTGTCCAGGGGTTCGCCGCCGCCATCCGGCCAGGCAAACCCAGCCGCCGGACGCTACGGCCGTCAGATGCAGCCCCGGTCCGGCAATGGACAGGCTGGCGACACGTCCCACGATCACAAGGGTCAGAACGGCCCGCATCAGAACGGCAAACCCAAGAAGCGGCGCAAGCGGCGGCGCGGGCGCAAGGTTTTCGCACGCGACGAGGCTCGTCCGGTGATAACAGGCACTTCGGTGCCCGCCGCCGGCGGGGCCCCGGCCGCTCGCCAGCCCCAGCCAGCGGCTTCGATCGCGCCCCAGTCCTCGATCGCGCAATCGGCTTCAATCGCGCAATTGCCTCCAGCCTTGCCAAGGCCGGGGCAAGGTGCCCGCACGCCGCCACCGCTGCAGGAATTGCCGGTGTTTGCCGCGCTCGACCTCGGCACCAACAATTGCCGCCTGCTGGTCGCGGTGCCGACGCGTCATGGCCAGTTCCGCGTCATCGACGCTTTCTCGCGCATCGTCAGGCTGGGTGAGGGGCTCACCGCCAATGGCCGGCTCGGCGAGGCTGCAATGGATCGCGCGGTCGAAGCGCTGAAGATCTGCGGCGACAAATTGCGCAATCGCAAGGTCAGGAAGGCCAGGCTGATCGCTACCGAGGCCTGCCGCACCGCCGCCAACGGCGTCGAGTTCCTCGAACGCGTCGAGCGCGAGGCCGGCCTGAAGCTCGAGATCATCGACCGCCAGACCGAGGCGCGGCTGGCGGTGTCGGGCTGCGGCTCGCTGGTCGAGCGCGACACGCAAGGCGTCGTGCTGTTCGACATCGGCGGCGGCTCGTCCGAAATCGCGCTGATCGACCTTACCGGCCAGCGCTCGCCAAGGCTCGCCAACCATATCGTCTCGTGGACGTCGCTGCCGGTCGGCGTCGTCTCGCTGGCCGAGCGTTTTGGCGGCCGCACGGTGACGCGCGAGATCTTTGGCGCCATGGTCGACGATGTCGCAATGCGGCTGCGCGCCTTCGACGGGCGCGACCGGCTGAGCCACCTCCTGTCCAGCCCGAAATTCCATCTGCTCGGCACCTCGGGCACAGTGACGACGCTGGCCGGCGTCCACCTCGATCTCGAACGTTACGACCGCCGCCGCGTCGACGGGTTGTGGATGGATCGCGACAGCGTCGACCGCATGGTCGAAAAGCTGGTCGGCTGGGATTTCCAGCAGCGCGTCGCCAACCCTTGCATCGGCGCCGACCGCGCCGACCTGGTTCTGGCCGGCTGCGCCATATTGGAGGCGATCCGCGCCGTCTGGCCGTCCGAACGGCTGCGTGTCGCCGACCGCGGCCTGCGCGAGGGCATACTGAGCGAGTTGATGGCCGATGACGGCGTCTGGCGCAACAGCGGGCGAGGCAGAGCATGATCCCGAAAAGTGGCTGCCGGTTTTCGGACAAGATCATGCTCAAACAAGTAATCAAGCAATGACCAAAAAACCGGAAAGACCGAGCTCCGCCGGCATTCGCGTGCTGAAGACGAAGATCAAGAAGAAAAGCGGCTTGAAGGAATCGTCGCGCCGTTGGTTGCAGCGCCACATCAACGATCCCTATGTCCAGCGCTCGAAGGCCGACGGCTATCGCTCGCGCGCCGCCTACAAGCTGATCGAGATCGACGACAAGCACCATTTGCTCAAGCCCGGCATGAAGGTGATCGACCTTGGTGCGGCACCCGGCGGCTGGTGCCAGGTCGCCGCCGCACGTACCAAATCTACCGCGGAACACCCGAACGTCGTCGGCATCGATTACCTGGAGATGGACGCGGTGCCGGGCGCGCCGGTGCTGCTGATGGATTTCCTCGATCCGCAGGCGCCGGAGAAGCTGGCCCAGACGTTGGGCGGCCAGCCCGACATCGTGCTCTCCGACATGGCCGCACCGACCACCGGCCACAAACGGACCGACCACATCCGCACCATGCATCTTTGCGAGGTGGCGGCCGATTTCGCGCTGTCGGTATTGAAGCCTGGCGGACATTTCCTCGCCAAGACGTTTCAGGGCGGCGCCGAGAACGAATTGCTGGCGAGACTCAAGCGGAATTTCCGCTCGGTCCATCACGTCAAGCCGCCGGCCTCACGCGACGAATCGGTGGAGCTGTATTTGCTGGCGAAGGATTTTAAGGGCGGAAACGGCACAGCGTAAAAGTCGCTCTGTAGCGATCCTTCGCACCCCCCTCTGTCCTGCCGGACATCTCCCCCTCAAGGGGGGAGATCGGATGTCATCGCGGCCTTCGCAAACCTTCGACCGTGAAGAGTGAGTGCAGTGCCGAAGCTGCCAATCTCCCTCCTTGAGGGGGAGATGGCCGGCAGGCCAGAGGGGGGTGCCGTCCCGCCGGCGGTGGAGGGCGCCACTCCTCAACTCCCCGGCGGGCTCACCGGCTCCAGCGTCTTCGGCGGCGTCAACCGGCCATGTCCAGACACGGCATTGCCGGCGTCCGGCGCCAGCCGCATGAACGACAGCGAGGCTGCCGCCGACACCGCCGCTACGATGAAGAAGGCGGTGTGGAAGTCGCTCAGCGTCAGCGGGCCGCCATGGATATTGGTCGACACTTCCAGGATGCCGCCGGCCAGCGCCACGCCGAGTGCGATCGCCAACTGCTGGAACACCGCCGTGATCGGGGTGGCCTTGCTGGTGTCGGCGGCCGAAATCTCGGCGTAGGCAAGCGCATTGATGCCGGTGAAGAACATCGACCGGATGAAGCCCCCGGCGAGCAGCATGGCGAGGATCAGCCCATAGGGCGTGTCGGGTGTGAACAGGCCGTTGATGGCGATGGACGCGGCTGCGATGAGCGAGCCTGAAATCAGCACCCGGCGGAAGCCGGCGACCCTGAAGATCAGGGCAGTGACGAATTTCATGCCTATCGCGCCGATCGCCGAGACGAAGGTGATCATGCCGGACTGGAACGGCGTCAGCCCGAAACCGATCTGGAACATCAGCGGCAACAGGAAAGGTACGGCACCAATGCCGATGCGGAACAGTCCGCCGCCGAGCACCGACGAGCGGAACACCCGATTGCGAAACAGCTCGAGCGCCAGCAGCGGATTCTTGGCGCGGCGCGCGTGCAGCAGGTAAAGCACCGCCGATGTCAGCCCGACGGCAACGGTGATAAAGCCGGCAACGGGCGGCAGAGCCGGCAGGCTGACCACCGACAGGCCGAACACAATGCCCGATGCCGCCAGCCCGCTCAGCACGAAACCGATGAGATCGAGCGGCGGCGTCTGCGCGGCGTCGGTCTTCGGCAGGAAACGCGTGGCCAACCAGATGCCGATCAGCCCGATCGGCACATTGATCAGAAAAATCCAGTGCCAGGAGAAATAGGTCGTGATGAAGCCGCCGACCGGCGGGCCGACCAGCGGGCCGACCAGAGCCGGGACAGTCAGCCACGACATGGCGGCGACGAGCTCGCTTTTCGGCGTCGCGCGTACCAGCACCAGGCGTCCGACCGGCGTCATCATGGCGCCGCCAATGCCTTGCAGGAAACGTGACACCACGAAAGCCGGCAGCGAATTGGAAATGGCGCACGCGACCGAACCGACGATGAACACGGCGATCGCGGCACGGAAGACATTCTTGGCGCCGAAGCGGTCGGCCATCCAGCCGCTGATCGGAATGAAAATCGCCAGCGATACAAGATAGGCGGTCAGCGCCAGCTTGAGTGCGATCGGGCTGGTGTGGATGTCGATGGCGATCGCCGGCAACGATGTCGCAATGACGGTCGAATCCATGTTTTCCATGAATAGAGCGACCGCCAGGATAAGCGGAATGGTGCGGTTCACGATGGATCCGGCCTTGAAATGTGCGTCGCGATTGCTTGCTGGCCCTGGGGGCCAAACCGACAGGTAGGGCGGTTATCATGGCTTGGCCCGGATGTCGCATTAATTTGCTGTCACGTTTGTGCGACCGCAAGTCCCGCAGCCCCTGAGGCAAAATGCAGCTTCGCCACTACACAACCATCGGCTTTTCAACGGCCACGGGACGTGTTACGAGCCAGCGCCAATCCTGAAAGGGAAGAAGACGAGTCGGCGCTGTCCATCAGGGCGAGCGCCTTTCCTGCATTCCGAGGGCTGGCCATGGCAAAAATCATCGAGACGTCCACCGGCGCATTGGCGCTGACCTTTGACGACGTGCTGCTGCAGCCGGGTCATTCCGAGATCATGCCCGGCGAGACCGACATCCGCACCCGCATCGCCAGCGACATCGACCTCAACGTGCCGATCCTGTCGGCCGCCATGGACACGGTCACCGAGGCGCGACTCGCCATCGCCATGGCCCAGGCCGGCGGCATAGGCGTCATCCACCGCAATTTCTCGCCGGCCGAACAGGCCGAGCAGGTGCGGCAGGTGAAGAAATTCGAATCCGGCATGGTGGTCAACCCTGTCACCATCGGTCCCGAGGCGACGCTTGCCGATGCGCTGGGTCTGATGCGCACCTACAGCATTTCGGGCATTCCGGTGGTCGAGAACGGCGGCACCGGCGGCCACACGGTCGACCGGCTCGTCGGCATCCTGACCAACCGCGACGTCCGCTTCGCGTCCGATCCGGCGCAAAAGGTCTATGAGCTGATGACCCGCGAGAACCTGATCACGGTCAAGGAGAACGTCGATCAGGACGAGGCCAAGCGGCTGCTCCATCAGCACCGCATCGAGAAGCTGGTTGTGGTCGATCGGGACGGCAATTGCGTCGGGCTGATCACGGTCAAGGACATCGAGAAGTCGCAGCTCAACCCGCACGCCACCAAGGATGCGCAGGGGCGCTTGCGCGCCGCCGCCGCCACCAGTGTCGGCGATGACGGTTTCGAGCGGGCCGAGCGCCTCATCGACGCCGGCGTCGACCTTCTGGTGATCGACACCGCGCACGGTCATTCGCAGCGCGTTCTGGATGCCGTGACGCGGGCCAAGAAGCTGTCCAACTCGGTTCGCATCCTGGCCGGCAACGTCGCCACCGCGGAAGGCACCTTGGCGCTGATCGATGCCGGCGCCGACGCGGTCAAGGTCGGCATCGGACCAGGCTCCATCTGCACCACCCGCATCGTCGCCGGCGTCGGCGTGCCGCAGCTCTCGGCAATCATGTCGGCAGTCGAGACGGCGCAGAAATCGGGCGTTTCGGTCATTGCCGATGGCGGCATCAAATATTCGGGCGATCTCGCCAAGGCGCTGGCCGCCGGGGCCAGCGCGGCGATGATTGGCTCGCTGCTGGCCGGCACCGACGAGAGCCCCGGCGAGGTCTATCTGCATCAGGGCCGCTCCTTCAAAGCCTATCGCGGCATGGGTTCGGTCGGCGCGATGGCGCGCGGCTCCGCCGATCGGTATTTCCAGGCCGAGGTGCGCGACACGCTGAAACTGGTCCCCGAAGGCATCGAAGGGCAGGTGCCGTACAAAGGACCTGTGTCTGGCGTGCTGCACCAGCTTGCAGGCGGCCTGAAAGCCGCTATGGGTTATGTCGGTGGCCGCGACCTTGCCGATTTCCGCGAGCGCGCCACTTTTGTGCGGATATCCAATGCCGGACTTCGTGAAAGCCACGCCCATGACGTCACGATTACCCGCGAAAGCCCGAATTATCCTGGCGGAGCCTGATCGCCATGCGTCTTGGCGCAATCTGGCGGCAATGATCCTGCGGCTGTCGCGCCACGCGGCCGCACTCAGTGTCGCCACAGTGGCGGTTTTCATCATCATGACGGCGATGGAGTTCCTCTATTTTCGCCGATTGAGCGGCGGTCTGCCGTCGCTCGACATGCGCTATGCCGGTTTCACCCCGGATGAGGGCATGGCCTGGCTAACGGCTCTCGGCCGGCGCGGCAGCGAGATTATCCTCGTCTGGCATTACCTGACCTTCGACCTGCTGTTTCCGGCGCTGCTGTCGCTGACGATGGTCAGCCTGATCCTGGCCACGGGCCGGCGGCTGAAGAATTTCCATGCACTGCCTGCGCAAACGCAGGCGGCATTTGCAGCTGTGCTGGTGCTGCCGTACACGCTTGCCGACTATGCCCAGAACATCGCCGTGGCTCGTCTTTTGTCCGATTTTCTGTCGGCCAATCCGGATTCGCTATCCTTCGCCTCGGCGCTGATCGTCACCAAATTCGCCCTGCTGGCGATACCAGTGACCGTCATTGCGGCTTTCATTCTGATGGCTCAGAAACGGCCTTGAAGGCTGGGTGACAACGACAGGGGGCGTCTTGAACCAGACCGCGATCTTCTGGCCGATGCTGGCGCAGGTGCTGCTGGTCTATATCGTCTATGTCGTAATGGGCCGGCGCCGCCATGGCGCGGTCAGATCGGGCGAAGCCAAGACCGGCCAGTTCAAGACGCGCTCGACGGAGCCTGGGTCCAGTATCACCGTCGCCAACAATCTGAGCAACCAGTTCGAACTGCCGGTGCTTTTCTACGTCTTATGCTTGACGCTGCACGTGACCAATGGCGTCAATTATCTGACTTTGACACTGATGTGGATCTTTGTCGTCTCCCGCTATCTTCACGCATCGGTCCACTTGACCAGCAATCGGCTAATCCTGCGCAGCAGGGCATTCTACCTGGGCGCGGTCGTTCTCGCACTTGGCTGGATATGGCTGGCGCTGCATCTGCTCGGCTTAGTCTGAGCAAGCTCAAGGCTACAAATCGAACACCGCGATCTTGCGCTTGTCGAACCTGATGGCGAGTTCGCCGCGCACCAGCTTGAGCGCGGCCTCGCCGAAAACGGCACGCCGCCAGCCTTGCAATGCCGGCACGTCGGCTTCCTCGCCCTCGGCAGCGATGCGGTCGATGTCGTCACTGGAGGCGAGTACCTTCGAGGCGACGCCTTCCCTTTCGGCAACGATCCGCAGCAGCACCTTCAGCAACTCCGCCGCGGCGCTCGACCCCTCCGGCGGCTGGAAGCTCTTCGGCAGCTTCGGCATTTCTTCCCTGGGCAGGGCAAGGGCAGCGTTGACTGCGCCAAGCAATGCCGTCGCCGTCGAAGAGCGTTCCCAGCCCTTCGGCGTGGTACGCAGCTTGCTCAGCGCCGCAGCGTCGCGCGGCGCCTGCTGCGCCACTTCGTAGATCGCATCGTCCTTGAGCACCCGGCCGCGCGGCACGTCGCGCTCGCGCGCTTCGCGTTCGCGCCAGGCGGCCACCGCCTGCACGATCGCCAGTTCCTGCGGCTTGCGCAGCCGCATTTTGAGCCGCTTCCAGGCATCCTCGGGATGCGGATCGTAGGTCTCGCGCGAGGTCAGCACGTCCATCTCCTCGTTCAGCCAGTGGGCGCGGTTTTCCCGCACCAGCTCGGCGCTGAGATGCTTGTAGACCTCGATCAGGTGGGTGACGTCGGCGAGCGCGTAGTCGAGCTGCTTTTCGGACAGCGGACGGTGGCGCCAGTCGGTGAAGCGCGAGGACTTGTCGAGCCGCGCGCCGGTGATGCGCTGCACCAGCTGGTCGTAGGAAACGCTGTCGCCGAAGCCGCAGACCATCGCCGCGACCTGGGTGTCGAACACCGGATGCGGCACCAGATCGCCGAGATGTACGATGATTTCGATGTCCTGCCGCGCCGCATGAAAGACTTTGACGATCGCCTCGTTAGCCATCAGCCTGAAGAACGGTTTCAGGTCGATGTCGGGCGACAGCGGATCGATCAGCGCCGTCACCCCGGGCGCTGCCATCTGGATCAGGCACAGGATCGGCCAGAAGGTCGTTTCGCGAATGAATTCGGTATCGACGGTGACGAATTCCGCCTTTTCGAAAGCGGCAATAGCGGTCTCGAGTTCTTTCTGGGTGGTGATGACGTGCATCAAATCGCTTTTGGCAAGGGATAGGGTCTCTTTCAATTTCAGCCGCGCGCGCTTTCGTCAAGCGCAAGCACCTCTATCCAGGCTTTGCGGGTTCATCGGGATCGGCATTCCGCTTCGCCAACCGGGCAAAAACCGTCGACGTGCGCAACAGCGCCGTAAAACGGCTGCGATGGGTGGCCGGCACGGCAGAGCGCGCCTGCATCCGGTAAAGGATGACGGCCACGAAGATCGCATAGACGGTGGCGCTGAACACGAACAGCGCGCTCGGCCCGAAAAATTGCATCACCGTCGACGCGGCGAACGGGCCGCCGATGGCGCCGAAGGAATAAAACAGCATCAAGGCAGCGTTGATCAGCACGAACTCGCCCTTGTCGGCGCGGTCGTTGGAATGCGCCGCCGACAGCGAATATAGCGGCATGGCGAAGCAGCCGAAGATGAAGACGAGCAGGAAGTTGAGGAACGGGCTGCCGCCTGCTACGAACGCCAGGGCCAGTGCCGCCACCATCGCACAGCACGTCGTCATCAGCAGCACCGAACGCCGGTCCCAGCGGTCGGAGAGATAGCCGAGCGGGTATTGGATGATAGCGCCGCCGAAAATGCCGACGCTGACGAAGGTGACGACGTCGGCGACAGACATGCCGATCTGCTCGGCATAGACCGGCGACAGGGTTCGGAAGGCGCTGTTTGTGACGCCGACGGCGATACAGCCGAAGCAGCCGAGCGGCGAGATCCGCCAGACGCGCGCCAAATCGAGCTTGACCTCTTCGGGCGGGGCAGGATTGGAACGGTCGCCGAGCGACACCGGCACCAGCGAGAGCGTGATCATGATCGACATGATGGCGAAGATGGCAAAGCCGCCGGCGCCGAAGATCGGGATCAGGAACTGGGCGCCCGTCACCGAGCCGATGTCGACCATCCGGTAGATGGCAAGCACCCGCGCCCGGTCGGTGTTGGTGACGCCGGAATTCAGCCAGGCTTCCATGATTGTGAACAAGCCGGCAAAGCAGAACCCGCCGGCAAAGCGCACGGCGCACCACATCACCGGATCGATGACCAGCACCAGAAGCAGCGTCCCCGCCGAGGCGATCGCCGCCAGTGCCGAAAAGGCGCGCACATGGCCGACGGACTTCATGATGCGGGTAACGGCAAGGCAGCCAAGCAAAAAGCCGGCGAAATAGAACGTGCCCATCAGGCCAATCGACGAAGCGGGAAAACCCTCCTGCGCACCACGCAGCGCAATCAACGTGCTCTGCAGGCCGTTGCCGCCGAGCAGGATGCCGGCGGCGATCAGGAGGGGGATCAGCGGGCGGATGGAAGACATGAAGGAAAGCCTGTCGTTGACCCCTTCTTGAACCATCGCCTTCGCCAATGCCAGCGGCAATTCCCGGCGGCGTTGGGGCCAGCCGGGGGCTGCCGCGTGGCGCGGACCCTCCGTGTTGGAACCAAGGCGTATCTTTGTAGTTCAGTGCTGGTGGGCGAATACGCGTCTTGTGAGCTGCCGGTGTGCGGAGACGGTGTTGGGCATCGATGTGGTTTCTGCTGCCCGGCCTGAAGCTCCAAAGGGAGGTCCGCCATCATGAAATTTCATTCCGCATTTGCGGCATTTGCCGTGGCCGCAGTTCTGGCGGCGGGGCCGGCGCGGGCTGTCGACCTCGCCATGGTGTCCGGAGATACCGGCAACGGCCAGAGAATCCTTCGCGAGATCCTCGATCAATACGAGAAGAAGACTGGCAACAAGGTTAGCGTCGTTCCGCTGCCTCCCTCGGCGACGGACCAGTTTGGCCAATACCGGCTCTGGCTTGCCGCCGGAAGCAGCGACGTCGACGTCTATCAAACGGACATCATCTGGGCCCCCCAGCTTGCAAGGCAGTTCATCGACCTGACCGAAGCGACCAAGGATGTCGTTGGCGCCCATTTCCCATCGATCATCAAATCGCAGACCGTGGACGGTAAGCTCGTCGCCTTGCCGATATTCACCGACGCTCCGGCGCTCTACTACCGCAAGGATCTTCTCGACAAATACGGCGCCAGGGTCCCGGCCAGCTGGGCCGAGCTTGCCGACACCGCCAAGCTTGTCATGGACAAGGAGCGCGACGCCGGCAACAAGGACATGTGGGGCTTCGTTTTCCAGGGCAACGCCTATGAGGGGCTGACCTGCGATGCACTCGAATGGGTGAAGTCGAACGGCGGCGGCCAGATTATCGAGCCGGATGGCACGATCTCCATCAACAATCCGCAAGCAGTTGCGGCGCTGGAAATGGCGAGGAGCTGGGTGGGAACCATCTCGCCCCCCGGCGTTCTGGCCTATCAGGAAGAAGAGTCGCGCGGAGTCTGGCAGACCGGCAACGCCGTCTTCATGCGCAACTGGCCCTACGCCTACGCGCTGGGCAACAGCGAAAGCTCCCCCATCAAAGGCAAGTTCGAGGTGACCACGCTGCCGCCGGGGTCGGGCGAGGGCGCCCGCCCGTCAGCAACGCTTGGCGGCTGGAATCTCGCGGTTTCCAAATATTCGAAGAACCCGGATGCAGCGATCGGGCTGGTCAAATGGATCGCCTCGCCTCAGATGCAGAAGTACCGCGCCTTGAAGGGGGCATATCTGCCGACCATCCAGGCACTCTATGACGATGCCGACATCGCCAGCGCCCAGCCGGTGATTCCGCGCTGGAAGGAAGTCGTCCTCAACGCGGTGCCGCGTCCCTCGGCCCAAGCCAAGAGCAGGTACAATGAGGCATCGAGCGAGTTCTGGACCGCCGTCCACAACACCATTTCCGGCGAGGGCACAGCCGCCGACAACCTTGCCGATCTGGAGTTCTCCTTGACCAGGCTCAAAGGCACCGCCTGGTGATCTCGCCGCGTTCAGGCTCGCTGCTGGCGCGTCAGCGTACGCGCTCAGCATGGCTGCTGCTTGCCCCGATGCTCATCGTGCTCGCCGCCGTTGCCGGCTGGCCGTTGATGCGCACGATCTATTTCGGCTTCACCGATGCCTCGCTCGCCGACCTCGAAGCCCGCCGCTGGGTTGGCTTCGCCAACTATTTCTCCGTCGTGCAAATGCCGAGCGGCCGCGTCATCTACGACGGGCTGCTCGCCGATCCGGTCTGGTGGCGCGCCGTCTGGAACACCGTGCGCTTCGCGGTGATTTCGGTGACCTGCGAGACGGTGCTCGGCATGATCGTCGCGCTGGTGCTCAACACCAGGTTTCGCGGCCGCGGCATCGTGCGCGCCGCGATTCTAATCCCTTGGGCCATCCCGACGATTGTGTCGGCTAAGATGTGGCAGTGGATGCTCAACGACCAGTTCGGCATCATCAACGACGTCCTGCTCAAGCTCGGCCTGATCAGCACAAAAATCGCCTGGACGGCCAGCGCCGACACGGCGATGGTCGCCGTCCTCGTTGTCGATATCTGGAAAGCGACCCCCTTCATGGCGCTTCTCATTCTCGCCGGCCTCCAGATGCTTCCACAAGAAATCTACGAGGTCGCCAAGCTCGACGGCGTCGGCGCGTGGAGAGTTTTCTGGAGGATCACCTTGCCGCTCATCCGACCGGCGTTGATGGTGGCCATGATCTTTCGCGGTCTCGATGCCCTGCGCATCTTCGATCTGATCTACGTGCTTACGCCAAACAACATACACACCAAGTCGATGTCGGTGTTTGCCCGCGAGAGCCTGTTTGAGTTCGACAAGTTTGCCTACGGTTCCGCCGCCTCGACGTTGCTCTTCCTTATCCTCGCTCTGCTGACCATGCTCGTTCTTTGGCTCGGCCGGATAAGACTGGACAAGGACTATTGATCATGGGGGACCACTGACCATGTGGATCGTCAAGCGCACGGCTTTCTACCTCCTCGTCGCCGTTATCGTCGTCGTCGCGGTGTTCCCGTTCTACTATGCCATCATTACCAGCCTGAAATCGGGGACGGCGCTCTTCCAGATCGACTATTGGCCGACGGCGATTACCTTTAGCAACTACAGGACCGTGTTCACCGAGGGGACCTTTTTGCGCAATCTCGTGAACTCGCTGTTCATCTCGAGCGCCGTCGTCTTCATTTCGCTGTTCCTCGGCATCACCGCTGCCTATGCGCTGGCGCGCATCCGCTTCAGAGGCCGTTCGGCGCTGCTCCTCATCATCCTGTCCGTCTCGATGTTCCCGCAATTGGCGGTGCTTGCCGGGCTTTTCGAGCTAATCCGCATCTTCGGCCTCTACAATTCGCCGTTCGCGCTGATCTTGTCCTACATGATCTTCACCTTGCCGTTCACCGTCTGGGTGCTCACCGCCTTCGTTCGCGACCTGCCGATCGAACTGGAGGAAGCGGCGATCCTCGATGGCGCCACGCCCTGGATCATCATCAGCCGCGTCTTCCTGCCGCTGATGTGGCCGGCGCTGGCGACCACCGGGCTCCTCGCCTTCATCGGCGCTTGGAACGAGTTCCTGTTCGCCCTGACGTTTACCTCCAGCAACGAGCAGCGAACCGTGCCGGTGGCGATAGCGCTGCTCTCCGGCAGCTCGCAGTTCGAGATCCCGTGGGGCAACATCATGGCCGCATCGGTGATCGTCACCGTGCCGCTCGTCATCCTTGTCCTGATCTTCCAGCGCAAGATCATCTCCGGCCTCACGGCGGGCGGGGTGAAGGGGTGAGTGCATAGTTGAACTGCCGGCACAGAGCAGCGAACTCAGATTGACGCCTCTGGCATAAATTGATGCCGGTGGGATAGGGGCGGGAAGAACGCGAACTCGACCCAGCCGCCGCTTGCCTTGACAAATGCACCCTCTCATGTGCTTTTCGCGCAAATTTTCAGGCTGGGCCATCATGCCTCGGCCGCAACCCAACATCCGGACTTTAAGAATGACAATGCATCGTTACCGCAGCCATACCTGTGCCCAGTTGAGGAAGGTCGATGTCGGCTCGACCGTTCGCCTGTCGGGTTGGGTGCATCGCGTGCGCGACCATGGCGGACTGCTGTTCATCGATTTGCGCGACCATTACGGTCTGACCCAGATCGTTGCCGATCCGGATTCGCCTGCCTTCAAGATCGCGGAGACCTTGCGTGGCGAATGGGTCGTCCGCGTCGACGGCGAGGTCAAGGCGCGCCTCGCCGACACCGTGAACCCCAATTTGCCGACCGGCGAGATCGAGATTTTCGCGCGCGAGATCGAAGTGCTGTCGGCGGCCAGGGAATTGCCGCTGCCGGTCTTCGGCGAGCCGGACTATCCGGAGGACATCCGCCTCAAATACCGCTTCCTCGACCTGCGCCGCGACACGCTGCACAAGAACATCGTGGCGCGGACGAAAATCATCGCCGAGATGCGCAAGCTGATGGGCCAGGTCGGCTTCACGGAATTCTCGACGCCGATCCTGACCGCCTCGTCGCCGGAAGGGGCGCGCGACTTTCTGGTGCCGTCGCGCATCCACCCCGGCACTTTTTATGCGCTGCCGCAGGCACCGCAGATATATAAGCAGCTGATCATGGTGTCCGGCTTCGACCGCTACTTCCAGATTGCGCCCTGCTTCCGCGACGAGGACCCGCGCGCCGACCGTCTGCCGGGTGAATTCTACCAGCTCGACGTGGAGATGAGCTTCGTCGAGCAGGAGGATGTGTTCACCACCATGGAGCCGGTGATGCGGGGGGTGTTCGAGACCTTTGCCGCCGGCAAGCCAGTGACGGAGAAGTTTCCGCGCATCGCCTATGATGTCGCCATGCGCAAATACGGCACCGACAAGCCGGACCTGCGCAACCCGATCGAGATGCAGGCCGTCTCGGGTCATTTTCGCGACTCTGGCTTCAAGGTATTTGCCAACATCCTTGCCAACGATCCGAAGGCCGAGGTCTGGGCCATTCCGGCCAAGACCGGCGGGTCTCGCGCCTTCTGCGACCGCATGAACTCATGGGCGCAAGGCGAGGGCCAGCCCGGCCTCGGCTACATCTTCTGGCGCAAGGAGGGCGAGAAGCTTGAAGGCGCCGGGCCGCTGGCCAAGAACATCGGCGAGGAGCGCACCGACGCGATCCGACAACAACTCGGCCTTGCCGATGGCGATGCCGCCTTCTTCGTCGCCGGCGATCCGAAGAAGTTCGTCTCCTTCGCGGGAGCGGCGCGCACCCGCGCCGGCGAGGAGCTCAATCTTGTCGACCGCGACCGCTTCGAATTGTGCTGGATCGTCGACTTCCCGTTCTTCGAATGGAACGAGGAGGAGAAGAAGATCGATTTCGCGCACAATCCTTTCTCGATGCCGCAAGGCGGCATCGATGCGCTTAACGGCGAGGATCTGCTCGGCATCAAGGCGTTCCAGTACGACATGGTCTGTAACGGTTTCGAGATCGCCTCCGGCGGCATCCGCAACCATCTGCCCGAAACCATGGTCAAGGCGTTCGAAACCGTCGGGCTGGACCGCGCGACAGTCGAGGAGCGCTTCGGCGGCCTTTATCGCGCCTTCCAGTATGGCGCGCCGCCGCATGGCGGCATGGCGGCCGGCATCGACCGCGTCGTCATGCTTCTGGTCGGCGCGAGGAACCTGCGCGAAGTGACCATGTTCCCGATGAACCAGCAGGCCTACGACCTGTTGATGAGCGCGCCGTCGGAAGCCAGCCCGCAGCAGCTTCGCGAATTGTCGCTGCGCGTGGTGGCGACGAAGAAAGAGGTTTAGAAAACGCTCCGAACCGGTGCTGTTGATTCATAAAAAAGCCCGGCAGCGCTGCCGGGCTTTTTGCTTGAAGCCTGTCTCGGTCAGTCTTGGTTTGCCGTAACCGTCACGCCGAGCGTTTTCGGCAGGTCGAGCGGGTTGGACATGGCGCCCGCCATGATCAGCGCGAACGGCACCGCTGCCGGCGGCTCGGCCGAGACCTCGATGCTTTGCGGATCGTCGAGGAACTTGTTGACCGCGGCCGAAACCTGCGCGGTCAGTTCCGGATTGTTGAGCTGCGCCATGCCGAAGGGCACGATCGCCTTGGCCTGGTTGGCAATGTCCTTGCCGGACATGCCTTGCTGCTTGCCGGCATAATCGAGCACCTTTTTGGTCAGCGAATCATCATCGAAGCGGATCGAGGCGCTGTTGAACGAAAGCTGCTGCAGCAGCCCGAGCATGGCCATGCCTTGCGCCGAATTGTCGGCGCCTTCGGGCTGCGCCGCCATCTTCTTCTGCATCTCCTGCAGTGATTTGATGACGTCCAGCGTGTAGCCGCCGAGATCGAAGGTCATGCCGAGCGTGCCGGCATTGTCGACCGATATTTCGTATTTCGACAAGTCCATCCTGCCGTCGGTAGGCTGCCAGGTGCCTTCCATCTCAAGATTGCCCGATATGTTCTGGTAGCCGAGCGCGTTGATGACTTCCTTGGACTTCGGATCTTCGACCAGTGTCAGGTCGGCAGTGAATTTTTCCGTGGTGCCGGAAAACGCCAAGGCCTTGCCGTCGGCCGGCGGCGTGATTGCGATGGCAAGCCCGTCCATCGAGAAAGCGGTCTTGTCGGCCACCTTGACGGTCATGTTGTCGAGCTCGGCCGATTTGTAAATCATCAGCGAGCCCAGCGGGCCGCTTGCGCCTTCGGCCGGAACCGTCATGTCGTGGATGACGAAGGGGCTGAGATTGAGCGTGACGCCATCCTCGCTATGTTCGAACGGCGACGTCGACACGGTCGCGATTTGATAGCCACCATTGGCTTCGGTCACCCCTTCGAGCTTGACGTCGCCGATCTTGAGCGCCTCCTTTTCGGCCGCCGGTTTGACCGCCACGCCTTGCAGAACCATGCTGGAGGTGTCGCCGGTTACTCCGGTCCAGGAGAGGTCGACACCCTGGGCGGCGAGGGCAGCCTTCAGCCGGTCGGCGACCGCGGTATCCTGCGCGAATGCCGCATTCAGCGGCAGCGTCAGCAAAAAGGTCGAAAAAGCCAGTCTTTTAATAAGTGTCGAGTGCCTGATCGTCATCGAGAGCTCCCCTGAGAGTGTCCTGAAATTCTTTTCAAATCGTCGCGTCGTCACCATTCGGCGACGAACTGGACCGGAAAAAGGCGGGCCTCGGCACAATGATCGAAAATCGCGGCTAAAGGCAAACCCGATCCATCAGGCTTGCGATAGAAGCAGGATGTAACGGGTTGATGTTGGCCGGCGTCGCGACGCTCCCAATTCCCGTTGCATAATGGATGTCGCGCAAAGTGTGCAGCGGTTTTGCGATGACGACATGCATCAAAACAAGGACCTAAAGCGTCGCATGAGGCCGGTCGAACGCGACGCGCTTTAGGAGGAGGCATACTGGTGCCTCTTGCCGCGAATCACCCGCTCGGCTAGTGCCAGCCCATGGGAAAAAGGCTTTTGCCGCCCGAGAGTGGCGGCGGCGACAATATCGAGCCGGTCGATCTGAAGAAGGCGCTGGAAGAGCGCTATCTCGCCTACGCGCTGTCGACCATCATGCATCGGGCGCTGCCGGACGTGCGCGACGGATTGAAGCCGGTGCATCGTCGCATCATGCATGCTATGCGCTTGTTGCGGCTCAACCCCGACCAGGGTTTTGCCAAATGCGCCCGCATCGTCGGCGAGGTGATGGGCAAATTCCATCCGCATGGCGACCAGTCGATCTACGACGCGTTGGTGCGGTTGGCGCAGGATTTTTCGATGCGCTACCCGCTGGTCGACGGGCAGGGTAATTTTGGCAATATCGACGGCGATAACGCCGCCGCCATGCGCTACACCGAAGCGCGCATGACCGAAGTGTCGACGCTGCTTTTGGAAGGCATCACCGAGGATGCGGTCGATTTCCGCCCGACCTACAACGAGGAAGACGAGGAGCCGGCGGTGCTGCCCGGCGCCTTCCCGAATCTGCTTGCCAACGGCTCGTCCGGCATTGCCGTCGGTATGGCGACCTCGATTCCGCCGCACAATGCGGCCGAGCTTTGCGACGCCGCGCTTCACCTGATCGATCATCCGGATGCGCCCGTCACCAAGCTGATGGACTTCGTCCAGGGGCCGGATTTCCCGACCGGCGGCATCATCGTCGACAGTCGAGCCTCGATCCTCGAAGCCTACGAAACGGGTCGCGGTGGCTTTCGCGTCAGGGCGAAATGGAGCCAGGAGGATCAGGGCAGGGGCACCTGGAACATTGTCGTCACCGAAATTCCCTATGGCGTCCAGAAGGCCAGGCTGATCGAAAAGATCGCCGAGCTCTTGATGGCACGCAAGCTGCCGCTGCTCGAGGATATCCGCGACGAGAGCGCCGAGGACATCCGCGTCGTGCTGGTGCCGAAGAGCCGCTCGGTCGATCCCGGCATCATGATGGAATCGCTGTTCAAGCTGACCGAGCTCGAAAGCCGCTTTCCGCTCAACATGAACGTGTTGTCGCGCGGCAAGGTGCCGAACGTGCTGTCGCTGAAAGGTGTGCTCAAGGAATGGCTGGAGCACCGCCGCGACGTCTTGATCCGCCGCTCCAAGCACCGCCTCGGCGAGATCGAGAGGCGGCTGGAGATCCTCGCCGGCTATTTGATTGCCTACCTCAACATCGACGAGGTGATCAGGATCATCCGCGAGGAGGACGAGCCCAAGCAAGTGATGATGGCCCGCTGGTCACTCACCGACACCCAGGCTGAAGCCATCCTCAACATGCGTCTGAGGGCGCTGCGCAAGCTCGAGGAATTCGAAATCCGCGAGGAATTCAATGGTCTGACCGGCGAGAAGAAGCAGATCGAGGCACTGCTTGCGTCCGACGCCAAGCAGTGGGCGACGATCAAGTGGGAAGTCGCCAATGTTCGCCAGAAATACGGGCCCGAGACCGACATCGGCAAACGCCGCACCGAGTTCGCCGACGCACCCGAGCATGACCTGACCGATATCGCCCATGCCATGATCGAGCGCGAGCCGGTCACTGTGGTCGTTTCGGAAAAGGGCTGGCTGAGGGCCATGAAAGGTCATCTGACCGACCATTCGGCCCTGACCTTCAAGGAAGGCGACAGCCTCAAGCTCGCCTTCCATGCCCAGACCACCGACAAGGTGCTGGTCTTCACCACCGGCGGCAAGTTCTACACGATCGGCGCCGACCGGCTGCCCGGCGGGCGTGGCCATGGTGAGCCGATCCGCATCATCGTCGACATGGACAACGACCAGGATATCGTCACCGCCTTCGTCCATGATCCCAAGCGCAAGCTGCTGCTGGTGTCGCATGACGGCAACGGTTTCATCGTGCCGGAAGAAGAAGTCGTCGCCAACACCCGCAAGGGCAAGCAGGTGATGAACGTCAAGGCGCCAGACGAAGCCCAGCGCTGCGTGAGCGTCGCGGGCGACCATCTCGCCATCGTCGGCGAGAACCGCAAGATGCTGGTGTTCCCGCTGGCCGAGATCCCGGAGATGGGGCGCGGCAAGGGCGTGCGCCTGCAGAAGTACAAGGACGGCGGCGTCCTCGACCTCAAGACCTTCACGCTCGCAAGCGGCCTGTCCTGGCAGGATTCGGCAGACCGCACCTTTACCAAATCGCGTGACGAGCTTGCCGAATGGATTGGCGCCCGCGCCTCGGCCGGCCGCATGGTGCCGAAGGGGTTCCCGCGCACGGGGAAGTTCGGGTGAAGCGGTATCTCCCCCCTTGAGGGGGAGATGTCGCCGAAGGCGACAGAGGGGGTCGGAACGTCCAGACACGACCCTTATCGCAGACGGAGGGGACTGGCGCCTCACGTATCGCAGACAGAGGAGGCTGGCGTCTCACGCTCGGCGACCCCCCTGGCCTGCCGGCCATCTCCTCCTCAAGCGGGGAGATTAGCAGCTCTACCCAAACATTTGGAATGTCGTCACGATTGCTGCACTATATCAGTGCATAAGCGACGCTATGGGCCAGGGAGAATTGGGCGCTTGAAGGAAGTCAGGATACAGAAGCCGGAGCGGCAGCAGCGCCTGTTTGGCCTGTCGACGCCGCTCAGGGCCGCTGTCATTCCGCCGCTGTCGGCGGCGCGCTGGCTCCTGGTGCTGATCGTTGCCGCTGGCGTTTACTTCTTCCACGGCTTCCTGTTTCCGGTCCTTGCCGCCCTGGTGATCGCCTTCGCCAGCTGGCCGCTCTACCGACGGCTGCTCGCCGGCGTCGGCGGCAACCGCACCATCGCGGCGACGCTTGCGATCTTGTTCATCCTGACCTTCCTGGTGGTGCCGATCGCGCTTGCCGGCACCTACGCCATCAATGAGGTGCGCGAATGGGTCAACTGGTCGATCGAGACCAACCGCTACGGTGCGCCGACGCCGCACTGGATTGCCACCATGCCGGTGGTGGGCGAATGGCTCAATGAACAATGGACGGTCAACGTTGGCCACCCTGGCGGTATCGGCGAACTGATCCAGCTGATCAGCGGCGCCAATATCGGCAGCATCTACCGCGGCGTGCTTGCCGCGGGCGGCAGCGCCTTCGGCCTTTTGCTGACGCTGCTGTTCATGATGATCGCGCTGTTCTTCGCCTATCGTGACGGCGAGCATTTCGCCGGACAGGTCGATCGCCTCGGCGAACGCATCCTGCCGGCCAGATGGGAACGGATCTCACGCGTGGTGCCGGCGACGATCTCCTCGACGGTGACCGGCATGACCGTTATCGCCATCGGCGAAGGGCTGGTGCTGGGCATCGCTTACTGGTTGGCCGGCGTGCCTTCGCCGGTGACGCTCGGCGCGCTGACCGGCATCATGGCGCTGATCCCCGGCGGCGCGCCCCTGTCCTTCACGCTGGTCTCGATCTATCTCGCCGCCAGCGGCTCGCCGATGGCTGGGCTGGCACTGTTCGTCTGGGGCGCGGTCGAACTCTTCGTCGTCGACAAGACATTGCGCCCAAAGCTGGTCGGCGGGCCGATAAAGCTGCCCTTCCTGCCAACCTTTTTCGGCCTGATCGGCGGCGTCAAGACGATGGGTTTTCTCGGCCTGTTCATAGGCCCGGTGCTGATGGCCCTGCTGGTCGCAATCTGGCGCGAATGGCTGCGCGAAGTGGAACTGACCGATGAACTCGCTGCCGCCGAACCGGCGGAGCACGATGACGCGCCGCCGCAGATCGAAATTGTCGCCGAACGTGCCGCCGCGAAAAAGAATCAGGCCGGGTGACTGACGGCGAACGTGGCGCGGCGCTTGCGCCCCTCGTGCAACTGCCAGAGCGAATGGCCGATCAAGGTCATGATGAGGATTGCGCCGCCGATCAGGCTGTAGCGCGACGGCGCTTCGGCGAAGATCATCCACACCCAGACCGGCGCCAGCACGGTTTCTAACAGGTAGAACATCGCCACTTCCGGCCCGGAGATGTATTTCGGGCCGTTGGCGAGGCAGAAGAAAGAGATCGGCATGATGACGGCACCGTTGAAGACGATCCACCATGGCGCGTTGACGTGAAAACCCACCTTGGAAACCATCAGGGCGGCGACGGCCAGCGGCAGGACCACTCCGATCAGCGCCGTGAAACCCATATCCTTGCCGCTTGCGCGCGAGATAGTGATGGCCGCTGCGATCATGAAAGCCGAGCATAGCGCCATCAGGTCGCCGAAGAGATGTCCGGTTCCAACGGAATCGCCGACAATGATCGTCACGCCGACGATCATCAGTGCCAGCGCTGCAAGCGTCAGGGGCCGTGGCCTCTCCTTCAGGAACAGCCATGACAAAAGGGCCGCGAACATGGTTGTGAACGCCAGGATGAAAACGAGGTTGGCGGTCGAGGTGCTGTAGACGCCGGTGATGAAGGCGATCGAGCCGAGCCCGTAGAGGGCGGCAACGATGAGCCCTGACCAGCCCGGGATAAGCTGCGGCGCCTTTGCGCTCAGCGAGCGCCAGACGGCCCAGATGATGAGCGTGGCGACGAAGGTCGTACCGGTGCGCAACAGCAGGATCGTCCATGCCTCGCCATCGGCGAGCCGGATCAGCGGAATGTCGACCGTCAGCGTCAGCCCGCCGATGGCGGTGATCAGAAGGCCTCTCTGGTGCTCGTTGTGGGAAGACATGCGGCAATTCTCGCGTAGGCTTGGAGGCGCAAAATTGACCTGCCCGGTTTCCAGCCGATCGGCCGGAAGCCCAGCGGGCATCTTCCTCGAAACAATTTAAGACTGAATACCGAAAGCGAAGATCAGCGCGAAACCGCTTCGTGATTGTAGCGTTCCCAACCTTTCGGGCCGAGATGCTCCTGCGGCTGGAAGCGCATCTTATAATTCATCTTGCGCGAGCCGTTGACCCAGTAACCCAGGTAGACATGGGGCAGGCCCATCGCCCTGGCGCGGGC
The DNA here is from genome assembly GCF_040321435.1 of Mesorhizobium sp. M0410. Taxonomy (NCBI): domain Bacteria; kingdom Pseudomonadati; phylum Pseudomonadota; class Alphaproteobacteria; order Hyphomicrobiales; family Phyllobacteriaceae; genus Mesorhizobium; species Mesorhizobium sp. M0410. The sequence continues at coordinate 116,051 of NZ_JAMYRN010000004.1, forward strand.
GATGTGGTCGAGGATCATGAAGGTGCCGAGCGAGCGGTCCTCGAAGTCCGGGTTGAAGTAGGAATAGACCATCGACAGGCCATCGGCCATCTTGTCGGTGAGCGCCACGGCGATCAGCTCGCCCTGGCCCTTGCCGGTGATGAAGCTGTCGGGTCCGCGGCGACGGTATTCGATGACCTTGGTGTCGACATGGGTATCCTCTACCATCATGGCGTAGTCGAGCACGGTCATATCGGACATGCCGCCACGGCGATGGCGGGCGTCGAGATAGCTGCGGAACAGCGAATACTGCTCGGTGGAGGGCTCGGCGTCGTGCATGGCGCCGACCAGATCCGAATTATGCTGTATGACCCGTTTCATGTTGCGGCTGGCGGTGAATTCCTGCGCCAGGATGCGCACCGACACACAGGCGCGGCAGGTCTCGCAAGCCGGCCTGTAGGCGATGTTCTGCGACCGCCTGAATCCACCCTGCGTCAACAGATCGTTCATTTCCGGGGCCTTGTCGCCGACCAGGTGTGTGAACACCTTGCGCTCGAACTGGCCCTCGAGATAGGGACATGGCGAGGGCGCGGTCAGAAAGAACTGCGGCGACTGGGTCGGGTGCTGCGTCATCGAGCCTTGGAAACACTCCTGCGAATCGCTCTACCTTTGGCGCGGAAGCCGAAAAATTCAACAGGATTGTGAAAGCCTGGTTGATTGGACGTCTTCACATTTGTGCGCAAAGGCTGCGGCCGCGCTTCAAAAGTCTGCTCAGCGGCCGCTGCGGCTGACGACAGTGCCGAGCAGCAGGTCGTGCAGCGTGCGCTTGCGATCGGAAAACAGGCTCACCAGCAGGACCAGCGGCGAAAGGATGACATTGCCGGCCCAAAACAGCACCGAATGCACGACGGCGGTCAGCCCGTCGATGGGGCTGCCGTCGAGTCGGTCGAGCCGGATGCCCATTATCTTCATGCCGGTGGTGGCCTGGTCTTTACTGCCGAGCGTGTTCCAGATGTAGAGGATGGCGACGGCTGGCACGAGAATGGAAAACAGCATCCAGCCGAGGCCGAGCGTCAACAGCCCGAACAAGAACACCAGGATCGCGAATGGAATGGTGAGCAGCGCCACGATGAAATAATCGATGAAGAAGGCGAGAATGCGCCGCGTGCGTACGCCCTCATAGGCGCTGATATCTTCGAGCCTGCTGGTGATGATTTCGCCGTCGAGAACGCGAGCGTTCATGTCATTTCCTCGTAATCGAACCCGGGTTAATGCACGGGGCCGCTTGTGGATGAAATGGTGAAGGTTCGCGGCGGAATCAAGATCGAGCCGTCCACCATGTAGATGGTGACGGAGCACTTGGCGCCGTCTGTGACTTGTTGAATTTGTGGCGCGGATAGCGTTAGCTTGCTGCGGCGCAACAAAAGCGCCAAGCCGAGGGGACGGGGCGACATGGACTACGACATGCTGGTCATCGGCAGCGGCCCATCCGGGCGCCGCGCCGCGGTGCAGTCGGCCAAGCTCGGCAAGTCGGTGCTGGTGGTCGACAGAGGCCGGCGCCTCGGCGGCGTGTCGGTGCATACCGGCACCATCCCGTCGAAGACGTTGCGCGAGACGGTGCTCAACCTCTCAGGCTGGCGCGAGCGCGGCTTTTACGGTCGCGGCTACCGGGTCAAGCAGGACATTTCGGTTGGCGATCTGGTCGAGCGCCTGCATAAGACGCTCGACCATGAGGTCGAGGTGCTGCAGCACCAGTTCATGCGCAACACGGTCAAGAGCGCACGTGCCGCGGCAAAATTCCTCGGCCCCAACAAGGTCAGCCTGACCACCGACACCGGCGACTACAGCGAGGTTGGCTTCGCCCATGCGCTGATCGCGGTCGGCACCCGGCCGCACCGGCCGCGCGACGTGCCGTTCGACAAGACACGGATCTTCGACAGCGACGAGATGCTGGAGCTCGACCGCCTGCCGCGCACTCTGACGGTGATCGGCGCCGGCGTCATCGGCGTCGAATATGCAACGATCTTTTCGGCGCTCGACGTGTCGGTGACGCTGGTCGAGCCGCGCAATACCATGTTGGATTTCGTCGACCGCGAGATCGTCGACGACTTCATCCATCAGATGCGCGACCGCGGCATGACCATCCGCTTGGGCAGCGCCGTCAAGGAGATCGCCTCGAAACCCGATCATGCCGAGGTGATGCTGGCCGACGGCCGCACCATACGTTCCGAGATGGTGCTTTATGCTGCAGGGCGTACCGGCAATGTCGGCAGCCTGGGCTTGGAAGCGGTCGGCATTGAGGCCGATCCCAGGGGCCGCATCAAGGTCGATCCGCAGACGTTCCAGACAAGCGCGCCCAACATCTATGCCGCCGGCGACGTCATTGGTTTTCCGAGCCTGGCCTCGACTTCGATGGAGCAGGGCAGGGTGGCCGCCTGCCACGCGTTCGGCGTGCCGTTGCCGCCGCCGCCCGAAACCTTTCCCTATGGCATATATGCCGTGCCGGAAATCTCCACTGTCGGCCAGTCCGAGGAGCAGGTGCGCGAGAGTGGTGCAGCCTATGAGGTCGGCGTGGCGCGGTTTCGCGAGACCTCGCGCGGCCACATCATGGGCGTCAACACCGGCTTTCTGAAGCTTCTGTTTTCGATCGAAACACGCCGTCTGCTCGGCGCCCATATTGTCGGCGAGGGCGCGACCGAACTCATCCACATTGGCCAGGCGGTCATCAATCTCGGTGGCACTGTCGACTTCTTCGTCAACAACACCTTCAACTATCCGACGCTGGCCGAAGCCTACAAGATCGCCGGGCTGGACGCCTGGAACCGCATGGGGCGAGGCTAGCTTCGAGGCTTATCGATCTGACGTTGCAACGGCGGCTGCAGGATCTGCCAGCCACCGCCTGACGATCGCGGCGTCCGGATTGCCGATTTCATGGCCGGAGGCGACGGTGTGGGCCTCGACTTTGGCGCCATGCCGGCTGAGCAGTCCGACCAGCGCGAGTGCGAAGGGCCGGTAAATCAGGTCGTCGGCGCCGGATAAGATTACCACCCGTGCGTTGCTGAGATCCGCCGGCGGCACCTCGTCCAGAACCGGCATCGGGCGCAGCAAAGCCGCTTGGACGATCAGCCGCGGATGAAGCAGCATCACGCTTGAAACCAGGTTGGCGCCGTTGGAGTAGCCGATAAAGGAGGCTCGGGCGAGATCGAGGTCGTGGCGTTTCGCGGCCTTGGGGATGAAGTCAGCGAAAGCGTCCGCCTCTTTGCGGATGCTGTCCTGCTCGAATCGTATCGGCGAAATCCGCCTGAACCAGCGGAAACCGTCTTCCTGGGCGATGCGGCCACGCACCGCCACCAAGGTGGCGTGCGGCGAGACTTGGCGCCCCAGCGGCACCAGAGTCGTCTCGTCGACACCCGATCCATGCAGCAGAAAGAGGCACTCTCCGGTTGGTGCTGCGGGCCTGTAAACGCGATAAAAAAATGGCAGGTCGCGCCGCAAAAAGTCATCTTCCGGAGGTTTTTCGGACATAGTTGCATCCTTTTGTTTTCACGATGTTTCATTCATTTGCCGGCTTCAAAACGGAATATTTTCAAGCTCCGCGAAAGTTGATTGAACCGGGCGCATTTCAGTCCGTTTCTTTGCCGATATAATCCCCGCGGGAGGGATTCGAAGCAGTGTGCGCCGGGTGGTCGCCCGGGTGGTCGCATACCGCGCATGAACAACCAGCTTTAAGGCCTTTTATCGATGACCATGCCAGTTTCGCCGGAACGCGATACGCGTATTGACGTGTTCCGGGCACTCGCCCTCCTGACCATATTCATCGACCACGTGCCGGGCACAGTTTTCGAAACCCTGACCTACAAGAATTTCGGGTTTTCGGATGCGGCCGAGGCCTTCGTGCTGATCTCCGGCATGTCCGTCGCTCTTGCCTACGGCACCAGATTCCAGCCGGGAAACCGGTTGGTCGCAACGCTGAAGATGTGGCGCCGCGCCGGCGTGCTCTATGTCACCCACATCGTCACGACGATGGTGGTCATGGCCATCTTCTGCGCAGCGGCGGTGTTTGCGAAACGGCCGGACCTTCTGACGCTGATCAACATCGAGCCGCTCGTCAGGAATCCGCCGCAAGTCCTGGTCGGTGTCGTCACGCTCGGCCATCAGCTCGGTTACAACAACATACTGCCGGTCTATGCGGTGCTGCTGTTGATGGCGCCGGCCTTCCTGCTGTTCATCAGCTACAGGCCACTGGCCGCGCTTGCCGTGTCCGCAGCCCTTTGGCTGGTTGCCGGAATCTACCAGATCGCGCCGCCGAACTACCCGGAGCCCGGGTTCTGGTTCCTCAATCCGCTGTCATGGCAATTGCTGTTCAATATCGGCATGGCCAGCGTGTTGCATGTGCGGCGCGGCGGCACCATCCCGGTCAATCGATGGCTGGTCGGCGCGGCGGCCGCCTATGTGCTGACGGCGCTCGTCTGGGTGCATAGCCCGCTGTGGGGGCATGTGTCATGGCTCGACCTGCCGGTGGTGCTGACCGGTTTCGACAAGACGTTCCTGTCGTTGCCGCGGCTGCTGCACATCCTGGCGATGAGCTATCTGGTCGTCGCCTTGCCTTTCGTCTCGAACCTGTTCCGCACCGGCCGCGACAATCCGCTCGCCATATTGGGCAAACGCTCGCTGCCGGTTTTCATTGCCGGCACGGTGATTGCCATGGCGGCGCAGGTGATGAAGCTGATCAACCCGGGCGGCATTGCCTATGACAGTCTGCTGCTCGCCGCCGGCATCGCCATGCAGTTCGCGCTCGCCTTTTATCTGGAGTGGCTGTCCGCAATCGGCTGGTCCGGCAAGGGCAAGCCGGTCCGCAACGAGGCGCTGCCTGTTCGTCCATCCTTTGGCATCGGTCCCATGGCGGCCAATAGATAAGATTTGGAGCCGATCTGCCCCAGTCAGCCTGTACTTGGCGGTGGTCCGGACGATGCCCTGACGACAAGTTCGACGTCGAGCGTTTCTCGCCGCACCGTGCCGTCGAAGTCGAGGATTCTTCGCGCTGCCCGGCGGCCGATCTCGGCGATCGGCTGGGCGATGGTGGTGAGCGGAGGCTCGCAAGTTGCGGCTTCAGGCACGCCGTCGAAGCCGACGACGGAAACATCGCGGGGAACCGCGATGCCCCGTGCGTTGAGCCATTCCAATGCCACCATTGCGATCCGGTCCGACATCGCCAGGATGGCGGTCGGCGGTTCCGCCGAGGCGAAGATGGTTTCAAGGCCAGCCCTTGTGCTCGCCTTATCGTTTTCGGTCTCGTAGACCGGCACTTTGGTGGTGTCGACACCAAACCGGGAAAGCTCTTCGAAATAGCCGAGGAGGCGATCACGGGTTCCGGTATAGGACGCCGTCCGGACCTGCTCGGGCGAGACAAGACCGGTGCTGTCGTCGGCGAAGGCCAGCGACAACACGGCGAAGCGGCGATGTCCAAGTTCCGCCAGATGGCGCGCCGCGAGCCGGCCGCCGGCAACATTGTCGATACTGATCGCGGAGACCGTGTCGTCCTGCGAGCCGAGCTCGAGCGCGACGAAGGGGAGCTTTCGTTCGCGCGTCAGCTCAACGAGACGCGGACCGCCCTCGATGCAGAACAGGATGAAGCCGTCCACGAGGGCGCTCTGGATATTCCAGGCAAGTTTTTCCTCGTTGCCAGCCGACACGAGGGCTATTCCCGCGCCGGTGGCGTCGCAGGCCTCCGAGATGCCGGCCATCATCACGCGGGCAAACGGGTCGTCGAAGAAATAAGACAGCGGCTCGGTTGTGGCGACGCCGATTGCATTGACCTTGCCGGCGCGCAGCAGGCGGCCCTTGGGATCCGGGCCGGCGTAGCCCAGCGCGTCGGCCGCCGCCTTGACCCGCTCGCGGACCTCCTCGCGCACGATTTCGGGACGGCTGAAGACATTGGAGGCAGTGCCGTGCGATACGCCCGCGGCCTTGGCGATGTCCGCCAGCCGGATGGGCCTCCTGCCGCCTTCGGTGAGTGATGCCATTTGTTTGTCTCCAGGACTCCTGTCCAACAGTATCGCCGATTACCTAACATCTTCCTTGGATCGATTCAAATTTCTGCTTGACATTTATAATGTGACGCGTATTCTTGAATCGATCCAAGAGCGGTTTTTATCCGCAGATTGGATCGATACAAGAGGAGAGCGCCATGCACCCCGTCAATTATCTGTTCGAGGACATTTACCGGAACGACTGGAGCATCCGCTCGGGCGCGGATGTCCGTAAGGGGCGCGACAGGACCGGTCCGTGGATTCGCGACCTGCGTTTCCTCGTAGGGCGCAAGCGGAGCTGATCGGCGGCCTATTATTTGTGCCCGCGCATTGGATCGATTCAAAAAGCTAGAGGACATTAAGCCATGCATCCGATCAAGCATCTGTTCGAAGACATCTATCGCAATTATTGGGGCATCTCGCCGGCCACCGAACGGCTGGAGCGACGGCGTATAGTCAAGACGCCCAAGCGCGACGGCCAAGTCCGGCCCGAACGTCCGCAAGACTGAGCTGGCAAGACAGAGCTCGTGGATCGAGCGCGGCTGGCGAAAAGAGCAGCGGCCGCCATTGGTTGCCGCATCAATGGCGGCGCGGGTGTACCAGCGCCGAGGCGGCCATCACGAGCCAGCCGCCGATGAGCAACGTGCCGCCGATCGGCGCCGACATCGGGAACAGCCGCGAGCCAAGGAAGTCGCGGGCCAAAAGATCTCCCGAGAAAAGCAGAAGCCCGACGAGAAGGATGAGGCTTCCGGTTCGCAGGATTCTATTGCCACCGAGCAGCCCGACGGTAAGGAAGACCGGCGCATGCATGAGCAGGAAGGATGCGGCCGTACCGACGAAAGCGCCGCCGAGATGTGCCGCCGCCGCCGAAAGAGCCACGCCGGTTGCGCCGCATAGGCTGCCGGCAAAAATCAGAATGCGACTGCCCGCCGTCTGTTCAGCCATGCTCATTTCCACGCCTCCGCGATTCCTGGCGACCGCCTGAGATAGTGCGGCGAACCGTGTCAGGATTTGCCGGCTTCCGCCAGCATGGCGCGTTCGCGGCGCGACTGGACCAGCCAGTTATAGGCCGCTCCGCCCGCCATCAGCACCGATGTGCCGAGAAACACCGAGCGCATACCGAAATGGCCGCCGACGAAGCCGCCGAGCAACGGTCCGGCGACCTGCCCGACATATTGCGCCGAGATCGACAAGCCCAGCACATTGCCGCCGACGCCGTCTGGCACATTGTGGCGGATGACGCTGGTGATGCAGGGCACGAGACCGCCAAGCGCCAGGCCCATCAAGAAACGCAGGCCGACGAGTTGCCAGCCCTGCGTAACGAAGGCCTGCGGGATCAGGAGCAGCGCCGAGACGGCGAGTGCGGCAACGATTACGTTCCAATGGCCGATACGGTCGGCGAGCTTGCCGAGCCGCGACGCTGACAGGATGGCGCCGAGCGCTGCCGCGGACATGACGATGCCGGAGATCAGCGTGACCTGGCTCTGATCTTCGATGAGCTGTTGGACATAGACGGTGATGATCGGCTCGATCGACATGGTGGCAAAACTCAACAGCATGCCGGTCGCCAGCATGGCGACGACGGGGCGCTTGTCGGGAATCTGCGACCAGCCGCCTCTCGCTTTTTCTTGTGACGCCGCCTTGACGGCAACCGGGCGAGGGGCCTCCCTGATCAGCAAGGTGGTTGCCAGAAACGCCAGGAAAATGACGCCGCCGGCGAGCAGGAAGGTGGCGCGGATTCCAATCAGCGGCGGCAGCGCGCCGCCGAGCAGCGGACCGACCAGAGCACCGGCGGTTATGCCGGCCGACAGCACGCCCAGCGCCCAGCCAGAGCGATCCTTCGGCGTCTGCATGGCAACCAGGATGGTCGAGCCCGAAGAATAGCCGCCGGCAAAGCCGATCAGCAGGCGCAGGAGCACCAATTGCCAGACGGTCTGCACCATGCCGGTCAGCGACATGCACAGCGCCATGCCGAAACTGGCACGCACCAGCATCAGTTTGCGGCCGTAGCGGTCGCCTAGCCGCCCCCACAAGGGCGCAACCAGCGCGGCAGCAAGGAAGGTGGCGCCGTAGGCAATGCCCGACCACTGGACGATCGCCGCGTGACCCTCGGCGCCCAACTGCTCGACGTACAGCGGCAGGAAGGGCAACAGCAGCGTCATCGCTACAAGCGTGCTGAACGAGCCGGCAAAACACACGGCGAGATTGCGACGCCAGTGGACGTTGTGCGTGCCTTGCGTGGCGAGGGTGGCGTCTTGCGGCATGTCCTGTCCTGTCCCGCCGGCTTGGATGAAAACTTGTTGTGGATCCCATTTTGGTATACCAGATTGGTATCCATCATGGACGCAAGGCTGGTCGCTGTCAATGCGGCCCCTGCAAAGGGATCGGCAACAAATGGCCGGTGAACAGAGAGCCAATGAACCGGCTCCAACAAAAGGAACGCCAATGTCGCAGATGCAAAACGTCGAAAAGCAGCTTCGCGAGATGATCCTCGGGCTCGAGATCGGTCCCGGCGAGCGGCTGACGGAGCGCTGGGTCGAAAGCCGTTTCGGCGCCTCGCGCACGCCGGTCAGGGCGGCATTGCTGCGGCTCGAGACCGAAGGCCTGATCTGCCGCGACGGCCGCGGCTGGACGGTCTCGCCTATTAATCTCGCCGAACTCGAGCAGATCGCCGTCTATCGCGAGGCGGTCGAGGTCGCGGCGCTCAGAATAACTTGCACCTTGCAGGACCGGAGTGCCGTCGAAATCATTGAGGGGATGCTCGATTCTTGCGACGACAAGACGCCGCGCGAGGAATGGCATCGCGTCGGCATGGACTTTCATATCGAGTTGGCGCGTCTGTCCGGCAACGAGTTTCTGTTCAGAGCGGTTCGCGACGCGATGACACGCCTGTCGCGCGCCCGCTGGCTCGAGGTTCGCGACGAGGCAGCACTTGGCCGTGCCTGGGCCGAACACCATGCCATTCTGTCGGCGGTACGGGCCGGCGATGCCGATAGCGCTGCCCGCCTGCTTTCAACCCATATCATCGGCAGCCGCGACCGGCTGGTGACCTCGCTGCGCAACGACCGGCGCGGCCTGCGCGCCCGGGGATTTGCCGTCGTCGCTTGAGTGAGGATCCGCGGCCATTGATGACGAAAAAGGGCAGATGAGCGAAGAATGCTACTTTCGGTCTCGCTTCGCAAATGCCGATGGCGTAAGAGCGGCGATGGAAAACAACCGATTTGACACACCCGTGACCGTCAAGGGCGCGGCAGGAAGCAATCAGCTCTTGCGTACGGCCCGCGAGGCTTCCGACTACCTCCTCAACAATTGGCCCGGCAAGCGCAGCCCCAAGCACCGCGAAGCGCTGCAGGCCTGTCATGATGCGCTGGCCGGCGACAAGCCGGCCATGAACGCAAGACGGGCCTTCATTGCCGCCGCTCGTGAAGTGAACGTCTTCGTCAGCGACAAGGCGCCCGCCTGAGGCATAGCGGGATTTGACCGAGGCCCGGACCGCCTGACAGGCCGGGCGTCATCACTCGGCCGTTTCGGTTTTGGTTTGGGACTCGCTCTCGCCCTCGGGCTTCGATCGCTCCTTGGCTGCGACCTTGGCAGCCTGCTTTTCCGCCTTCTTGGCAGCCTTCTGCCGGTCGCGTTCCTTGCGTTCCTGACCGTAGTTCGGTGCTCGTGCCATATCGGTTCCTTTCATTGTGCTTGGCCTTTGCCTAGGAGCATTGGGCCGCAAACACAACACCGCAAGGCACGATCGGCTCCATATCTCGGCGCAGTCCGGGAACCTGGCTTCAGGCTGTTTTCAGGCGCCGTCGCGGTCGAGGACGAGATCGGCCGGACCGAACCGGTCCTTTGCCGTGAATTGCTGGTGCCAGTAAGGATAGAGCACGGGCGGCCTGCTGACCGCGTCGAGGCGTGTGCGCTCCTCATCGCCAAGCACAAGGCTTGCAGCGGCGATATTGTCTTTGAAATGCGCTTCGGTTCGTCCGCCGATCACCAGCGAGCTGACGGCGGGCCGACCGAGCAGCCAGGCAAGCGCAACCTGCGCCGCCGACACACCGTGGTTGTTGCCGATGTCGATCAGCGCGTCGACGATCCGCCACAGCCGGTCCTCGTCGCGGATCGGCGGTTCCGACCAGCCGCTGAGCTGGCGGGCGGTCGGCTGGTCACGGTGGTATTTACCGGACAGCAACCCGCCGGCAAGCGGGCTCCAGACCAGCACGCCGAGCCCTTGGTCGACCGAGATCGGCAACAATTCATACTCGGCCTCGCGCGCTTCCAACGTGTAATGGATCTGCTGGGTGACGAAGCGCGGCTGGTGATGACGGTCACTGATCCCCAGCCCCTTCATCACTTGCCAGCCGGAATAATTGGAGCAGCCGACATAACGGACCTTGCCCTGCGCGACCAGCGTGTCGAGCGCGGCGATGGTTTCCTCTAGCGGTGTCAGGCCATCCCACTCGTGCAGGAAATAGATGTCGATGACATCGGTCCTGAGGCGCTTCAGGCTCCTCTCGCATTCGCGGATCAGATGGTAGCGCGACAAGCCTTCATCGTTGGGGCCTTTGCCGATCCGCATGCGTGCCTTGGAGGCGATCAGCACGTCGCCCTTGCGCTTGCCTCCGAGCGCCTCGCCGATGATCTCTTCCGACACGCCGTTCGAATAGACGTTGGCGGTGTCGATAACATTGACGCCGGCATCGATGCAAAGGTCGATCATCCGACGCGCCTCGTCGAGGTCGGTCTTGCCGACCGCCGAAAACGCGCCGCCGCCGCCGAATGTCATTGTCCCCATGGTCAGCGTCGAAACCTTCAGCCCGGAACGGCCGAGAGTGCGGTATTCCATGTCGTATCCTCACGATTTATCGGGAAAGGGCGTTGCAAACGACAGCCCTCAATGAACCGGGCATTTGTAGGATAATTCGTTCCGCTTGTCGCCAGTTCCGCAGGGCAAGCTCGATCACATCTTTCGGATTGAACGCACAGCCAGCGCAGCAGTGGCTGCAATAAAACCGTCATTGCCGGCCTATACTAACATCGGTTCAGCGCTTCGATTTCCGGCCGCCGGGCCGGGCGGCGGAGCGCCTGACAGCGGCCGGCAAGGACTGTAAGCGGAGCAGCGCAAATGATCGAGATAAAACAGAATTCCCCGGCCGGGGACTGGCTGGAAGCGGAACTCGCCGACACGCTCGACGAAGATTATAAGCTGGAAATCTCGGAGCCGGCGCTGTCGATGGAGATCGCCAAGATCTACAAGAATGCGCATCCGCCATCGATCGACCGCCTGCAGTATTTTCGCGATCTCATCATGCTGCAATCCGAATTGATCAAGCTGCAGTCCTGGGTCGCCTATCACAAGAAGAAGCTCGTCGTGGTCTTCGAGGGCCGCGACTCGGCGGGCAAGGGTGGCGCCCCGTGGTTCATCGTCGAGGGCAACGACAAGAAACGGGCACGGCTGAACTGCATCGACCAACTCCTCAAGCAGATGCCTTATGAGGAGGTGCCGCACGAAGAGATCATACTGCCGGAGCGCGTCTTCAATCCCGAATACGAGCGCCAGGTACTGCCGCGCGAACTGTATGTGCCGGAGAAGTACTGACTAAAGCGGCGAGGAGGGCGCTGCTCTGTGGCGCCCTGCGACAAGCTAGGCACGTTCGATGATGACGTGCGTGGCTTTCGGCGTCGCGACCTGCTCGCTGCAGCGATAGCCGAGCTTGGGCATGTCGATGCCGGCAAAAAGGTTCTCGCCGGCGCCGAGCAGGACCGGTGAGATCGCCAGATGCAATTCGTCGATGAGCTTTTCCTGGAGATATTGCCGGATCGTGGCGACGCCGCCGCCGAGCCTTATGTCCTTGCCGTCAGCCGCTGCTTTCGCCTTTTGTAGCGCTGAGTGGATGCCATCGGTCACGAAATAGAAGGTCGTGCCGCCCTCCATTACAATCGGATCACGCGGATGATGCGTGAGCACGAAGACCGGCACATGGTAGGGCGGGTTGTCACCCCACCAGCCTTTCCAGCTGTCATCCGGCCATTCGCCGCGGATTGGCCCAAACATGTTGCGGCCGAGGATCCATGCGCCGACGTTTTCGAAGCTGCGTGCGGCGAACGCCTCGTCAGTGTCCGTGGTCCCGCCATCCTTGCCGAGGACCATCTTGCGGAAAGTGCGGGTGCCGAACATCCATCCGTGCAGGGCTTCCCCGCCAACACCCAGCGGGTTCTTCAGGTCTTGGTCGGGACCGGCGCCGAAGCCGTCGATCGACAGGGTGAAAGCGCTGACGCGAAGTTTGGACATGAGAGCCTCCTCGATAACCAATTGTGACATGCAAGCAGTTATCGGGTTAGCTTAACTGATTGCATTTTGCAAGCGGTGTTTTTGGATCGCCGGCTAGCGATGAACGGCTGGGCCACAACCGCCAATCTCCCAACGCTGGCGATTGGCCATAACCAACCATCCCGTCGTCATCCTGGAGCGAAGCAAGGAGCGAAGCGACGCGGCGCAGACCCTAGGATCCATGCCGTGACATCGGCCGAAGAATACAGCGGCCCAGAACGACGAACCACGCGAATGGAGATCAAGAAGACCAATCCGGAATGGGCCGAACTTTTTCGGAGAACCGGATGGGTGCGTTCGTTTTCGATCCGCCGGAGCGCTGCCGCCAGGTCACGGCATGGATCCTAGGGTCTGCGCCGCGTCGCTTCGCTCCTGCTCCGCCCCAGGATGACGAGGGGGAGGGAGGATTCGGCCAATCCCGAAGGTTTACGACAGGCCCCATCCCATGCACCAAAGTCCCAAAACGATGCGATCACCTATCCCTTCAGCATCGCCGCTACTTCGGGCGCAAAGTAGGTGAGAATCCCGTCGCAGCCGGCGCGCTTGAACGCGAGCAGCGATTCCAGCATCGCCTTGTCGCCGTCGATCCAGCCATTGGCGGCGGCGGCCTTGATCATCGAATATTCGCCCGAGACCTGATAGGCGAAGGTCGGCATTTGCAACTCGTCCTTCAGCCGGCGGATGATGTCGAGATAGGGCAGGCCGGGCTTGACCATCAGCATGTCGGCGCCTTCGGCTAGATCCTGCTCGGCCTCGCGCACCGCTTCGTCGGAATTGGCGTGGTCGATGTAATAGGTCTTCTTGTCGCCCTTGAGCAGGCCGGCGGTGCCGACCGCCTCACGATAGGGGCCGTAAAAGGCGGATGCGAACTTGGTCGCATAGGACATGATCGCTACATCCTGAAATCCATTGGCGTCGAGCGCATCGCGGATGGCACCGATCCGGCCGTCCATCATGTCCGAGGGGGCAATGATGTCGGCCCCCGCCGCCGCCTGAATGACGGCCGCCGCCGACACCTGCTCCACCGTTTCATCATTGACGATAATGCCCTCGCGCAAGATGCCGTCATGGCCATGCGAGGTGAACGGATCCAGCGCCGCGTCGGTGATGATGCCGATCTCCGGCACCGCCCGCTTGATGGCGCGGGTGGCGCGGTTGATGATGTTTTCGGGATCGAGGATGTGCGAACCGGTCTGATCGCGCAGGCCGAGCTCCACATTGGGGAAAGTGGCGATCGCCGGAATGCCAAGCTTGGCCGCGCGCTCAGCCTCCTTGACGGCGAGGTCGAGCGACAGGCGGAACACGCCGGGCATGGCGGCGATCGGTTCGCGCACTTGTCTGCCGTCGACGACGAAGATCGGCCAGATCAGATCGTCGACCGAGAGCCGGTTCTCCTGGACAAGGCGGCGCGACCAATCGGCCTTGCGCATGCGCCGCAGCCGCCGGCTGCCGGTGATCTCGTCGACGCTGCGCGCGCCGGCAGGCTTTGCAGGTGTGAATTTGTTCATCGCCAAAACTCCGGACGGGCGGCTTTTACCACGAGCCTTCGCTGCTGACCAATGCGACACGATTGTGCCAGCGGTCCTGTTGGGCGTTATTCTGGTTGACCATTGCCCGACAGGATCTGCGCAGCACCCCGCATGGCGACGCGGAATGCCTCGTCGAAGCTGACACCGCGCACTTGCCACTTATAAGCCTTGCCGTTCATGGCAAGCCGCCAATCGGCGATCCAGCCCAACTCTTTGTCGCTCCAGATCAGGCTGCCGGCGAGCGCCTGATCGGCACCGGCCTTTCGGGCAAGCTGGTCCAGCGTCGCCATATCGGCATGGCGCAGGGCCCGGTCGTCAAGCTTCGAGGCCGACAGCATCGACGCTTCGGGAAACAAAATCCGCATGACCAGCGGACCGGTGGCATTGACGAAGGATTCGCGCATCGCCGCCCCGCGCTGGTCGTCGGCAGTCAGCGCGAAATGCCTTGTGCCTTGCTCCGCCGCCAGAAAAATCGCCAGGCGTGGCCGCTCGGCAAGCCATGGCTTGCTGCCAAGCGCGGCAAGCACCGGATCGATGACGTCGGGCCTGTATAGGCAGGTGAGATCATGCGGCCGGTCGTGCGTGCCTTGTTCGTCATGGACCGGAATGCCTTCAAGGCGGTCGTGGTAGCGGAATTCGGCAACGAAGCTGCCGGCCTTGTCGCGCAGCGCCGCCACCTCAGGTTTTTTCGCCAGCCGCTGATCACCGGAGACACGGACCAGCACCGCATCCAAACATGTCTTGAAACCGATCTCGCGATTGACCTCGCCCTGGCCGGTGACGATGGTCTGCGACTGGTAGAGACTATCCACGGTTTCGGCCGATATGGGAGGAGTGTTCGCAGCGATTAGGCCGACCACCACAACAGCAAGGCGTGGCAACCAAGGCATGGCCCAACCTTCCAGTTCAAAGCGCCAGCATTAGCACCGGCTGCGGCCACGGGCCAGCAGGCGGGATTGGCGCTGCCATTGACGTGGCTATGCGCCACGCATTAGCACTTCACTCCCGGCGGGCGCGGGAGGGATTCTCTGGCGATGGATTTTGGCGGAGGCGACGAGATTCGCTTCGAAAGGTTGGGCAGGGCCGGCGTCGTCACGCTGACGCGGCCGCAGGCGCTCAATGCCGTAACCCACCGCATGGTCAAGGCGCTGGACAAGGCGCTGCGCAGCTGGGAACGCGACGATGGTGTCGACGTCGTCGTCGTCAAGGCCGAGGGCAGGGCATTTTCGGCGGGCGGCGACATCCTCCACATCTACGAAGCCGGCCGGGCTGGAAAACCGCCGGTCGAGTTCTTCGCCGACGAGTACCGGCTGAACGCCCGCATCGCCCGTTTCAAGAAACCCTATGTCGCCCTGATCGACGGCATCGTCATGGGCGGCGGCGTCGGCATCTCCTTCCATGGCTCGCAGCGGGTGCTGACCGAGAACGCGCAATTTGCCATGCCAGAGGTCGGCATCGGCTTTTTCCCGGATGTCGGCGCCAGCCATCTGTTGCCGGATCTCGGCGGCAGCTTCGGCATGTATCTGGCGCTGACCGGCAACCGCATCCGCTATGGCGATGCTTTGTGGTCGGGCCTCGCCACCCATACGATCAAGGCGGAGGACCAGCCCGGCTTTCTCGACCGGCTGGCGGCAAGCGGCGACCCGGAATCGGTGCTGCGCGGCTGCTTCGTCCCGGCCAAACGCGAGACAGACAGGCCGACGCTGGAAGCCATCGCTCGGCATTTCGCGCAGCCGTCACTGGCCGATATGGTCGCCAGCCTGGAGCGGGCAGCCATCGCCGACGAGTTCGCGGCAAAGACGCTGGCCACCATCCGCACACGTTCACCGACCAGCCTGCATGTCGCGTGGCGCCAGATCAGCGCCGGGCAGACGTTGTCGATGGACGAGTGCATGAAAATGGAGTTCCGTATCCTCAACCGTATGCTTGTCGGGCACGACTTCTATGAAGGTATCCGCGCCGCCATCATCGATAAAGGCTCGACGCCGCAATGGCGGCCGGCAGGCATCGATGACGTCAGCGCCGCCGACGTCGATGCCTATTTCGCATCGCTCGGCGAACGGGAACTGAAGCTGTGAGCGAGGCCACCTCGAGACGCGTGGTGCTGCAGCCCTCGACGATCGAGGTCATCTTCGCCTGGTTCCAGCGCGTTATCGCCGGCTATTGTCTGCTGTTCGGCATCTTGTACTGGATCCGGCTGATCGGCGTTTACCCCGGCCAGTTGTGGCGCTTCGATCTGATGCCGGTGCACTGGCAGGTGGCGGCGGTGGTGCTGGCGGTGTTTTTTCCATTCGCTGCCGCCGGCCTGTGGATGCTGGCGTCCTGGGGGCCGGTGATCTGGTTCATCTGCGCGGTGACCGAGTGCGTCATGTATGCTGGCTTCCCCGACTTGTTCGGCCGCCGGCCGCTGATCGTCGCCTCGCACCTTGCGGTGGCGCTGCTCTACATAGTGTTCCGCGTGGTGATCTGGATCCAGAAGCGGCAAGCCCGGCGATAGCAATTCCGGCCAGGATCGTTGGCTAAATCTTTAGGTTAATCATCCTTGCTCGGGTGACCGTCCGTTAAGCCTCTTTCGAAACCCCTTACCGGTAAGCTCTTGTTAGCCTTGGCGTTTAAGTCGAATTTTATGAGTATTCGATAGTGTCGCGATCAAGGTGAAGAACAAAAAAATCACCTGGCGACAAACGAGAGGCAAAGACAATGATCAATTCGCGTCCGGCGGCGAAGACCGCCAACGTATCCGATGACCGCCGCGAGGCGATCCGTTCGCTGTACATGGAATCGCTGCAGCTGGTCGAGCGGCTGCATCGCCGTCTGCTTGATGTGATCAAGGACGAATTCGACCGCAACGGTCGCTCCGACATCAACGCCATCCAGGCGCTGCTGCTGTTCAACATCGGCAATTCGGAGCTGACCGCTGGCGAACTGCGCTCGCGCGGCTATTATCTCGGCTCGAATGTCTCCTACAATCTAAAGAAGCTGGTCGATCTCGGCTTCATCAACCACCAGCGCTCGCGCATCGACCGCCGTTCGGTCCGTGTCTCGCTGACGCCGAAGGGCAACGAGGTGGCGGAAGTCGTCGCCGGCCTTTACGAACGCCATGTCGGCTCGATCGAGCAGGTCGGCGGCATCAACACGGAAGAGTTCAAGCAGATGAACCGCGCCCTGCAGCGGCTGGATCGGTTCTGGAACGATACCATCGCCTATCGGATGTAATCGCACCCGCCGCAGCAAGATCTGAAGCTGGACCACGGAAGTGCTGCCGCGGAGCAGACCAAAGACCGGTGCCGAAAAGCACCGGTCTTGCCGTTTCGTCAGGCCGGCCGATCCAAATTCGAGCAACAGCCACGTTGCCGCCATATTCGAATGGAACCGAAGATGCGGGTGATGCTGGGCCAAAGCCGTGCATTTGTCCTGTGCTCAAGTCACTTCCATGTGTTTTTACACCCATGTGTTTTTACACCGAAGTGATGCGGGCCATGGTTGGCTAATTGTTAAGAAGCCAACTCTAGAGTGCGGGCGAGACCGCCCGGTGGGTTGAATTGTAGCAAGAATGTCTGGACCATCCATGAGAACCAGCCGCCGTTTCTTCCTTTCAGGAGCCTCCGCGCTCGCAGCCGCAATGGTCGCCGGCCGCGCCAGTGCACAGGATGTGATCGGGGATATCCTGAAATCCTCGGCGCGTGGCAATTGGGACGACCAATTCGATGCGCGTGCCAGCGAAGGCGGCAAGGTTGCCTCGACGCTGCCGATCTTCAGCCTGCAGACGGTGTCCTTCACCGAGCAGGCGATCATGCAGTATCAGAATATCGTCGCGCAAGGCGGCTGGGAGCAGGTTCCAGACACCAAGAAGCTGCAGCTTGGCGTCGAGGATCCCGATGTGGTGCCGCTGCGCAGGCGCTTGATGATATCGGGCGATCTGGCGCAGAGCGCCGGGCTCTCGGAAGCGTTCGATTCTTACGTCGACTCGGCGCTCAAGCGCTTCCAGTTGCGTCACGGCTTGCCGGCCGACGGGACCACCGGCAAATATACTTTCGCGGCAATGAACGTGTCGGCGCCGGTTCGGCTTGGTCAGCTGCAGACCAATCTGCAACGGCTGCGTGAGCGGGCCGGCACGCTTGGCAACCGCTATGTGCTGGTCGACATCCCGGCGGCGCAGATCGAGGCTGTCGAGAACGACCGCGTTGTGCTGCGCCACACCGCGATCGTCGGCAAGATCGATCGCCAGACGCCGATCGTCAATTCCAAGATCAACGAAATCATCGTCAATCCGTACTGGAACGCGCCGGTCTCGATCGTGCGCAAGGACATCATTCCGCTGATGCGGAAGGACCCCAACTATCTCAAGGATAGCCATATCCGCCTGTTCGCGCCGGACGGCAGCGAGGTCGACCCAATGACGGTCGACTGGTCGACCGACGATGCCGAAAAATATCGCTTCCGCCAGGATCCCGGTTCCGGCAACGCGATGGCCTCGGTCAAGATCAATTTCCCCAGCCCGGACGGCGTCTACATGCACGACACGCCGCAGCAGAGCCTTTTCGGCAAGCTGATGCGCTTCGATTCCTCTGGCTGCGTGCGCGTTCAGAACGTGCGCGACCTCGTCACCTGGATTCTGCGCGACACACCGGGCTGGGATCGCCAGCATTTCGAGGCGGCGATCAAGACCGGGGAGAACACGCCGGTGCAGGTCACCAATCCGGTGCCGGTCTATTTTCTCTACGTCTCGGCCTGGTCAACAGGGCCGGGCGTGGTCCAGTTCCGTGACGACATTTACGGCCTCGACGGAGCCAACGAGCTGCAGATCACATCCGCGCTCTAAGCAGCTGAGTTCATTTGCAAAAGGCCGCCGGAAGGGCGGCCTTTTTCGTTGCCGGGTCTTTCGCGACAAGCTTCGCTGGGCCGATCGCCGGATGGGGCTGCGCTTCCTGGGGGTCTGGGTCGGCGACATCGCGACGCGCGTCTCGGCGCGATTACACAAGCGCAAGGCCGAGCCGTTCGGGCTGCGCGTCCGGATCGCCGGCTCTGTTGCCGGCGTGCGCGGCGCCATCACGCCGGCCAGATCAACGACCATACGATGCAGGCGCTGTTCACCGAGATCACGCTCACCGAAGCCTGCCGGCCCTTCAGCAGGGCAAGGGAATAGGCCGCCAGTCTCTCTGGCGCAATCCGGCCAGCAAATTTCGCGCTCCAAACGTGGCGGGCCGAAAGCAACTGTGTTAATGGCGCGACAGACCCCGAACCTTGAGGAGTTCAGCCCATGGCAACAGCAGCGGCAGTGTCGAACAAATTCGAATCCTTCTTCGAAACCACGCTTGCCGATGCCGATCCCGAGATTTTCGGCGCCATCCGCAACGAACTCGGTCGCCAGCGCCATGAGATCGAGCTGATTGCCTCGGAAAACATCGTCTCGCGCGCCGTGCTCGAGGCGCAGGGGTCGATCATGACCAACAAATATGCCGAGGGCTATCCAGGCAAACGCTACTATGGCGGCTGCCAGTTTGTCGATGTCGCCGAGGAACTCGCCATCGAACGCGCGAAAAAGCTGTTCGGCTGCAACTTCGCCAACGTCCAGCCGAATTCCGGCAGCCAGATGAACCAGGCGGTGTTCCTGGCGCTGCTGCAGCCCGGCGACACCTTCATGGGTCTCGACCTCAATTCCGGCGGGCACCTGACGCATGGCTCGCCGGTCAATATGAGCGGCAAATGGTTCAAGGTCGTCTCCTATGGCGTGCGCCGGGACGATCATCTGCTCGATATGGACGCGATCGAGAAGACCGCCCATGAGACCAGGCCGAAGCTGATCCTGGCCGGCGGCACAGCCTATTCACGTGTCTGGGACTGGAAGCGTTTTCGCGAGATCGCCGATTCGATCGGCGCCTATCTGATGGTCGATATGGCTCATATCGCCGGACTGGTCGCCGGTGGCATGCATCCGTCGCCGCTGCCGCATGCCCATGTGGTCACCACCACGACGCACAAGTCGCTGCGCGGCCCGCGTGGCGGCATGATCCTGTGCAATGACGAGGACATTGCCAAGAAGATGAATTCGGCCGTCTTCCCCGGCCTGCAGGGCGGACCGCTGATGCATGTCATCGCCGCCAAGGCGGTGGCCCTGGGCGAGGCGCTGAAGCCGAGCTTCAAGGTCTATGCGGAGAGCGTCGTTGCCAATGCCAAGGCACTGGCCTCCAGCCTGCAGGAAACCGGTCTCGACATCGTCTCCGGCGGCACTGACAACCATCTGATGTTGGTCGACCTGCGCCCCAAGAACGCCACCGGGAAGCGCGCCGAGGCTGCCCTTGGCCGCGCCAACATCACCTGCAACAAGAACGGCATCCCCTTCGACCCGGAAAAGCCTTTCGTCACCTCGGGCGTTCGGCTTGGCACGCCGGCTGGCACCACGCGCGGCTTCGGCCAGGCTGAGTTCCGCGAGATTGGCAAGCTGATCGCCGAGGTGCTGGATGGACTGAAAGTCGCCAATTCCGACGATGGCAATGCGGCCGTCGAGGCAGTTGTGAAGACCAAGGTGGCGGCATTGACGGATCGTTTTCCGCTTTACCCGTATCTTGGTTGACCGACGCCGAGTGTCCTCCATGTGCGCGACAATCCCGGTGCGACAGCAAGGCACCTGCGGAGAAGCTCAATGATGCAAACTTTCCGTGTCGCCGGCTTTGGTGCCTTGCTGGCATCGGCCATTTTGCAGCTGTCCGGCCTCGCCTTGGCGCAGACCGAGCCGACGCCGGCAGCGCCAAGGACAGAGACCTTCGGCAGGTGGTCCACCACGATGGACGAGGTCAACACCGGTGAGGATGTGCGCAAGACCTGCGCCGCTTCGACGGTCTTTTTCGACGCTAACGGGACCACCGGTACCCTTACGCTGGCCATCTCGAACGGCGACGTACTGCCACCCGGAGGCTATCCGAGCCTCATCATCGCCGTGAGAAACAGTGACTTGCCCAAAGGTGACAACGTCCCGGCGGTGTTTCGCGACGTTAACGACAAGATCAAGGCTGGTTTTCATCTTATCGCCGACGGACAGTGGATGATGGACAACAAACCCGAGACCACGCTTGCCATACTGCGTGCCATGCGCCGTACGAGCGCCCTTGATGTCAGCTTCGCCGACAAGCCGGTCGCGACCATATCGATGGACGGCTTCACCAAGGCCTATCGCTATCTCGGCACGTCCTGCGGCTTCCCGACCGGCGACGTCGCTCCCTGATTGGCGTATTGCCGTTCAACTGCTTGCCACTCTCGCAATTTTCCTCGTGCCTCGCTATCTCTGAGGCGCGATCGGTCATCGGCCATACTTTGCCATCGTGGCAAAAACCTCTAAGCCTTTCGCTCCACGAGAATCGCGAACCGAAGGCTCTCCATGCGCTGCCCTTATTGCCAGTCCGAAGATACCCAGGTGAAGGATTCGCGCCCTGCCGAAGACGGAGCGGCGATCCGCAGGCGGCGCGTCTGCCCGGATTGCGGCGGCCGCTTCACCACTTTCGAGCGCGTCCAATTGCGCGATCTCGTCGTCGTGAAGAAGTCTGGACGCAAGGTGCCGTTCGACCGCGACAAGTTGCTGCGCTCTGTCGAGATCGCGGTACGCAAGCGCAATGTCGACCCGGAACGTATCGACCGGGCGGTGACCGGCATCGTGCGCCAGCTCGAAAGCTCGGGCGAGACCGAAGTGGCTTCGGGCGAAGTCGGCCGGCTGGTCATGGAGGCGCTTAAGTCGCTCGATGATGTCGCCTATGTGCGCTTTGCCTCCGTCTACCGCAATTTCCGCGAGGCCAAGGATTTCCACGACGTGTTGGGTGAACTCAAAGGCGACGAGCTCAAAACCGACGAGCCCAGGGGCGAAGAGCGGAAGAGCGAAGAGGATGCCAGTTGAGCATGGCAGGGTCCGAACCCAGCACGGCTGAGCAAGAGCTCCTCGATCGCCGCTATATGGCGGCAGCCCTCAGGCTGTCGCGCAAGAATGCCGGCCGGACCTCGACCAATCCTTCCGTCGGCACGCTGATCGTGCGTGATGACGGCAACGGGCCGATGATCGTCGGCAGCGGCGTCACCGCCGTCGGCGGCCGGCCGCATGCCGAGACCGAGGCTTTGGCAGAGGCCGGCGAACTGGCGCGCGGCGCCACCGCCTATGTAACGCTGGAGCCCTGCGCCCATCACGGCCGCACGCCGCCTTGCGCCAATGCGCTGGTCAGTGCCGGCGTGGCGCGTGTGGTCGGCGCTGCCAGCGATCCGGACCCGCGTGTTTCCGGCAAGGGCTATGCAATCTTGCGTGCCGCTGGGGTCGAGGTGGTGGAAAAAGTGCTGGCGGCCGACGCCGCGGAGCAGATGGCCGGCTATTTGATTCGATCTCTGAAAAAACGCCCGGAAGTGATTCTGAAGCTTGCGCTTTCAAGCGACAACAAGATCGGCGTGAGAGGCGAGGGACAAGTCTCCATCACCGGCGATATCGCCCGGCGCGAAGTCTATCTGATGCGGGGCGAAGCCGATGGCATATTGATCGGCATCGGCACGGCACTGGAGGACGATCCGGCGCTGACGGTTAGGCTTCCGGGACTGGAGAGCCGTTCGCCGGCGCGCATCATGCTCGACCGTCAGATCAGGCTAGCCGAGACTTCGAAACTGGTCGCCGGCGTCGACCGTGTGCCGCTCTATATCGCTGCCTGCGCCGAGGCCGATCCGCACCGGCGCGCCGCGCTCGAACGCGTCGGCGTTCGCTTCATCGGCACTGAGACGTATGAAGGCGATATTGCGCTGCCGGAACTGCTCGAGGATCTGGCGGCGCTCGGCATGGCCAGCCTCTTGGTCGAGGGCGGCGCCAGGGTGGCCAAGGCGTTCCTCGACGAACAACTGGTCGATCGTATCGTGCTGTTTCAGGGGCCGGACGCGATCGGCGAGGGCGGCATTGTATCGCCAATCGATGCCAACAATATCCCGCCGGGATTTCGCAAATTGCGCAACATGCGTTTCGGCGAAGACACATATGCGGAATGGATAAGAGACATCTAGGACCGAACTGATGTTCACGGGGCCAAACTAATGTTCACTGGAATCGTCACCGATGTCGGCACCGTCGCTGCCGTGAAGCCGCTCAGGGAAGGCGTCGGTTTGCGTATCGACACCGCCTACGATCCGCAGACCATTGCCATCGGCGCCTCGATTTCCTGTGGCGGCGTCTGTCTGACGGTAACGGGACTGCCGGAAGACGGCGCCAACGCACGGTGGTTCGAGGTCGAGGCCTGGGAAGAAGCACTCAGACTGACGACAGCTATGGCCTGGAAATCCGGCACGAGGATCAATCTGGAGCGGGCGCTGAAGATCGGCGACGAACTCGGTGGCCACATTGTATCAGGCCATGTCGACGGCATGGCCGAGATCGTGGCCCGCAAGGAGGAGGGTGACGCCGTGCGCTTTACCCTGGAAGCACCGCGCGAGCTTGCCAAGTTCATCGCCCCCAAGGGTTCCGTCGCACTCGACGGCACTTCGCTCACCGTCAACAAGGTCGAAGGCACCCGCTTCGACGTGCTGTTGATCCATCATTCGCTGACCGTCACCACCTGGGGCGAACGCCAGGTCGGCGACTGGGTCAATCTCGAGATCGACACCATGGCCCGCTACGCCGCGCGGCTGATGGAGGCGGCGAAGGAGGGGCTTTGAGGCGCTCGTCCATAAAGCCCATTCCCTGATGCGATCGCCGCCGAGTTGGCCTTGAAAGTTCCTTCGGCAATCTTCCGCTTGCGATCAAACCGGCTTCGGCCTAAGTCACCGGCGATCCCCGGAGACATCTATGGCAGGCACATCCCAACACGGCAAAGCGTTCACCCGTCCGAAGAAGAAGGCGCACCTTCTTGTCATCGAGGCGCGCTTTCACGACGACCTTGCCGACGCGCTGCTCGAAGGCGCGACCAGCGCGCTCGACCAAGCGGGCGCGACATACGATGTCGTCACCGTTCCTGGTTCGCTCGAAATCCCCGCCGTGATTTCCTTCGCGCTCGACGGTGCCTCCGAAGGCGGGACGAACTATGACGGTTTCGTCGCCCTCGGCACAGTCATCCGCGGCGACACCTATCATTTCGAGATTGTCGCCAATGAATCCAGCCGTGCCCTGATGGACCTGTCCGTGCAGGATTCGGTCTGTATCGGCAACGGCATCCTGACCACCGAAAACGACGAACAGGCGTGGACACGGGCCAGGCGTTCGGAAGGCGACAAGGGCGGCTTTGCGGCGCGCGCGGCGCTGACCATGATCGCTCTAAAGGAACAGCTGGGAGAGCGAACGTGAGCGAACCCGCTTCGCCCGGCCAGCCTGCGGTTCGCCATGCCAACAAGCGCGGTGCAGCCCGTCTGGCCGCTGTACAGGCGCTCTATCAGATGGACGTCGCCGGCAGCGGCGTGTTTGAGATCACCGCCGAATACGAGGCGTTCAGGCTCGGAAAGGAAGTCGACGGCGCGCTCTATCGCGAAGCCGATGCGCAATGGTTTCGCGCCATTCTTGCAGGCGTCGTCGAGCACCAGAAGACCATCGATCCGATCATCCGACAGGCACTGACCGAGGACTGGCCTCTATCCAGGCTCGATTCCACATTGCGCGCCATATTGCGCGCCGGCGTCTACGAGCTGATGCAGCGCGAGGACGTGCCGGTGGCGGTCATCGTCTCCGAGTATGTCGACATCGCCAAGGCATTTTACGAGGACGACGAGCCGAAACTGGTCAATGCCGTGCTTGATCGCGTGTCGCGCCGGGTGCGCGGCGAGGGCCGCGGTAAGGACGCCTCATGACCGCCGTCGTCGCCGTTGAGGCGGGCAAGGAAGCGCGTCGCACCGCCTTCATCCTCGCAGCCTCGCAGGCGATCATCGGCTCGGCCGCACCCATCGCCATTTCCATGGGCGGATTGGCCGGGCAGTATCTGCTCGACGCTGACAAGTCGCTGGCAACCGCGCCGATCACCGGCTTCAATGTCGGCGTGGCACTCGGTTCCCTGCCGGCCGCGGCGGTCATCCGCCGGCTCGGCCAGCGCGACGGCTTCATGACCGGAACGGCGGTGACAGCGCTTGGCGGCCTGATCGCCACGCTGGCGCTGTTTCATCCCAGCTTCTGGCTGTTCGCTTTCGGCTTGGCCGTGATCGGCATCGGGGGCGCCTTCGTCCAGCAATTCCGCTTTGCCGCCGCCGACAATGCTCCGCCTGAATTCAAGGCGCGTGCCATCTCCTTCGTGCTGGCCGGCGGCATCGTCACCGCCATACTCGGGCCGCAGATCGTCATCTTCACCGGCGATCTGTTCTCGCCGGTGAAGTTTGCCGGCTCGTTTGCGTCCATCCTGGTACTGGCGGCGGTCGGCGCCGCCATTCTCTCTTTGTTGCGTATCCCAGCCATGGCAACCGAGAAGGTTGAAATTTCCGACGGCGACGCCAGGCCGCTCTCAGAAATCGTCACCAGGCCACGCTTCGTCGCGGCGTTGTTTTGCGCCATCGGCAGCTACGCACTGATGAGCTTCGTGATGACCGGCGCGCCGCTGGCCATGGTCGGCTGCGGCCTTTCGACCGACGACGCCACGCTCGGCATTTCCTGGCACGTCATGGCGATGTTCGCGCCGAGCTTCTTCACGGGGTCGCTGATCCATCGTTTTGGCGCTGAACGGATCGTGGCTATCGGCCTGGTACTGCTCATTGGCTGCGGCATAGTCGCGCTGTCGGGGTTGGCACTGTGGCAGTTCTGGACGACGCTGATCCTGCTCGGCCTTGGCTGGAACTTCAGCTTCATCGGTGCCACTGCCATGGTGGCCGACAGCTACCAGCCATCCGAAAAAGGCAAGGTCCAGGGGTTCCACGATTTCGTCCTGTTCGGCTCCGTCGCCTTCGCCTCGCTGATGTCGGGCGCGGTCTACAATGCCTGGGGCTGGGAGATGCTGAACTGGATGATTTTCCCGGTCGTCGCGCTGTGCTTCGTGGCACTGGGCGTGTTGAAGATGACGGGCTTGCGGGCGGCCAACTGACGTCACGCTGTCGGGGCGTCGCGGCAGCGGATTCACTCACATCCGAACAAAATTATTGCGCCCATCCCCCCTCTTATGAAACCGTGTACCCCGACGGGGCATCGAAGCCATGCTCATATGCGGCAGCCGTATTCCGGTTCACAGCAAGGGATTTGTGAGATGTTTTCAATCAAGGTTCTGGCCGGCGCTGTACTAGCGCTCGGAATTACGTTTGCCTCGGCGAGTGCCCAGGTGGTGGTGTCGTCGAAGATCGACACCGAGGGCGGCGTGCTCGGCAATATCATCCAACTGGTGCTGAATGCCAATAATATCCAGACCACCGACCGTATCCAGCTCGGCGGCACGCCCGTGGTCCGCAAGGCGATTACAGCCGGCGAGATCGACATCTATCCGGAATACACTGGCAACGCCGCCTTTTTCTTCGAGAAGGCCGACGATCCGGTGTGGAAAGACGCCGCCAAGGCCTACGAGACTGCCAAGAAGCTCGACTACGACGCCAACAAGATCGTCTGGCTGTCACCGTCACCGGCCAACAACACCTGGGCGATCGCCCTGCGCAAGGAGGTCGCCGATACCAATAAGCTCGTCACCCTTTCTGACTTCGGCAAATATGTCTCGGGCGGCGGCAAGGTGGTGCTGGCGGCCTCCGCCGAGTTCGTCAATTCGGCGGCCGCGCTGCCCGCGTTCCAGAAGACCTATGGCTTCACGCTGAAGCCGGACCAGTTGATCACGCTGTCGGGCGGCGATACGGCGGCGACCATTGCCGCTGCGGCCAACCAGACCAACGGCGCCAACGCCGCCATGGTCTACGGCACCGACGGCGGCATCGCGCCCTCCGGCCTAGTCGTGCTTGAAGACGACAAGGTTGTGCAGCCGGTCTATCAGCCGGCGCCGATCATTCGCGAGGCGGTGCTGAAGGAGCATCCCGAAATCGAGACGCTGCTGAAGCCGGTCTTCGCCAAGCTCGATCTCGTCACGCTGCAGGAGTTGAATGGCCGCGTGCAGGTTGGCGGCGAGCCAGTCAAGGGCGTCGCTGAGGACTTTTTGAAAAAGAACGGCTTCCTGAAGTAAGGCGATTCCGGCGCTCCGCTTCAAGGTGCGCCGGATCGGCCGATGGGGGAGGGCGTGCGCATCCGGTTCGACAAGCTTGGCGTGGTCATCGCGGCGATATCGGCCTATGCGGCTTTCGCGGCGCCATTCGCCACCTTCCGTGCCAATCGCATCGTACCCGGCGAGGCGCGCTCGATCCTCGAATCTTTGCCCGCGGCGGTCGGTCCGCTATTGATGGCGATTGTTGTCGCAGCGGCGCTCATTGCGCTGCTGAAAACGCCGCTTGCTCTGCGCCTCGCCGCCAGTGTGGTTGCACTTGCGGCGCTGGCGCTGCTGATCGGCGTTGCCGGCAGCTTCCTGACGCCCGCCGGCAACACCTTCGCGCGTATCTCGCCGGCTTCGGGATTCTGGCTGCTTATCTTCGCCTTCACCCTTCTGCTCGCCGACGTGCTTACAAGGCTGAATCTGTCGCCGCAGGCACGGGTCGGCGTGCTTGTTGTCGCCGCAGCGGCAATCGGCCTGCTGCTCGTCTCGGGAAGCTGGAACAGCCTGTCGATTCTCAAGGAATATTTCAATCGCTCCGATAGTTTTTGGGCGGAAGGCTCCAAGCACGTTACGTTGGCGCTGGGTTCGCTGGCGGCTGCGGTGATTATCGGCCTGCCGCTCGGCATCCTCTGCCATCGCGTCGAGAAATTGCGGGCCGGCGTGCTCAACGTGCTGAACATCATCCAGACCATTCCTTCGATCGCGCTGTTCGGCCTCTTGATCGCGCCGCTGGGCTGGGTCGCTTCGCAGGTGCCGGGTGCTGCCGCGCTCGGCATTCGCGGTATCGGCACAGCGCCGGCTTTCGTCGCCTTGTTCCTCTATTCGCTGCTGCCGGTGGTGGCTAATACCGTGGTCGGCCTTGCCGGTGTGCCGCGTGCCGCCAACGACGCAGCGCGCGGCATGGGCATGACCGACCGCCAGCGGCTGTTCGGCGTCGAGTTTCCGCTCGCCTTCCCGGTGATCCTCACCGGCATCCGCATCGTGCTGGTGCAGAATATCGGCCTCGCCACGATTGCCGCGTTGATCGGCGGCGGCGGCTTTGGCGTGTTCGTGTTCCAGGGCGTCGGTCAGACGGCGATGGACCTGGTGCTGCTCGGCGCCGTGCCGACGGTGGCGCTGGCCTTCGCCGCCGCCATCATCCTCGATGCAGTGATCGAAATGAGCGCCAGCAAGCGCAGGGTTGAAACGGCATGATCGAGATCGAAGGGATCACCAAGCGCTACGGCGAGACGACAGTCGTCAACGACGTGTCGATGGTAATCGAGCCGCGCAGCATCGCCGTCATCGTCGGCACCTCCGGCTCCGGCAAGACGACGCTGCTTCGCATGATCAACCGGCTGGTCGAGCCGACATCGGGCGTGATCAAGCTCGACGGCGTCGACAACCGCTCGGTGCCGGATTATGAGCTGCGCCGCAGCATAGGCTATGCCATCCAGGGCCACGGCCTGTTTCCGCATCGCACGGTGGCGCAGAACATCGCCACTGTGCCGGTATTGCTCGGCTGGGACGCCAACCGCATCAAGGCCCGCGTCGACGAGCTGATGACGCTATACCAGCTCGACCCGCAAGACTACGGGCCACGATATCCGCACGAGCTTTCCGGCGGGCAGCAGCAGCGCGTCGGCGTCGCTCGGGCGCTTGCCGCGGAACCCAACGTGCTGTTGATGGATGAGCCGTTCGGGGCGCTCGATCCGATTATCCGCAACAAGGCGCAGGAGGATCTGCTGGCGATCCAGAAGCGCTTCGGCACCACCATCATCCTAGTCACCCATGACATGGAAGAGGCCGTTCACATGGGTGACAAGATCGCCGTGATGGACGGCGGCAAAGTGGTGCAATATGCCGAGCCGGCCGAGATACTGGCGAAACCGGCCAGCGCGTTTGTCGAAACCCTGGTAGGCGCCAGTGAAAAACCGTTCCGGCTGTTGTCGCTTGGCCGGGTCCGCGACGCGGTGGAAAACGGCACCGCCGAAGGCGAGGCGATCCCCGGTGACGCCAGCCAGCGCGACGCGCTCGCCGAACTCCTGTGGTCGGGCCGCCCTGCGCTGCCGGTGACAGATACCGACGGCAAGCCGCTTGGCCGCGTCACGGTGGACGGACTAGTTAAGCGCGCGGCGAGACCGGCATGAGAGAGGCTGGCTTAAAGGCTTGGCTTCCATCACTGCTCAGGCTTGCCCTGGTGGTGGTGCTTATCGCCTTCGTCACCAATCCCGGCTGGTTCGAACCGCTGCTGAAGCCGCTGACAGAGAACAACGCGCCGGTAATCTACAATCAGGGCAGCCTGTTGACGCTGACGCTGCTGCATCTGCGGACCGTGCTGATCGCGACGGTTGCCGCGACGATCGTTGCGGTCGCGCTCGCCATTTTGGTCACCAGGCCAGCCGGCGCCGAATTCCTGCCGCTGTCGCGCAGCCTGGTCAATATAGGCCAGACCTTTCCACCGGTGGCGGTGCTGGCGCTTGCCGTGCCGGCGGTCGGCTTCGGCGAAAAGCCGACGCTGATTGCGCTGTTTCTCTATGGCCTGCTGCCGATCTTCGAGAACGCGCTGACCGGCCTGACGACGCTGCCGGCCAACGTCGTCGAGGCGGCGCGTGGCGCCGGCATGACTGGCTGGCAAAGGCTGGTCAAAGTCGAGCTGCCGCTCAGCGCGCCGATCATTCTCGGCGGTATCCGGCTGTCGGTGGTGATCAGCCTTGCCACCGCGACCATCGGCTCGACAGTTGCGGCGAGGACATTGGGCGAGGTGATCATCGCCGGCCTACTGTCGAACAACCTCGCCTTCATCCTGCAGGGCGGCCTGATCGTCGCCGCCCTTGCCGTACTGATCTATGACGGGCTGTCGGCGATCGAGCGCCGCACAGCGCGGCGCATGGGACGCGAGGCGGAGTAAGCCTCTCCGAGCGAGCTTCGTTCCTTTCAGCGGCCGATCGAACGCGCCGGATGATCAAGCGTCAGTTCGAGCGCCATACCCGTCCCGCTGGCGATCCAGCGGCGGCGGATGACGGCGAAATCGTGCTGTGTCCCGGCTCCAACCACAGAGACCAAGTCTCCCACAGCGCAATCGCTATCGAGATCGAGGGCTTCGACAGTCTCGGCAATGTCTTGCTTGCCGGCATAATGTCTCGCAATGGCTGTGAGCACGATGATCACTGGGCCACCCGTTGCGCGATCTTCGGGACTCGGCGATTGATGAGTGCGATGCCCCGATCTTTCAGCAGGAGTTCTTGCCATGACCGCGCGTTTCTCCAAGATCGTCATGTGTTTGTGTCTGGCGGCTTTCGCCTTCCTCGTCGCCTTTGGCAACATCACCGATTACGGCTCAAACTTCGCCTTTGTCCAGCATGTGCTGAGCATGGACACGACCTTTCCCGGCAACGCACTGATGTACCGCTCGATCACCAACCCGGCCTTGTGGACGGCAGGCTACTGGCTGATCATCCTTGGCGAGGCGCTGACCTGCCTGCTCTACCTGATCGCCGCCTGGCAACTCTGGCAGGCGCGCAACGCCAGCGGACAGGCTTTCAACGATGCCAAGAAGTTCGCCATCATTGCCGCCACAATGGGCTTCCTCGTTTGGTATTTCGGCTTCATGGTCGTTGGCGGCGAGTGGTTTGCCATGTGGCAGTCTTCGACATGGAATGGTCAGGAGGCGGCGTTCAAATTCTACATGACCATGCTGGTGGTGCTGGTCTTCGTCGTCCAGCCGGACGGCGACCCGCGCAAAGCTTGACGGCCGTTCGCCGATTTCAGTCGATCTAACCGGATGGCGGTGTCGACAGGCGTACTGCCGTCCAGCCTTTTGGACGAAACCCGGGATCTTTTGGGCGAAAGCCGGACAAGAACCGAACAATATCTTGACGTTCAGAGCCCTGTTTCGCATAAGCCGCTGCGAAGGGACGGATTCCGGTTGCGGAAATTCGTCCCCTGTCTCAACGGCCCGGGGAGGGGTTCTTTTGGGCCACCAATCGAGGAAAATTCGGCAATGACCATAATTTCAGCTGTCATCGCCTGCGGTCTGCTTTCAGTCCTTTACGCCATCTGGGCGACACGTTCGGTTCTCGCGGCCGATCAGGGCAATGCACGCATGCAGGAAATTTCCGCGGCCATCCGCGAAGGCGCGCAGGCTTATCTGGCGCGCCAGTACACCACCATCGCCATCGTCGGTGTCGTGGTCCTGCTTCTCGCCTGGTGGATGCTTTCGATTACCGCCGCCATCGGCTTCCTGATCGGCGCCGTTCTGTCGGGTGCCGCTGGCTTCATCGGCATGCACGTCTCGGTGCGGGCCAATGTGCGCACCGCGCAGGCGGCTTCCAACAGCCTCGCTGCCGGCCTCGAGATCGCCTTCAAGTCGGGCGCCATCACTGGCATGCTGGTTGCTGGCCTGGCCCTTCTCGGCGTCTCCATCTACTACCTGATCCTGACCCAGTTCATGGGTCTGCAGCCAAACGATCGCGTCGTCATCGACTCGCTTGTTTCGCTCGGCTTCGGCGCCTCGCTGATCTCGATCTTCGCCCGTCTCGGCGGCGGCATCTTCACCAAGGGAGCCGACGTTGGCGGGGATCTCGTCGGCAAGGTTGAAGCCGGCATTCCCGAAGACGATCCACGCAATCCGGCCACCATTGCCGACAATGTCGGCGACAATGTCGGCGATTGCGCCGGCATGGCGGCCGACCTGTTCGAGACCTATGCAGTGACTGTGGTCGCCACGATGGTCCTGGCCGCCATCTTCTTCGGTGGCACCGCCGTTCTCGGCGCGGCCATGCTCTATCCGCTGGCCATCTGCGGCGCCTGCATCCTCACCTCAATCGTCGGCACCTTCTTCGTCAAGCTTGGTTCCAGCGGCTCGATCATGGGCGCGCTCTACAAGGGCCTGATCGTCACCGGGCTGCTGTCGATTGTCGGCCTTGCCGTAGCCACTTCGGCATGTATCGGCTGGGGGGAGATCGGCACCGTCGCCGGCATGGCTATTACCGGCACGAACCTGTTCATCTGCGGTCTTGTCGGCCTTGCGGTGACCGGCCTCATCGTGGTGATCACCGAATATTATACCGGCACCAACAAGCGTCCGGTGAACTCCATCGCCCAGGCCTCGGTCACCGGTCACGGCACCAACGTCATCCAGGGCCTCGCGGTCTCGCTGGAAGCGACGGCGTTGCCGGCGATCGTCATCGTCGGCGGCATCATCTCGACATACCAGCTTGCCGGCCTCTACGGCACGGCGATCGCGGTGACGACGATGCTCGGCCTCGCCGGCATGATCGTCGCGCTCGATGCCTTCGGCCCGGTTACGGACAATGCCGGTGGCATTGCCGAAATGGCCGGCCTGCCCAAGGAAGTGCGCCAGTCAACCGACGCGCTTGACGCTGTCGGCAACACCACCAAGGCGGTAACCAAGGGCTACGCCATCGGCTCGGCCGGCCTCGGCGCGCTGGTGCTGTTCGCGGCCTATTCTAACGACCTGAAGTTCTTTGCCGCCAATGGCGACAAATACCCGTACTTCCAGGGCATGGGCGACGTCTCCTTCGACCTCTCCAATCCTTACGTCGTCGCCGGCCTGATCTTCGGCGGCCTGATCCCGTATCTGTTCGGCGGCATCGCCATGACCGCCGTCGGCCGCGCCGCGGGTGCTATCGTCCAGGAGGTGCGCAAGCAGTTCCGCGAGGATCCGGGCATCATGGCCGGCACCTCGAAGCCGAACTATGCGCGCGCCGTCGACCTTCTGACCAAGGCAGCGATCCGGGAGATGATCGTTCCGTCATTGTTGCCGGTGCTGGCGCCGCTGGTCGTCTATTTCGGCGTCCTCCTGATCTCCGGTTCGAAGGCATCCGCCTTTGCCGCCCTCGGCGCCTCGCTGCTCGGCGTCATCGTCAACGGCCTTTTCGTCGCCATCTCGATGACCTCCGGCGGCGGTGCCTGGGACAACGCCAAGAAGTCGTTCGAAGATGGTTTCGTCGACAAGGACGGCGTCAAGCATATGAAGGGCTCCGAAGCGCACAAGGCTTCGGTGACCGGCGATACGGTCGGCGACCCCTACAAGGATACTGCCGGCCCGGCGGTCAACCCGGCGATCAAGATCACCAACATCGTCGCGCTGCTGTTGCTGGCCGTTCTCGCGCACGGCTAAGCTCGGTCGCTACGACCTTAAGACAAAAACCCGCGGGATCGCTCCCGCGGGTTTTCCATTGCCTGAGATGTGCCGCTTCCGGGGAGGGAAGTAAAAGGAAAGAAGGAGCCGACCTCCGCCCGAATGGATCAGGTGCCGCCGAGCGTGCCGCCGCCGCCGCCGGGAATACCGGGCGCCAGCTTGCTGGCGCCATTTATGATCTGGCTGAGGAAGTTCTGGTCCTTGCCGCCGGTCGGCGTGGTGCGCGAGATGAAGTCGAACACTTTGCCGTCCTTCAACCCGTAATTGGCTATCTGCGTGACGCGCCCATCATCGCCAAAATAGACGGCCAGTACATGCTGGTCGACCAGCCGCGGCTTGTCGAAGGCGACGTAGCGCTTGCGCGTCTGCGAAATGTAATAAAAGGCCTCGTTGTCGAAGGTCGCTTTCGTCGAGGGAGTGCCGAGCGCCAGCAGCACCTGTTCGCGGCTTGAGCCGACCGGCACCAGGTCGATCGCCTGCTGGTCGATGACGTAGCCTTGCGTCAGCGTCTCGCTCGGATTGAGATCGCCGATCATCTTGGTCGAATTGCAGGCGGAAAGCGCCGCAGCGATCACCAGCAGCGAAACCGCACCGGCGGGCCTGGGCAGGAAAGTCGACTTGAATTTCAGCGCGCGCAACTACAACTCCATAAGCTGGCCGCAACTTGCGCTGGGCCGCAAAACCGGTAAACCAGCTTGCTTGCCGATGCAACAAGGCCACTTCAACAAACGGTCCCGGGAGACCACCCTCAAATGTTCCAGCGCCTCTTTGGCCGCGAACGACATGCCAACCGCGCCATCACCGAGGCGCTTTACGCACAAATCGTGGCGGCGGCGCGGCAAACGGTGTTTTATTCCGCCTGGAACGTGCCGGACACGCCGCTCGGCCGCTTCGAGATGCTGTCGTTGCACATGTTCCTGTTCCAGCACCGGTTGCGCGGCGAGGGTGGTGCGGCGGCAGAGGTTGCGCAGGTGCTGATCGACGAGTTCTTCATGGATGTCGAACATTCGTTGCGGGAATTGGGCATTGGCGACGTCGGCGTGCCGAAGCGCATGCGGAAACTGGCGAAGATGTTCTACGGCCGCACCGCCGCCTATGACGATGCACTGCAACGAAATGACCATGATGCGCTTGCCGCCGCCCTTGCCCGCAACGTCAGGCCCGATGCCGGCGCCTGGCCGCAAGCGTCGCAACTGGCACTCTATGCCGCCGATGCATCCAGGCAACTCACGGAACAGCCGACCGAATCGATCGTTTCCGGCACGGTGGTATTTCCCGTGGCCAACGCTTGAGCGGCGGCAGGCCGAATGAAGATGGCGAAGTGGAGGCGAAGATGAAACGTCCTGATATCCACAGCCCAGTGTCATTCCGGGCAAATGTCGCTCGGCTGCCGCAAAAGGGGCTGCCGGTGGTGATCGATGCCGACGCCGGGCAGCGCGCCCTGCTGGCCGCCGAGCACGAGCTGCTTTCGGTCGAAAACTATCGCGCCGAACTCCTGGTCGAGCCCTGGAAGCGCAACGGGGTGAAAGTCAGCGGCCATGTCGAGGCCGATGTAACGCAGGCCTGCATCGTCACCCTCGACCCGGTCAAGGCGCATATCGACGAGCCGGTCGAAGCGCTGTTCCTGCCGGAGCAATCCAAGCTCGGGCGGCAAGGTTTCGACGGCGGCGGTGAGATCCTGCTCGACGCCGAAGGGCCGGACAGCCCGGAGACCTTTTCCGGCGACGCCATCGACGTCGGGGCGCTTGCCGAACAGTTCTTTGGCTTGGCGATCGATCCCTATCCGCGCAAGCCCGGTGTGTCGCTGGAGGCCGCCGGCGATGCCGAGCCTGTGGAGAATGAATTCCAGCAAAAGCTCAGATCACTATTGGGAAAATCCTGATAGCTGATCCAATTTGAGAAAAGTTGGTTGTGCGGCAGCCCAAAACCGTTATTTTCGCCGAACCTTCGCGAGCCCCGTACCTTGGCAAGCCCGCTGGCCAAGCAACCGTGAGATGAACACCGCGTGATCAGGATTTCCATCGATGCCATGGGCGGCGATCACGGGCCAAGCGTGGTCATCCCGGCGCTCATGACTGTCGCCACCCGCCGTCCGGATATACGCTTCGTCATTTATGGGCGCGAAGAAGTGGTACGGCCCGAACTCGCCAAATTCCCCAAGCTGGCGGACGTGAGCGAGTTCATCCACTGCGAGATCGCAGTCCGGATGGACGACAAGCCGAGCCAGGCGCTGCGCCATGGTCGCTGGAAATCATCGATGTGGAAGGCTGTCGAGGCGGTCAAGGCAGGCACTGCCGACGCCTGCATCTCAGCCGGCAATACCGGCGCGCTGATGGCAATGTCCAGGTTCTGCCTTCGCACCATGGCGACCATCGATCGCCCGGCAATCGCGGCGCTCTGGCCGACATTGCGCGGCGAAAGCGTGGTGCTGGACGTCGGCGCCACTATCGGCGCCGATGCGCATCAACTGGTTGATTTTGCCATTCTGGGCACCGGCATGGCGCGCTCGGTTTTCGGCATTGAACGGCCTAGCGTCGGCCTGCTCAATGTCGGCGTCGAGGAGATCAAGGGTCAGGAGGAGGTCAAGGAGGCGGGCCGCATGCTTCGCGAGGCCAACATGGCCTCGATGAACTACCATGGCTTTGTCGAGGGTGACGACATCGGCAAGGGCAGTGTCGACGTCGTCGTTACCGAAGGATTTGCCGGCAACATCGCGCTGAAGACGGCGGAAGGCACGGTCAGGCAGATCGCCGGCTACCTGCGCGCGGCGATGAACCGGACGCTGATGGCCAGGATCGGCTATATCTTCGCGAAGACCGCCTTCAATCGCCTGCGCGAGAAGATGGATGTCGGCCGCTCCAATGGCGGCGTCTTCCTCGGGTTGAACGGCATCGTGGTGAAAAGCCATGGCGGGGCTGATTCGGATGGCTTTGCGGCGGCGATCGAGCTTGGCTACGACATGGTACGCAACAATCTGCTTGACCGCATCGAAGCCGATCTCGACCTGTTCCATGCCCGCAATCCGAATGCCCAGACAATCCGGAAATCCGACGTCGTCATCGACGCAAAGGAATAGGAAAGAGCATTGATCAGATCAGTCGTGCGCGGCACGGGCGCCGCGCTGCCCCGCCGCATTATGAAGAATGCCGATTTCGAAGGCATGGTCGAGACGTCGGACGAGTGGATCGTCCAGCGCACCGGTATTCGCCAGCGCCACATCGCGGCCGACGACGAGACGACGGCCTCGCTGGGCGAGGCTGCGGCGCGCGCAGCCCTCGACAGCGCCGGCCTGATGGCGGACGACATCGACCTGATCGTGCTGGCGACCTCGACGCCCAACAACACCTTTCCCGCGACCGCGGTCGAGATCCAGAACAAGCTCGGCATGCACCACGGTTTTGCCTTCGACCTGCAGGCGGTTTGCTCCGGCTTCGTCTATGCAGTGACGACCGCCGACCTCTATATCCGCGGCGGCTTGGCCAGACGGGTGCTGGTGATCGGCTCGGAAACATTTTCGCGCATTCTCGACTGGAACGACCGCTCGACCTGCGTTTTGTTCGGCGACGGCGCCGGCGCGATGGTGCTGGAAGCAGGCACGGGAGCAGGCGGCATCGCCGACCGAGGCGTTCTGGCGGCCAGCCTGCGCTCCGACGGCATCCACAAGGACAAGCTTTTCGTCGACGGTGGGCCGTCGACCACCGGAACGGTCGGGCACCTCAGGATGGAAGGCCGCGAAGTGTTCAAGCATGCGGTCGGCATGATCACCGACGTTATCGAGGCGACGTTCGCACAGGCCGGCATCAGCGCCGCCGATCTCGACTGGTTCGTGCCGCATCAAGCCAATAAACGAATTATTGACGCTTCGGCCAAAAAGCTCGGGATAGAGGAGCGGAAGGTGGTCGTGACCGTCGATCTGCACGGTAATACCTCCGCTGCTTCCGTGCCGCTGGCACTGTCCGCGGCCGTCGCCGACGGTCGCATCAAAAAGGGTGACCTGGTGCTGCTTGAGGCGATGGGCGGCGGCTTCACCTGGGGCGCCGTCCTGCTCCGCTGGTAAGTGCCGAACTATCGGGTTCGGGTCCTTGACCTTGACGGATCAATTACTTAGGTTCTGCCGTTGCTTGTATCGATTTATGTTTTTGAGCTGATGGGACGGTTCGTATGGGGGGAAAGACACTTACGCGCGCCGACCTCGCCGAAGCCGTTTACCGCAAGGTTGGGCTGTCGCGTACTGAATCGGCCGAGCTTGTCGAGGCGGTGCTGAATGAGATCTGCGAGGCGATCGTTCGCGGCGAGACGGTGAAGCTGTCGTCCTTCGCGACCTTCCACGTCCGCTCCAAAAACGAGCGCATCGGGCGCAATCCCAAGACCGGTGAGGAAGTGCCGATCCTGCCGCGTCGGGTGATGACCTTCAAGTCGTCGAACGTGCTGAAGAACCGTATCTTGCGCTCCCATCAAAACAGCAAAGCCAAGGGCAGCAAGTAGACGCCCGATCCACTTTGCCGAGAATCATGCCCCAGGCTTCGGTTGAAAAACGAGCCCTGCTTTTGCGCTGGGCTTGAATATTGTTTCATAAACCGCTGAAATAAGATGCGATTCGGTAGGCCGGATCGGTATTTGGGTGTGATCCGCTCCGGCGGGACGGAAAGCTGCTCTCTTTGTTAAGCGCAATGTCCCCCGAACCCGGTTCCCGCCTTCGCGATCATGCTCTAGCGTGAGGATTCGTCCATGGACAAGAGCCCTGATGCTTTCCGCACCATCAGCGAGGTCGCGGAGGATCTGGATTTGCCGCAGCACGTGCTGCGCTTCTGGGAGACGCGTTTCAACCAGATCAAGCCGATGAAGCGCGGCGGCGGCCGCCGCTACTACCGCCCGCAAGATGTCGAATTGATCAAGGGTATTCGCCATATGCTCTACGATCAGGGCTATACGATCAAGGGCGTGCAGAAGCTGTTGCGCGAGAACGGCAACCAGTTTCTGATCGCCGTCGGCAGTGGCGACATGGCGGCGGTCGAGGCGATCTCGCAGCGCCGACAGGCCGACACGGTACCGCTGACGCAAGCGGCGCAGCCGCGCGCCCCGGACGACGAAATGCTGGTCGGCCAGCCGAGGGTGAAACCCAGCCGTCGTTTTTTCGGCATCGGCAAGACCGACGAGGAAGGTCCGGTTCCGCCGGACACGTCAAAGCTTTCCCGTGACAATCGCGCATTGCTGCAGGAGGCGCTGTTCGACCTCCTGGAATGCAAGCGCCTGCTCGATCAGGTTCGCTAGAGCCCGCCGGGCTGACCGGAACGGTCTTCAGGGTCATGCGTTAGGCTTCCTTCTACATATGAAGGAAGCACGTCATGCCATCGCTTTCGAGCATCTCCGACACCGATCTGAACAAGCAGGTCGCGGCCCTGACCAGGGAACTGGCCACCTTGAAGAAAGCCGTGTTAAAGCGGGGCGGCGCCTTTTACGAAGACGGGCGCGATACCGCATCGGATTATTATTCGGATATCACTGAGCGCCTCGGCGACGCCTTGCCGGCAATCAGAAGGCAAGGCCGGGCGATCGAGAAGACCGCCCGAGATCACCCGGCGACGGCGGCCGCTGTCGGACTGGTTGTGGTCGGGCTCGTCGCCAGTCTGTTCCTCGGCGGCCGGCAGCAACAAGCACCGCGGGCGCGTTCAAGGTCGGCACGTTGAGATAAGCAAATGGTGGTGGTCGCCGGACCGCCGCCATTTTTCGCCGACACGGCAAACCCGGCAAGCGCGCCGCCCTTGATCAAGGACCAGAACGCCTGCTTGCCGGTTGTTCGCCCGAGGGTGTTTTCAGTACTTCTTCGCCACAACCTTCTTGTGGTGGTGGCGGTAGTGGTGGACGCGGTGATGGTAGTGATGGCGGTGATGCTTCTTGACGGTGGTGTGCATCGTCGTTGCATTCGCGCTGCTTGCGCCGATGATCGGCATCGAGAGGGCAAGTGCGATTGCAAGTCCAAGGGCGGAGAGAAGAGGCTTCTTCATGACATCGTTTCCTTTTTGCGCAGGCGGAATTTGAGCGTCACTGATTCAGGTCGGTGACTCGAGCGCTGCAGTTGGGACTATCGCCTTGGAGTTTTTCGGCAGTTTTTCCGGCCTGTAGAATTTTGTTTCCGAACTGTGTCTGCCGACGATCCGGCCAGATGTCAGCTCGCCGGCATCCGGCTTCGTTCCGGCGTCGGTTCACGATACCGTGACGCTATCTTTGATGCTTGGCAAATCACCGGCGAGCGGGCATTCTCCCGATCGTCTCAGGCAACAACATGATTTGATCTAACTCTTTCATCCCACGGAGTTGCCAATGCCCCAAATAGCAAAACGCGAACCTTACTCCGAACTGGCGGCAAGCGCGGTTACGCCTGAACGCGGTGCCGTCCGAACCGCCCGGGAAGCCCGTGGATACAGCATCGAAGAGCTGTCCCTGGCGTGCGGGCTGGCAGCCTATGAGATTGCCGACATCGAAAGCGGCAAGGATGCCGATCCTTCGAAGCGTCGGCGTATTGCCTCCGCGCTTCAACTTCCGGAAAGCGCTCTGTTTGACGAAGCCGTGTTGCCTGCCAAAAGGCGAACCGTGTCGTAGCGACGTGTCATGCTTTTATTCCACGAGCTCGCCATGGGTCGCCCTGGCGGGCTTCGTTTTTTCGGCCACTTAGTGGACTTGCCGGCCGCTACGGCGACGCCAGACGGAAATTGTCGGAGATGAGCCTCGAATCCGTTCGCGCCTTTTTCGCCGCACACGCGCCCGACATCGACGTTATCGTCACGGAAGCCAGCTCGGCGACAGTGCCTCTGGCCGCCGAAGCGCATGGCGTAGCGCCGGCGCAGATCGCCAAGACGATCTGCTTGCGCGTCGGCGACCAGACGATGCTGATCGTGGCCAGCGGGATCTCCAGGCTGGACAATCGCAAATTCAAGGACCGGTTCGGCGGCAAGGCGCGAATGCTGGATGCCGAACAGGTGCTCGCCGCAACCGGTCATCCCGTCGGCGGAGTGTGCCCGTTCGGCCTACCGGCGCCGCTCCCGGTTTACTGCGATATCTCGCTGCGCGCCTTTGACGAGGTCGTCCTGGCGGCAGGCGCGACGAATGCCGCCGTACGGCTCAGCCCGCAACGCCTGGCCGAACTCGTCGACGCCGAGTGGGTGGATGTGTGCCAGTAGCCGTTTATCCGGGTCGTGGGATCCGCTGAGCGTTACCGCTACTCGGTCTTCTGTGGCTCTTCTTTCTTGATCGTCTGAGCGTCCGTGGCAGTCGACATATCGGCCTTCTCGACGCTCGCTGTCGTCTGCGTGTCGACCGATGCCTGGACCTTTGAATGCGCGGGGCAATCCGCAGAGGCAACTGATATGGACATGGTCAGTGCCGCGGCTATTGCGAGGAATGTCTTCATGATCATTCTCCTCGTTCGTTCGATGGACAAAGTTAGCCCGTCTGGCACCGACGGCCAAATCACATTTATTCACACGCTGGCCCAGTAATTCAAATGGCTGCGCGGATAGCCGCTTGCCGTATCAAAGCCTACTGGCTCCGGCCGGAGGATTTTTGGCGTTAAAGATCTCGCCGCTCAGAGCCAGTCTCAGGTCTTCGGCGCTGAGCTGACCACTTTCGAACAAATCCATCACCCTGCGGCCGAGCACTTCTCTGCCTGGATCGCCGTCAGCGAGGCCTAGTTCACGGCATCGGGCATCAAGTGCCTTGGTCAACATGGTCAGCTCGGCAGGACAGGCAACCCCTTGAAGCGACATTGCATCTCTCCCCTAAGGGCGAAAGCGCGTGGCATCTTCGTAGCGTCCGCTCGCCCTTACAACTGCGGACGACGGCAATTCAAATAAAGCCAACCTTTTTCGAACTCAACATTCAAACGTACCAAAACGCCGCGCGCTCCAATGCCAGGATCCTGCTACAATACGGTATGGCCGTCCGAATAGCGGTTATCCTCGCGCTTCTCTTCGCCTTCGCCTACGGTTTCGCAAAACTCGCGGAACATTATGGCAGAGTTGGCCACAGGCCCTCTCCGTGTGAAGAATTGCCCTATCCTGATTGTCCTGATCAAAAAGCTCTTCCCCGGGAAGAGACTGAGCCTTGAGCGCGCCTGTTCAGGCCAGGCCAGGCCAGCCATCGGGATTGAATTAGTTCTTTCCAACCGACGGTTGGTGGACGCATTGCAGCTGATGGGCCTAGGGTTCACTACGATCCGCGCGCACCGGGCATGCCCAAACCCCCGAGTCACCCCTGCCTGATGCAAGGCGCCTGATCGAGTCCCGCCGTTCTGGCATGTGCGGCGGGACCTTTTCTTA
Source organism: Mesorhizobium sp. M0410 (assembly GCF_040321435.1). Lineage (NCBI taxonomy): Bacteria > Pseudomonadati > Pseudomonadota > Alphaproteobacteria > Hyphomicrobiales > Phyllobacteriaceae > Mesorhizobium > Mesorhizobium sp. M0410. Next base: position 157,467 of record NZ_JAMYRN010000004.1, read on the forward strand.
TTGAAGCTGGAATACGGGCTCACGATAAAGGTTGGCGTACGCAGCAAACGTCGCCTAGCCACTGTCGCGCGGTTTCTCGGTGGGCTTCTGGCTAGCCGCCAGCCTCCGTGCCTCGCGCACGAGTGATCGTGATCGATTCTTCGATGAGATCACGCGCCTGCGTACGTTGCGCTGGCTGCAGTGCGGCTATTGTCTGTACAGCCCAGTTTGGGGGAAAACTGGCTAAGCCTTTGGATTTTAATGGTCGGAGTGGCCGGATTCGAACCGACGACCCCTTGACCCCCAGTCAAGTGCGCTACCGGGCTGCGCTACACTCCGGACCGGTCGCGATGTATCGTGATAGACTGGGTCCGGTCAACCGAATTCGGTTGCTGTCCTGCCTGAAGCGACAGCAACGGGCATTGCCGGTCGCTGCGCCGCCCGCAGCTGCCACTGGTGGCGGTATTCGAGCGCGATGGCACCCCAGATCAAGCCAAGCAGCAGGTAGACATGGCGCCAGTGGTCGATGTCGATGAAGGTGCCGAGCCCGATATTACCGATGAAGGCGACGTAGGCGCATAGAAGATAAGGCTGCCACGGCCGGTCGCGCAGCAGAATGCGGAAGCCGGCGGCGATCGTCCAGCACGTCAGCGTCAGGAACGACACGAAGCCGAGCCAGCCGTAATCCATCAGCATCTTCAGCCAGATGTCGTGCGTGTCCTCGCCGAACATCTTGCCGAAGACGAGCGGGCCGATGCCGAAGGGATGCTCCAGTGCCATCTGAAAGCCGATCGTGTAGCGGGCGAAGCGGCCGAGGCGGGCGGTGTCGTAGCTTTGTTCAAGCTGTGCGCGGTTCGAGAACATCTCGGCGACGCCCGGCAGTTGCAGGATGACGATCATTGCGATGACCAGCAGTCCGACGGCGGCGATGGTCATGACGACGACGCGCAGCCGGAACTTGCCGCTGGCGCTCTGCAGGAACAAGGCACCGGTCAGCAGGACCGCCGAAACGGCGAACATGCCCCAGGCGCCGCGCGAAAAGGAAAAGAAGATGCCGGCGGTGATGATCAGCAGCGGCACCGCCAATACAGGCATGCGCGCGACCGAGCCGGTAAGCAGCAGATAGAGCACGTAGACGCCCGGCAGCACCAGGAAAGGCCCGAACACGTTCGGGTCCTGGAACGCGCCGGCGGCGCGGTCGTATTTGGTGAAGATCTCGGCTCCCGGAAAGGCATGGAAATAGCCGGCTATGCCGACCAGCGAAGTCAGCACCGCCGACACCACATAGGCGACGAAGATCACCCGATAGAGACTGGGCCGGACCGCCGTTACCGAAGCGAAGAAAACCGCGGTTAAGGCCAGGAACAGCGAGACGGCGAGATAGAGCGGCGTGCCGGCGAGGTCCGACATCTGCGTCATCGAGATCATGCCGCCGATGTTCATGATCAACAGCAGCACCAGAAGCGGTACCCCCGCGCGCTGTATGCGCATTCCGAACAAGGGCCACACCACGATCAGCCCGATCATATAGACGTCGTACGGTGCCGGCTCGGCAATGACGAAGCCGGACAGGAAGACGCCGAGGAAAACCGCCCCTGACGCAATCAGTGCGATCAGCTTGGCGTTGACCGCCGCCGCCGGCAATTCATAGGCCGTCGCGCTCAATATGCGTTTTCCGTGTTGAGCAGGCGGATCGGCGTCAGGAACAGGATTTTGAGGTCGAACAGGAGCGACCAGTTCTCGATGTAATACAGGTCGTATTCCGTCCGCATGCGAATCTTCTCGTTGGTGTCCATCTCGCCGCGCCAGCCATTGATCTGCGCCCAGCCGGTCACACCGGGCTTGACCTTGTGACGGGCGAAATAGCCGTCGACCACCTCATTGTAGAGGAGGTTGTGCGACTGCGCGGCAATGGCGTGCGGGCGCGGACCCACCAGCGACAGCGACCCGAACAGCGAATTGAAGAACTGTGGCAATTCGTCGATCGAGGTCTTGCGGATGAAGCGGCCGACGCGGGTGACCCGCGGATCGTTCTTTGTCACGGTCTGCTTCGCCGTCGGGTCCGCCTTGTCGGTGTACATCGACCGGAACTTATAGACCTCGATGATCTCGTTGTTGAAGCCGTGCCGCTTCTGGTGGAAAAGCACCGGCCCCTTGCTGTCGAGTTTGATCGCGATCGCGGTCGCCAGCATCACCGGCGAGAACACGATGATGCCGATGATCGAAAAGACGATGTCGAAGGCGCGCTTGGCGACCGAATCCCAGTCGTTGATCGGCTTGTCGAAGATATCGAGCATCGGCACCGAGCCGATGTAGGAATAGGCGCGCGGCCTGAACTGCAGCGCGTTCGAATGCGCCGACAGCCGGATGTCGACCGGCAGCACCCATAGCTTCTTCAATAACTGCAGCACGCGCGATTCTGCGATCAGCGGCAGTGATACGATCAGCATGTCGATGCGCGCGATGCGGGCAAATTCGATGAGTTCGGAAATTGTGCCGAGCTTGGGATAACCGGCGACAACCGGCGGCGACCGCTTGTCGCCGCGGTCGTCGAAGATGCCGCAGATGCGGATGTCGTTGTAGGGCTGCCTTTCGACCGAGCGGATCAGTACCTCCGCCGCCTTGCCGCCACCGACGATGACGGCGCGGCGCTCCATCCGCCCATCGCGCGCCCAGCGCCGGATCAGCTTCGACATCACCAGGCGGAGACCCAGGATCAGCACGAAGCCAACAACAAACCACGTGCCGAAGAGCAGGCGCGAATAGTCTTCCGACATTTTCATGGTGAAGGCGGTGAGCGCCATCAAGGCGAACGTTCCGGCCCAGACCAGCAGGAGCCGGCCAAAATTGGCGATCGGCCGCATTAGCGCGACGATCTGGTAGCAGTCGGTGACGTCGAGCAGAACGACGGCGAGGAACGAGGTGGCGGCGATCGTCAGGGAGTATTGCCAGGCAAGATAGTTGAAAAAGCCGACGTAGTAGAAATAGACGGCAAGACCTGACACCAACAGCAGCGCGAATTCCGCCATGCGCAGGACGCCGCTCACCATGATCGGCGACATCGTATCGCGCCGGTATTGCGAGGCGACCTGGCGGGCGACGTCGTTCATGCCGCCGGCCGTGTTGTTCTCGGCAGGGGCGTTGAATTTGCGCACCGCGTCTAGCGAAAAACGGCGCGCGGGGTCGATTTCGTTCATGGGGCGTCCGCAGGTTTCCCTCAGGTGAATAGCAAAAGAGAGCTAAGAAACCCTTGAAACAACAGATGGCTTTGGAGACGCTTTCACCAGGTGCAGCCCGGTGGAACCCGTTGCCCTATTTTTTTTGCGCGGCGAAATAAGCCTTTTCGATTTCAGCGGCCATTACATCGGCGCCGAATCGTGCCTTGAGGTCGGCGATGCCGGGCATCAGGCCCTTGTAGGCGTCGAGATCGGCCAATGCGGCGCTTATCTTGTCGCCAAGTTCGCGCGGGTCGGGCCGGATCAGGGCAGGCGAGCTGGTGTCGAAGATTTCCGGTATGCCGCCGACCGACGTCGCGATGATCGGCTTGCCGGCGGCGAGCGCTTCCAGAACGATATAGGGCATGGCTTCCGCGCGCGATGGAACGACGACCAGCTTGGCCAGCGTGAAGGCCAGCCTGGCCGGCATCGGCGCCAGGAAGCCGACGTCCAGGCCGCGCTGACTCACCTGGGCGCGATAGCGCGGCAGGTCGTCGCCGTCGCCGACCATCAGCGCCTTCAATGGGTGGCCGAGCCGTGTTGCGGCAAGCCCCAGCGCATCGATGAAGATGTCGGGGCCTTTGAGGTCTCGCATCATGCCGATGTAGAGGAGGTCAACCGCATTGTGCTCGGTCCGCACCGGCTCGAACTCTGCGGCGCGCAGGCCGTTGTGGACGAGAGCGTTCGGAATAGGCGGCTCGCCGACCTTCCTGCGATAAGTCCGTCGCTCATAATCGGAAACAAACAGCAGGCAATCGGTGAAGCGAGCCATGAAGCGCTCGAGCGCGAAGAACAGCTTCCCCATGGCGGTCGTCTCGTCATAGTGAAGCGAGCCGCCATGCGGCGAATAAAGGCGGGCTACGCGAGACCTGGATACCCGCAACAATGAGCCGAACAGACGGGCATAGGCGCCACCTTTGGCGCCATGCCCGTGCAGCACGTCCGGCCGCAATTCTTTTATGATCCTATAGGTGCGCCGGGCCGAGGCGAGATCGCCTGGCCCGACATGCCGCTGCATCGGCGTGCGGTGAATGCCGAGCGCCAGGCTGCCCTTCATCTGTTCGAACAGCCGTTCCTCGAAATCGCCGCCCGTCGTCGAATCGCAGACGATGCCGACGGCATGGCCGGCGGCGACCTGAGCCTCGGTCAGGTCGCGCACATGCCGGAAGATGCCTCCGACCGGTGAGCGAAAGCAGTGGACGATCCTGAGTGTGTCCGCCACTTGGTCAGCACATCAAAACAGGCGTTCGCGAACATAGACTGTATCGCCGGGCAGTAGCGGGTCGGAGGTCACCACGCGTCCGGTTATCACCTTGCCGTTGATGTCGCGGGTAATGTCGACGCTCTCCTGGTTGGCGCGTGGCGTGAACCCGCCGGCGATGGCGACGGCCTTCTGCACGGTCAGGCCCGGAACATAGGAATACTGGCCCGCCGCACCCACTTCACCCATGACGAAGATCGGTCGGTAGCGATCGATTTCGACAGAAACGTCAGGATCCCGCAAATAGCCCTGGCGCAGTTTCTCGGCGATCTCGCCCTCGAGCTGCTGGGCGGTGTGGCCGCGCGCCGGCACGTTGCCGACGAGCGGCAGCGAGAGATAGCCGGATTGGTCGACACTGTAGGTGTTGGTCAATCCTTCCTGCTCGAACACTGTGACGCGGACGCGGTCGCCGGCGCCGAGGCGATAGGGCTGGTCGAGAACTTCATGGAATGCGGCCGGCGTCGGCCGGTAGCTGGAGCAGCCCGAAAGCATCGATACGGCAAGCAGCGCGCGGAAAAGGGGAGCAATGCTTTTCATGAGCGGACACGTACCTTTGAATAGCCGGCGACTCTGCGGCAAACCTTAACGATCGAGCTCGGTTATCGTCCTGTTAGGGTTAATGGCCGGTAAAGGCGCGCGGCCGGTACGGGCCGGATCGACAAATGCAGATCGTTTTCAGCCTCTTGTTTGCGGCTTGTTAGTAGAGCCTAACAGGTTCTTACCGCGATATTAACGGCTGAGTTACCATAGTTGTTTACGGTGCATGCTGACTCAGTACCGGAGCAGGGATGCATGTCCGTTCAATCCGCGGCCGCAGATGTCGACATCGATCTCAGGCAGCTTTTCGCCAGCCTGGCGCGAAACTGGTTGCGCATCCTTGTCGTCGCGCTGGTTGTAACCGGCCTGGCCTTTGCGCTCGCCTGGCTTGCAACGCCCGAATACAAGGCGGCAGCCAAGCTGGAGATCGGGCCTCGAGAATCGGAGTTCACGCGGCCAGCCGGGGCCAACGGCAACGAGCGGTCGATTCCCGACGAAGAGGCTGTGGCCACCGAGGTCCAGATCATCTCGTCCCCCGACATCCTCAAACAGGTAGCGGCGAAGCTCAACCTGGCGAAATTGCCCGAATTCGACGAGGCGCTGAAGATGTCGGCGCTGAGCCGCGCCCTTGTCCTCGTTGGCTTGAAAAGCGATCCCTTCGAGATCCCGCTGGAAGAGCGCGTGCTGGACGCAATGCATGAGAAGCTCAACGTCTATGGCGTCGAAAAAACCCGTGCGATCGCAATCGAGTTCTCGTCAGAGGATCCACAGCTTGCCGCCGCGATCCCGAACGCGATTGCAAACGCCTATATCGCCTCCAAGGGCAACGCCAAGCTCGAATCGAATTCCGCCGCCACCGACTTTCTGGCGCCGGAAATCGCGGATCTGCAGAATCGGGTGAAGGAGGCGGAAGCCAAGGTTGCCGCATTCCGTGCCCAGTCCGATCTTTTGATGGGCGGCAACAATTCGGTGCTTGCCACCCAGCAGCTGTCCGAATTGTCGAGCGAATTGTCACGGGTGCGCGCCAACCGCGCTTCAGCGGAAGCGACCGCCGACAGCGTGCGCAGGGCATTGCGCAGTGGCGGCTCACTGGATGCCGTTCCGGAGGTGTTGTCGTCCGAACTGATCCAGCGCCTGCGCGAGCGCCAAGTCGAACTCAAGAACAACATCGCCGACCTTTCCACCACCTTGCTCGACAACCATCCGCGCATCCGGGCGCTGAGGTCGCAACTCGCCGATCTCGACCGCCAGATCCGCAACGAAGCGGAAAAGATCATGAAGGGTCTGATGGCGCAGGCCGAGACGGCAAAGGCGCGCGAGGCTCAACTCGTGGCCGACGTCAACACGCTGAAGGCGGCGTCCGCCCGCGCCGGCGAAGAGCAGGTGGAACTCGATGCGCTGCAGCGCGATGCCGCGACCAAGCGCCAGCAACTCGATCTCTACTCGTCCAGCTATCTCCAGGCGGCCGCACGCAAGGATCGCAACTACCTACCTGTTGACGCTCGCCTATTTTCGGAGGCCCGGGCGCCGACCGAACCCTATTTCCCCAAGATTGGTCCGATTGTCGGCGCGGCCTTTGTCGGCTCGTTGCTCATCATGGCGATCGTCACGTTGCTGCAGGAACTGTTTTCCGGCCGTGCCATGCGTCCGGCCGCCGGTGCCCATTTCGAACACATCGAGCAGGTTGCGATGCCGGCTGTCCAGGCCGAACGCGCATCGGCCGAGCCCGACCCGCCGGTTGCGCGGTCCGAACCGGCAGTCGCCGAGATCGACGACGACAGCATCATTGAAACCAAAGTGGAGCCGGAACCCGTCGCGGTGGCGGAAGCGGCTGCCGAGAAAATCGAACCGGAGTACTCTGAAATGGCTGCTGGAGACATTGAACCGGCACGTTCTATCCTCGGCGAGATCGACATCGACAAGGCCGCGGAAAAACTGATCGCCACCGGTGCAGCCCGGGCCATATTCGTGTCACCGGAAGGCGACGAGGCGGCTGCCTCGGCGGTGCTGGTGGCGCGCGCAGTCTCCGACGCCGGGCTACGCGTGCTGCTGCTTGATCTCACCGCTTCGGGTGCTGCCTCGCGGCCGATGCTGGACAGCGGGCTGTTTCCGGGCATCACCGATCTGCTCGCCTCGCAAGCGCAGTTCAGCGATGTGATCCACCCCGATCTTTATTCGGATTGCCACGTGATTCCCGTCGGCACAGCCGATCCGGTCCGTGCCATGCGCGCCGCCGACCGGCTGCCGATCATCATGCAGTCGCTAACCACGGCCTATGATCTGGTTGTGGTCGAATGCGGGCCGGCCGACGCGCAAGGCATCAGCCGCCTGGTGGGCGAGGGCACCGAGGTGCTGCTCTCCATGCTTGAGCCGGACGACCAGGTGACGCAAGCCGCAGTCGCGCTCATCGAGAGCGGTTATCCCGACCTAACGCTGGTCACGCCAATCGGCCATGTGGCGCCGGGGCCAATGCCGGGACGGCGCTCGGCGGCCTGAGGCATTTTTCTCAAATTGAAATCAGCTGTCGTCTTCGCCTGCGGCCGGTGCTGTCTGGCCCACGGCCTTGCGGCGCAGCAGCTTGGTCAGCTTCCAGACCATTGGGCTGTGCTTGATGAATGCTTTCAGGCTTGCGCCGTGCCTGAGCGCAAGCGCCAGCGCGCGACCTTTCAGCGTCAGCGGAACCAGCGCCTCGAAATGTTGCGTTTCGACATCGCACCACAATCGCTTGTAGGGTTCGTCACCGACCGAGAAATCATAGATTTCAAAACCTGCCTCGCAGGCTTCCTGGATGTTCTCGAAGAACAGGAAGTCGCCGGGGCTGGTGTGTGCGAGTTCGTCCTCGGCGATCGCCCCGAATTCGCAGATCAGCCGCTTGCCCGAGCGGCTCGATCCGGTGACCGCACGAAGCTTGCCGGCGACTTCCAGCCCATGCAGCACGAAGGACGGATCTTCCTCTTGGAGCGCGTCGGTAAACAGCGAGCGAAAAAAAGCGCGCACCTCCGCCTCACCGAAAACATTGGCGATGCCCATCTTGCGGAAGCGGAATTCCTTCATCTCGAAAAAGGCATCGAGCAGCCTGTTCACCTCGTCCGCAGTCCTCGCCTCGATGCGGCAATGGCTGCCGACGGCCCCGAATTTGCGCGCCTGCGAGCGATGCTTCTTGCGCCTGCGCTTGCCGCTCACGCGGATGAGCAATGAATCAAACCCTCCTGCTAGGCCGGCGGCCAGAGACAGATTGGGGCTCGAAAAATGCGGCAAGGCGGAGAGCGGGTTGGCAACGCCGTCGAGATCGGGCAGCAGCCGCTCTAGCGCGACAAGATCGATATCACGCCGCGCCTTGCCAATCGCAGCCAGCATAGCGCGGATCGCCGCGCTATCGGCACTCGCCAGCCATTGCGGGTCGGCGGCGGCAAAATTGCCGTTGGCATGGCGGCCGCCCATGAACCGGGCGACGCGGAACGCTCCACTGCGAGTGACCTCCAGCGCTAACGAGAAAACCGGCCTGTTGTCGGCGCGCAGCGTCGCAACGACGACGTCGGCGCCGGTATGTGCGGCCCAGTTCAGGATCCAGCCTGCGCTCTGCGCCGGGGCAAAAAGCGCCGAACGGCAGAATTCGGCGTACGCCGCCAGCGCCGCACTATCGGCAACCGAGATCGATAAGCCGGCTTTGCCGGCCGGCAAGGCATACGGCGACGCCTCGTTGCTTGCCAGCTGATTGCCGTCAAATGACGCGGTGGCGTCAACCATACCTCAATCCTTAGGGCGTATTCGTCGCGATTGGGGGTCCGCGCAGGCGCATTCCATGCTTGATGAGCTTAGGCGCAAAAGGTGAATGAATGATCGACGGGGGCGAGGCAATTCGCAAACTGGCGCTCAATCTCGCCCGCTATTCCGGTCTCGCGCCGCTGGCCAAGCCGTTTATCGGCGGCGTTGGCGTCATCCTGATGCTCCATCGGGTCACCGCGACGCCGGAAAAGCCGAATGGCGTCAACCGACACTTGAACATCGCGCCTGGGTTCCTCGATATCGTGATCGCCGACATGAAGGCGAACGGCTACAGGTTCGTCACGCTGGACGAGGCGATCGAGCGCATCAAGGCCGGCGACAAGGACGGCCAGTTCGCGACGATCACCGCCGACGACGCCTATCGAGACAACATGACCGAGGCGCTGCCGGTGCTGGAGAAGCACGGCGCGCCGATCACCATCTACGTCGCGCCGGGACTGATCGACGGCGCTGCCGATCTGTGGTGGGACGTGGTTGAGGATATCGTCAATGCGCGCGATCGCCTGACGCTGGCGACGCCGGACGGCCCGGTGACGATCGACTGCTCGAATCGGGGAAAAAAAGTCCAGGCCAATGCGCGCCTGCACGCCTATCTGACGCTGAAGGTGCACGAGCAGGACCAGCGTGCGGTGTTGCGCGATCTGGCGCGCTCGAACGGCATCGAGTTGGGCGGTCCGCGCCCGAGCACGCTGATGAACTGGGACGAGATCCGCACCATGGCCGGACACCCGCTGGTGACGATCGGCGCGCATAGCGTCAATCATTGCAATCTGAAGCGGCTTTCCGAGAGCGACGCGCGGCATGAGATCGGCGACGTCAAGCGCATATTGCAGGCCAAACTCGGCGAGGAGCCGCGCCATTTCGCCTATCCCTACGGTCATGCCAGCGCAGTCGGCCGCCGCGAAGTGGGCCTTGTCCGCGATGCCGGCTATGCGTCGGCGGTGACGACCCGCCACGGCGTACTGCGCGCCGAGCATGCCGGGTTCCTGCATGCCCTGCCGCGCATTTCAGTCAACGGCCGCTATCAGAGCATCGCCCACATCCGAACCATGTTGTCGGGCGTGACGACGCCGCTGGCCAATGCTGGCAAGACGGTGGTGACGATTTAACTGTTGCCTCGGCCCTTCGGCCGCGGCTCGAGGATCAGCCACTTGATGATGCCCATCGCCGGCAGCACCCACAAAAGCCCGCTCAGCAGGAAGAAGATGAAGTGCGCCAGCGGCCCGGACTGCGACAGTTGGGCGACCGCGACGATCGAGGCGACCAGCGCATAGACGACGACCAGCACTACCAGCAGGAAGCTTCCGATCAGCTTTTTCAGGCGAATGGGCATGGCGCGATCTCGTTGATCGCTATCGCTTAGGCCGAACGGCGAATGCGCGCAACCCGCCAGAAACGGCGCGACGGCGTGCCGCGTCGCCCGGCCTTGCAAGCCGGGTTGCGATGGTTCACCAATCCGCGACTTCAACTGCCGGGACAAACCCATGGCTGCTGCCATATCCGACGACGCGCCCTTCGCCGCCCGCGATCGAGACGTTCGCAATCGTGCACTGGTGCGCGGTTGGCTCTATGTCGTGCTGCTCGTGCTGTTTGCGCTGGTGGTGGTCGGCGGCGCTACGAGGCTCACCGATTCCGGCCTGTCGATCACCGAATGGGAGCCGATTCACGGCGTCATCCCGCCGCTCAACGATTCCGAGTGGCAGGAGGAGTTCCTGCGCTACCAGCAGATCCCGCAATATGCCGAACTCAACAAGGGCATGAGCATCGTGGCGTTCAAGTCGATCTTCTGGTGGGAATGGGTGCATCGTATCCTGGCACGTAGTGTCGGCGCGGTCTTCGCCCTGCCGCTGCTGTTCTTCTGGGTGACGCGCCGCATTGAGCGGGGCCTCGGCACGAGATTGTCGGGCATCCTCCTGCTCGGCGGGCTGCAGGGCGCGATAGGCTGGTGGATGGTGGCATCCGGCCTGGTTGACCGGGTTTCGGTCAGCCAATACCGGCTGGCGACGCATCTGACGCTGGCGGCGCTGATCTTCACGGCGACCATGGTTGTCGCGCGTGGGCTGGCGCCGCACTCGGAACCTGCCGCCGACCGCTCGACGCAACGTCTGGCCGGCATTCTGGTACTGCTGGCGCTGGTCCAGATCTATCTCGGCGGGCTGGTCGCGGGGCTTGACGCCGGCTTGAGCTACAACACCTGGCCGCTGATGGACGGCAAGCTGGTCCCTGGCGACCTGCTGCTGCTCGAGCCGGCGTGGCGCAATTTCTTCGAAAATCCGAAGACAGTGCAGTTCGTCCACCGGATCGGCGCCTACACGATCTTCGCGGTCGCGCTCTGGCATATGATCGCGACACGCCGGCGTCTGCCCGGCACGACGCATGCCCGACGCGCGACGCTGCTGTTCCTGATTGTCGTGGTGCAGGCGTCGATCGGCATCGGCACCCTGTTGATGCAGGTGCCGCTGCACATGGCCCTGACGCATCAGGCATTCGCGCTGGTTCTGCTGGGCTTCGCCGCTGCGCATTGGCGCGGTACCAAGGGCGCTTACCCGCTGCCCCACGAGATCGCTCTCAGAGGCTGAGCCGCACCCGCCAGATTGCTGCGGCAATCGCCAGCTCGCGGTTTTCGTCGACCGCATTGCGATCTTCATGGTGCCATGCAGCCGACAGGCAGCCATAGGCAACGGCGTGGTCCAGTACGGCAGGCCCCGTCTGGCCGAGCGTGGCGCCAAAGACTTGCGCCATATGGGCGATCCGCCTCGGATCGAGGCAAAGATCATCTCGGTCGAGTGGGTTGTAGAACATGTTGGCGGCGTCGAAACCCAGGTCGCCGAGGACGCCCTTCGGATCGATCGCCAGCCAGCCGCGTGGACCGTGCATGATGTTGTCGTGATGCAGGTCGCCATGCAGCGGCCGTACGTCGTGCGGATTGGACAACAGCCGTTCCGCGATTTCGGCAGCTTCGACATACAGGCTCTTTTCGCCGGCGGCGCGATCGGCCTTCGCCTTTTTGAACAGGCTGGAAAACCGTCTCCGCAACGGCTGAAGGTCCGGCGGGGCGGCGTGCTTCGACGGAGAGACCAGTCTTGCCATCACCTCGGCCGCGATGGCGGTGGCGGCATTGTCGTCCTGATCCGCAATGATCTGTGACAGCGAGATTTCGCCGGCGTATTCGAGCAGCATGCGGTGGCCGTCGCGGCCGAGCAGCCGCACCGCGCCTTCGCCGCGTCGCCAGGTGAGGAAATGCTCGCCACGCAACTCGTCCTCCACATCGTCGAAAGGCTTTAGATCCTTGACGATTGCCGGTGAGCCGTCCTCGCGAACAACTTTCCAGATGCGGCTACCGAACGTTTCGGCAATGAGCTCCGGCGCGCCGACCTTCCAGCGCTTTGGAAATCTCGGCGCATCCATTCAAAGGCCGAGCATCAGATCCATGTTCTGCACAGCGGCGCCCGAGGCGCCCTTGCCGAGATTGTCGTAGACGGCAATCAGCAGCGCCTGCGCCCTGTTATCATTGGCAAAGACATAAAGCTTCATCCGGTTGGTGCCGTTGTAGATCTCCGGATCGATGTCGGGCATGCGTTCCTGATGCAGATACGGCGCCACCTCGACCACGCCGCCATCGATGGAAGCGAAATGATCGGCGATTGCCGCATGAAGCTCGGCGCCGGTCGGCACATGGTCGAGGCCGCCGAGTTGCAGCGGCACCACGGTGATCATGCCTTGCGCGAAATTGCCGACTGCCGGCTGCATGATCGGATCGTGCGAAAGCTTGGCATAGGTCCTTAGCTCAGGCACGTGCTTGTGCTGCAGCGTCAGCCCGTAGGGCAGGAATTCCGGCGCATCTTCGCCCTTGGCGACATAATCCTCGATCATCGGCCGGCCGCCGCCGGAATAGCCGGAAATGCCGTTGACGGTGACCGGAAAATTGGCCGGCAACAGCCCCGCCGCAACCAGCGGCCGCAGCGTCGCGATCGGTCCTTGCGGCCAGCAGCCCGGATTGGCGACGCGCTTCGCCGAAGCGATCTTCTTCGCCTGTTCCTTTTCCATTTCGGCGAAACCATATTCCCAGCCCTCGGCGACGCGATGCGCCGTCGAGGCGTCGATCACCTTGGTGGTGTCATTGGCGATCAGCGAAACGCTTTCCTTAGCGGCCGCGTCCGGTAGGCAGAGGATCGCAACATCGGCGGCATTGAGGAACTCGGCGCGCGCTGCCGTTTCCTTGCGGCGTTCGGCCGTGATGGAGATGATTTCCAGGTCGCCGCGCTCGGCAAGCAGCGCCCTTATCTGCAAACCGGTGGTGCCGTGCTCGCCGTCGATGAAGATTTTCGGTTTCATTGCCTGCCAAAATTCCTGTTATCTCAAAGCTATATGCCGCTTGCCTGATTCAATCCGGCAACGCTGTGGTTGCTCTGGTTCATGTCCTCGAGCCGGGCCTTTCGTTCCGCCAGCAGCCCGAGATAGTGCATGGCCACCATCGAGCCGGCAATTGCCGTTATATCGGCGTGATCATAGGCTGGCGCAACCTCGACGACGTCGGCGCCGACGATATCGACCTGGTTGATCTGGCGCAGCACCGACAGGATCTTTGCCGAAGACGGGCCTCCCGCGACCGGCGTTCCCGTGCCGGGCGCAAAAGCCGGATCCAGACAATCGATGTCGAAAGTGACGTAGGTCTTCTTGCCGCCCGTACGGTCGACGATGGCATAGGCGATGTCGGACGCCCGCATTTCCTCCACTTCATGGCCATATAGGATCTTGATGCCGAATGTGTCGGGCGCATGGGTTCGGATGCCGATCTGGATCGAGCGGTCGGGATCGATGATGCCTTCCTTGACCGCACGGCCGACGAAGGAGCCGTGATCGATGCGCTTGCCGTCGTCGGGCCAGGTGTCCTGATGTGCGTCGAACTGCACCAGGGCCAGCGGGCCGTGGATGGCGGCATGCGCCTTGAGCAGCGGCCAGGTGACGAAATGATCGCCGCCGAGTGAAAGCAGAAAGGCGCCGGATTTCAAGATCTTCGCCGCTTCGCGCTCGATCGTGGCAGGCGTCTTCTGGTGATTGCCGCTGTCGAGCAGGCAGTCGCCAAAGTCGATCACAGCAAGCTGTTCGAACAGGTCGCGCGAAAACGGATATTGCGGATCGTTGTCGAGGATGGCCGAGGCGCGGCGAATCGCCTGCGGTCCGAAACGAGCGCCCGGCCGATTGGTGACCGCCGCATCGAAGGGAATGCCCCACACCACTACATCGGCGCCCTTCACGTCCTTCGAATATTTGCGCCGCATGAACGACAGCGCGCCGGCATAGGTCGGCTCAAACGACGCGCCCGTCCTGGAGCGGGTGGTGAAGGCGTGATCGATGGTCCTTGGCGGCATGAAGCGATCTCCTGTGCGTCGACGCGCAACCTTATTGGACATAATTCTCAGAATTGCGACCCCTGCGGAGGATCACGGCCATTCGATCCGGTCACAAATCCTTGCTCGCCAGGCGAACCCCGCATGGCCGGCCCGGAGATTGCCTGGTAAATAACCGAAAGTAGCCGCCAACGGCTGCTTCGGCCGGCATTGATCTGATTTTCCTGCGTTTGCGAAGCCGGCTTCGTTCACCTGCCTGTCACGGGCATCGCTTAACCGGGGTGCGATCCCGGTACGGAGCGATTCTCGTGCGAACGACTTGTCTCATGCGAACGATTTGGCTGAGCCTTCTGCTTTCCGCGGCGCTGGTGGTCTCCCTTGGCCAGGCATTGGCGGGTGAAACGCGCGCCAGGCAGATTCTCGACCGTTTCGAGCACGCCAACCAATGGCGCGACCATGTGATGGTGGCCGCGCACCGCGCCGGCGGCATGCAGGCCGGCAAGACGCTCTATCCCGAAAACTCGATCGCCGCCGTCGAGGCGTCGATCGCAATGGGCGCCGAAATCGTCGAGGTCGACATCAGGCGCTCGAAGGACGGAGAATTCGTCGTCATGCATGACAGCTGGCTTGACCGCACCACGACCTGCAAGGGCGAGGTGGTCAACCGCACATTGGCCGAACTCAAGACCTGCCGATTGGTGATCGAAGGCACCGGCGCCGTTACGGGCGAGACGGTCTCGACGTTGCGCGAGATGCTGGTGGCGACCAGGGACAGGATTCTCGTCAACCTCGACAACAAGCTCGACACCGGAAGCCTCGCCGGCATGGTCGCCGTCGCCCGCGATCTCGGCATGGCCGAACAGGTGATCGTCAAAGAGAACCTGTGGAATGCGGAGAGGATCGCCAGGGTCAAGGCTGCCATGGCCGAGATCGGCAGCGGCTTCCAGTTCATGCCGATCATCGCCGATGACGCGGTTCGCGACGCCATGTTTGCCGAGGAACTGAGCCGGGCCTTCCCGATGCGCGCAGTCGAGATGATCAACTGGCGCATGGGATCAGAGACGCTGACGGAGACCGGCGGCCCGCTGTTCAGCCCGCGCATGCGCGCGCTGGCGGTAAGGGGCGACTGGCACATCTGGGCCGACACCTATGCCATCGTCAACAAGCCGGGCGGCTTCCTCGCCGGCGGTCGCGGCGACGAGCTGGCGGTCGCGGCCAGCCTGCCGCGCGAGACCTACGGCTTCTGGGTCGAGCGCGGCGCCACCATCATCCAGACCGACGAACCGAAGGCGGCCATCGGTTGGCTGGCGGCGAACGGTTTTCGCGTGCCCTACGCCGGTGAGAAGCGCCCGGCCGAGCCGGCGAATACGGCCAGCATTAACTAACGCCGGGCACGAACCAGAGCGATTGCCGCGCTACGCGTGAGCGGGGACAGTTCCGGCGATACTGTCCAATTCCTCGATCGCATCTTCGGGCAACGCGAGATCGCCCGCGGCGAGGTTCTCCCTGAGATGCGCGACGGAAGACGTGCCTGGGATCAGAAGAATGTTGGGCGCGCGGCGAAGCAGCCAGGCGAGCGCGACCTGCATGGGCGTGGCGCCGAGGCGTGCGGCGACCTTGGACAAGGTCGACGACTGCAACGGATTGAAGCCGCCAAGCGGGAAGAACGGCACATAGGCGATGCCGTCGCGGGCGAGATCGTCAATCAAGGCATCGTCGCCCCGATGCGCCAGATTGTACTGATTCTGCACGCAGACGATCTTGCAAATCCTGCGGCCTTCGGCGATCTGCGCAGCGGTGACGTTGCTCAGCCCGATGTGGCGCACGAGGCCCTGTCGCTGAAGCTCGGCGAGCGTCGCAAGCGGCGCCTCGATCGACCCTCCGGCGGGGCCATGCGCGTCGAACATGATCCGAAGGTTGACCGCCTCCAGCACGTCGAGCCCGAGATTGTGCAGATTGTCGTGCACCGCCTGGGTGAGTTCTTGGGCCGAGAAGGCCGGCAGCCACGATCCGCCCTGGCCGCGCCTGGCGCCGATCTTGGTGACTATAACGAGGTCGTCAGGATAGGGTGCGAGCGCTTCGCGGATCAACAGGTTAGTCACGTGCGGGCCATAGAAGTCACTGGTGTCGATGTGATTGACGCCTTGTGCAACGGCTTCGCGCAGCACGGCCAATGCCGTGTCGTGGTCCTTTGGTGGCCCGAAGACGCCGGGCCCTGCGAGTTGCATGGCGCCGTAGCCGAGCCGTCTGACTTTGCGGTCGCCGAGGATGAATGTGCCGGACTGGTCGATACTGGACATGGTCTTTCTCCTTCAGGGATGGCGCACAGATAGACGCTGTCCGATCCAATGATAATTGGGTACAATCCGTACAGGCTGTGCGGAATGACGAACAATGAAGATCGATCTCGGGGATCTGAACGCTTTCGTGGCCGTAGCGCGCGCCAAGGGTTTTCGCGATGGCGCCCGCGCCAGCGGCGGCAGCGCGTCGGGGTTGAGCGAGGCCGTGCGGCGTCTGGAGACGCAGCTCGGTGTCAGGCTGCTCAACAGGACGACCCGCAGCGTCGTCCTGACGGAGGCCGGCGAAGGCCTGCTGGCGCGGCTCGGTCCAGCCTTGACCGAGGTGGAGTCGGCTCTCGACGTGGTGAACGGCTTTCGCGACAGGCCGGCGGGCTTGTTGCGCCTCAACGTGCCGGTCAGCGCGGCGCGGCTGGTCCTGCCCAGCATCGTCCCGCGGTTCCTTGCCGCCTATCCCGGCATCCGGCTGGAGGTGATCGCTGAGGAAAGCTTCGTCGATGTGCTGGCGGCCGGCTGCGACGCCGGCATCCGCTACGACGAGCGGCTGGAGCAGGACATGATCGCCGTGCCGATCGGACCGCGCGTGCAGCGCTTCGCCACCGCCGCCAGCCCTGCCTACCTGGATCGTCATGGCCGGCCGCAACACCCGAGCGACCTGCTCGGCCACGCCTGCCTGCGCGGCCGCTTTGCCAGCCGTGCGATGCCGCCGTGGGAATTCGAGCGCGACGGCGAGGTGGTGCGGGTCGACCCGACGGGGCCGCTTCTCGTGACCCTGGGCGGGGCGACGGACCTCAAAGTCGATGCAGCCATCGCTGGCACCGGCATCATCAGCCTGTTCGAAGATTGGCTACGCCCTCATTTCGAGAGCGGGGCGCTCGAGCCGCTGCTTGAACCCTGGTGGCAGAGCTTCTCCGGGCCGTTCCTTTATTATCCCGGCCGGCGCCTCGTGCCGGCGCCGCTCCGGGCGTTTATCGACTTCATCAAGGCCTGAAGTCTGCCACGATGCGAGCGAGCCGCGCCTGCCGCCGGTGATTGGTTGCCGCCATTCATGAAAAGGCCGCCCGGAGGCGGCCTTTCGATAGCGTGTAATTGCGCAGCGCTTAGCGCTTGGAGAACTGGAAGCTCCGGCGGGCCTTCGCCTTGCCGTACTTCTTGCGCTCGACGACGCGGCTGTCGCGGGTCAGGAAGCCGCCCTTCTTGAGTACGGCGCGCAGCGCCGGCTCGTAATAGGTCAGCGCCTTGGAGATGCCGTGGCGCACGGCACCGGCCTGGCCGGAAAGGCCGCCGCCGATGACGGTGGCAACGATGTCGTACTGGCCGGCGCGGTTGGCCGCGATGATCGGCTGGTTGAGGATCATCTGCAGGACCGGACGCGCGAAATATTCGGCGAACACCTTGTCGTTGACGACGATCTTGCCGGAGCCGGGCTTCACCCAGACGCGCGCGATGGCGTTCTTGCGCTTGCCGGTGGCATAGGCGCGGCCCGATTTGTCGAGCTTCTGGACATGGACGGGTGCCGCCGGCTGGGTGTTGGTGTTACCGGTGGCAGTTCCGAGTTCTGCGAGCGAGGAAAGCTCAGCCATCTTACGAAACCTTCTTGTTCTTGGCGTTCAGCTTGGCCACGTCGAGGACAACGGGCTGCTGGGCGACATGCGGATGTTCCGTGCCTGCATAGACGCGGAGATTCTTCATCTGGCGTCGGCCGAGCGGGCCGCGCGGGATCATGCGTTCGACGGCCTTTTCGACGACACGCTCGGGAAAGCGGCCCTCGAGCAGCTGGCGCGCGGTGCGCTCCTTGACGCCGCCGGGGTGGCCGGTGTGCCAGTAATAGACCTTGTCGGTGAACTTCTTGCCGGTGAACACCACCTTGTCGGCATTGATGACGATAACGTTGTCGCCGTCGTCGACGTGCGGGGTGAAGGTGGGCTTGTGCTTGCCGCGAAGATGATTGGCGATGACAGTGGCGAGACGGCCGACGACGAGACCCTCGGCGTCGATCAGCACCCACTTCTTCACCACATCCGCAGGCTTCTGCGAAAAGGTTGCCATGGATTGTTGCTTTCGGTTCGGACCTTCAAAAGAAGGCGTTTCTTGTTGCTTGGATTGGCAAAAGGCACTTGCCGTCGCCAATAACAAAACGGCGGCCTTTGCGGGCCGCTGCTTCGTCACGGTTTATAGGGGAGGGTGGTTATCGCGTCAAGGCGCATGAAATGATTGCTGGAAGATAAACTTAAATGAAAACAAGGATTTGAGTTAAAGGTGTGATTTTACCACATCGCGATTTTGGCCCTGTGTCAGGTGAGTTCAGTGCTTTGCCTCGATTTCCTTGCGAGCTGCGCTGGAGAGGAATGCCGATCGCGTTATGCCTCGGTCGCGCGCTGCGGCGTCGATCGCCCGCAAGACGCCGCGCTCGAAAGTTACATTCGCCCTTACGACGGCGCTGTCATTGTCGATGAGTGGTACCGAGACCAGATAGCCTCCTTCAGCAAGTGCTTTGCGTATATCCGCAAGCGCAACGATCGCCTCATGGCTGGACGGTTCGGGAACAGGCATGTCCTCCGCCCACAGTTGCAACGCTTCGACTGCATTCGGAACGATGTCTTCCGCCTCGTCCGCGGCTGAAAAGCAGCCGGGAATGTCGGGAAAGCGAATGCCGAAAGCGCTGTTGGGATCTTTATCGACCAACGCGAAATAGTTCTTCATCTCAGCCTCCAAGACGCTTCAGGTACCTATATCCAGCCCGCTTGTTTGGAGATGGCGCGAGCTGTACCGGTTGGTAGATCCTTCTCCGGATGCGGAACGATCAACACGATCTCGCCCTTTCGAAACTTGTGATGCGAGCCGCGTACGGAAACCAGCTCGAAACCATCATCCTCGAGACGCTTCACGATTTTGCGGCTGTCACGCTCAAACAAAAATCCCTGTGCGCACATATATACACATCAACAAAAAATTCAATAGAAAGCATCAGGCCGGTACCCGCCTTGGTGGGATCGAATAGGTGCCCGTTGCGTGCGCTACCGTGTGTCTCTCAGGCCCGGCGACGATGTCGATGTCGAACACCATCAGGCTCTTGCCCAGCTTCAGGATGCGGCAATGGCCGTCGATCGGCCCGGCCTCGGCCTTGCGGACGAAATTGATGTTGAGGCTGGTGGTGACCGAAAGCGCATCCGGTCCGGCATGCGATAGCACGCAGACATAGCCGCCTATGTCGGCCAGCGTGAACAGCGCCGAACCCGACACGGTGCCGCCGGGGCGCAAATGGCGCTCGTCGGCATTGAGTCGCACGATACAGCCGCCTGGAAACACCTCCAACGCCTCATAGAAGGTGAACTGGTCGTTGAGCTGCGGGAAAACGGTTGCCATCAGCGTGTTGATTTCGGCAGCCGCCAGCATCGGCTGGAGATTGCTTTGGGCAGGCATTTCAGTCTCCCGGTTTGCGCCCTGCTTGTATGAACGCGACGTGGCGTTTCTGGCAACGGCCATTCATTAGGGCAGAAGCGGACGAGGGAGTTGGACGAAGCGAGACGGCATACTAGATTAGTTCATCACCGATCCGGAATCGCAGAGGAACGATCATGGCCGAAATCGTCGCCATCAAGCCTGCCGTTGCCGAAGGGCCGGTCGTCTCCAGGCTGGACAACGGCGTGCTGCGCCTGACGCTCGCCAATCCGCCGGCCAACGCTCTTTCGCTTGCAATGATGGCGGCGCTGACGGCGGAACTCGACCGCGCCAAGGCCGACAAATCCGTCCGCGTCATCGTGCTTGGGGCGACCGGCAAAGTGTTCTGCGCCGGGCACGACCTCAAGGAGTTGAGCGCGCACCGCGCCGATGCCGATCGCGGCAGGGCCTTCTTCGAAAAGACGTTTTCCGCCTGCGCTTCCCTGATGCAGGCGATCGTTCGCCATCCTAAGGCGGTGATCGCCGAAGTCGATGGCCTGGCGACAGCGGCCGGATTGCAGCTGGTCGCCAGCTGCGACCTCGCCATCGCCTCGCACGAGGCGACCTTCTGCACGCCTGGCGTCAATATCGGCCTGTTCTGCTCGACGCCGATGGTCGCGCTGTCGCGCAACGTCTCGCGCAAGTACGCCATGGAGATGCTTTTGACCGGCGAGACGATCGATGCGGTAACCGCCAAGGAATTCGGCTTGGTCAACCGCGTCGTGCCGCGCGAATATCTGAATCAAATCGTCACCAAATACGCGCAAACCATTGCCTCCAAATCGTCCTTGGTCGTCAAGATCGGCAAGGAAGCGTTTTATGAGCAGGCCGAGATGGGGCTGGCCGAGGCCTATGACTACACCGGGCGCGTCATGGTCGAGAACATGCTGGCGCGCGATGCGGAAGAGGGCATCGGCGCCTTCATCGGCAAGCGCAAGCCGGAATGGCCGGAGGAATAGGAGGCGGGTATGGAACCGCGCGTCTCCATCATCACCATCGCCACGGACGATCTCGACCGCGCCGTGCACTTCTACGAGGCGATGGGCCTGAAGCGCCATGCCGGGATCACCGAGGGCGTTGCCTTCTTCCAGATGGGCGGCGCCATTCTCGGCCTGTTCCCGCGGCAAAGCGCCGAAGAGGATTCGGGCGTTACCTTCTCCAAGGCGCCGTCGGCCGTCTATCTCGCCTACAACACCCGCTCCGACGCCGAGGTCGATGCAGTGCTGGCGATGGCCGAGAAAGCCGGCGGCCGTATCGTCAAGCCGGCTGGCCGCGCCTTCTGGGGCGGCTGGTATGGATATTTCGCCGATGCCGACGGGCATGTCTGGGAAGTCGCGCACAATCCGGCCTTTCCGATTGCGGAAGACGGAACGATCTCGCTGCCCGGCTGACGAGGTTCCCCTCTGGCCCATTGCAAGCCACTTGCTCGGCTGTTGGCACCTCACTCCGAAGCGCTGTATGACAAGGCATGAACCACGACGCCTACGACAACGCCTATATCACCGGCATCCTCAATTCGGTGAAGACCATCGCCATGGTCGGCGCGTCGGCCAATGACGTGCGGCCGAGCTACTTTGTGCTGAAATATCTGCTCGGCAAGGGGTTTTCGGTGTTCCCGATCAATCCCGGCCAGGCCGGCAAGGAAATCCTCGGGCGGATGACCTATGCCAGGCTGGCCGATGTTCCAGAGCCAATCGACATGGTCGACGTCTTTCGCGGCTCCGTGGCAGTGCCGGGCATCGTCGAGGAGGTCTTGCGGCTCGATCCGCTGCCGAACGTCATCTGGATGCAGCTTGGTGTGCGCAATGACGAGGCCGCCGCGCGTGCCGAGGCCGCCGGCGTCAAGGTGGTGATGAACCGTTGCCCGAAGATCGAATACGGCAAGCTGTCCGGCGAGATCGGCTGGACCGGCGTCAATTCCGGCGTCTTGTCGTCGAAAAAGCCGCTGATGCGCCCGGGATTCCAGAGTTTCGGCGTTCGCCAGAAATAATCTTCCAGTTCTGCTGTATTTTTCCGCCAGCCCCGCCCGCCGTTGTCACGGGGAAGGGCATTTTCTTCTTTGCATTCGGAGCCGGGCTCCGCCAAGAATGCGGCGCGCTTTTCAGAAGGTTCAAAGGGAGGTTTTTCGATGGCCCGCACGCCCGGTTTCAACACGCTCGCCGTCCATGCCGGCGCCAAGCCGGATCCGGCGACCGGCGCGCGAGCGACGCCGATTTACCAGACGACCTCCTTCGTCTTCGACGATGCCGACCATGCCGCCTCGCTGTTCGGGCTGAAGGCGTTCGGCAACATCTATACCCGCATCATGAACCCGACCCAGGCGGTGCTGGAAGAGCGCATCGCGGCACTCGAAGGCGGCACGGCAGGCCTTGCGGTCGCCTCCGGCCATGCCGCGCAGGTGCTGGTCTTCCACAATCTGATGCAGCCCGGCGACAATTTCGTTTCAGCGACAAAGCTTTACGGCGGCTCGATCAACCAGTTCGGTCATGCCTTCAAGAATTTCGGCTGGCAGGTGCGCTGGGCCGACACCAATGACATCTCGAGCTTCGAGAGCCAGATCGACGACAGGACCAAGGCAATCTTCATCGAAAGCCTGGCCAATCCGGGCGGCGTCTTCGTCGACATCGAGAAGATCGGCGACGTTGCACGCAAGCACGGCCTGCCGCTGATCGTCGACAACACGCTGGCCTCGCCCTATCTGCTGCGGCCGATCGAACATGGCGCCGACATCGTCGTGCATTCGCTGACCAAGTTCATCGGCGGTCACGGCAATTCCATCGGCGGCGCCATCGTCGACGGCGGCACCTTCGACTGGTCGAAGTCGGGCAAATATCCGATGCTGTCGGAGCCGCGCCCCGAATATGGCGGCCTCGTCCTGCACGAGACCTTCGGCAATTTCGCCTTCGCCATCGCTGCCCGCGTGCTTGGCCTGCGCGATATCGGCGCGGCGCTTTCGCCGTTCAATGCATTCCTTATCCTGACTGGCCTGGAGACGTTGCCGCTCAGGATGCAGCGCCACTGCGACAATGCGGCGGCGGTCGCCGGATGGCTCTCCAAGCACCCCAAGGTCGCCTGGGTGTCCTATCCCGGCCTGCCCGGCGACAAGAACAATGCGCTGCAGAAGAAGTACTCGCCGCTTGGCGCCGGCGCGGTGTTCACCTTCGGGTTGAAGGGCGGCTATGCGGCGGGCATCAAATTCGTCGAAGCGCTCGAATTGTTCTCGCACCTGGCCAATGTCGGCGACACCAAGTCGCTGGTCATCCACCCGGCATCGACCACGCATCGCCAGCTTTCCGACGAGCAGAAGATCAACGCGGGGGCAGGGCCGGACACAGTCAGGCTTTCGGTCGGTATCGAGGACGTCAACGACATCGTCGCCGATCTGGAACAGGCTCTCGCCAAGGTTTGATCGCCATGACTCCGCCGAAATTTCTTTCCGTCGGCGTCGACACCGTCGAACCGGAACTTGGCGCGCCGGCGCCGGATCGCCTGATTTCGGGCGATCCGAAATTCCGCACCTGGAATGTCGAGGAACAGGACGGCGGCCTTTATGCCGGCGTCTGGGAAGCGACGCCAGGCAAATGGCGCATCGAATATGATGAGTGGGAGTTCTCCCACATCCTGTCAGGGGTTTCGGTGATCGCCGAAGACGGCGGCGATGCGCGCACTGTCAGGGCAGGCGACAGCTTCGTGCTGAGGCCGGGCTTTAAGGGCAGCTGGGAAGTGTTTGAAACGACTCGCAAGGAGTATGTGATCAAGCTTTGATCACCCCTGCGGCTGAGCCTGCCGGACGAATGCTCAAAAGCGCACGGCGAGCGTTTCCAGCCCATGGAAATGATAGGTGTCGCGCAAGCGCGGCTGTTCGGCAAGATGCAGCTGCGGTAGCCGGTCGAACAGGGTTTTCAGCGACACCTGCAATTCGAGCCGGGCGAGCGGCGCGCCGATGCAGAAATGAATGCCGGCGCCGAACGATACGTTCTTCTGGTCGGCGCGGCCCGGCCTGAAGGCGAAGGGCTCGGCAAAGGCCGCCGGGTCGTGATTGGCCATGCCGAGCAGCAGACCGATCGTCTCGCCCGGCTGGACGACGATACCAGGCCCGGCCTCGACCTTCTGATAGGCGTAGCGCGTGAACATGTGCAGCGGCGCGTCGAAGCGCAGGCACTCTTCGACCGTCGCGGCTGTTGCTTCCGACGAGGTGAAGAAGCGGCGTGGATCGCCGCCTTGTGCGAGGATCGACCGCACCGCATTGCCGGTCTGGTGGACAGTTGCCTCATGGCCGGCATTGAGCAAAAGGATGGCCGAGGATACCAGCTCGTCCTCCGACAGTTTCTGGCCGTCCTCCTGCGCCGCAATCAGCAGCGACAGAAGATCGTCGCCCGGCCTCTTTCGCCGCTCGGCGACGTAGCCGCGCAAAAAATGCGAAAAGTCCCGCGCCGCGCGATTGGCCGTCTCTTCGGTCTCGCGGGTGCGGCCGTGCATGTACATGGCGACCATCCGATGCGACCAGTCGAGCAGCTGCGGCCCCATGTCGACCGGCACGCCGAGCATCTCGGCAATGATGGTGATCGGCAAGGGAGCGGCGAGCGCCGGCAGCAGGTCGACTTCTCCTGGTTCGAAGCGGTCGATCAGTTCGTTGGCCAGCGCCTCGACGCGCGGCCTGAGCCGCTCGATCTGGCGCGAGACGAAGGCGCGGTTGACCAGCGTTCTGAGCCGTGTGTGGACAGGCGGCTCCAGCTCCAGCATCGAATTGGCCTCGACGCCGTCGAATGCGCTGAGATGCGTACGGTCCTGGCCGATGCCTCGGCTGTCCGGAATGCCGGCCGGGTTCTGGCGGCCGAAGCGGCGATCGCGCAGCAGACGGTTGACATCGTCGAAGCCGCCAAAGCACCAGAAGCCAAATTCTTCCCAGAAGAAGGCGTTCGATGCGCCATGCAGGAAGGTGTAGGCCTCGTATGGATTGTGGAAGAAAGCCGGCTCGTGCGGATCGAGCCGCAGGCTGCGCGTGGCTGGATCAAAGGCAAGGTAGGGCGGCTTCAATTCGGTCATGCCAGATCATTAGCGCGGCTTGCCAGTCTGGTGCCAGACCGTATGTTGGCCCTGCCGTGAGGTGAGCCGCCGAAGCGGTTGCGGAAGGACAGTTTTCATGAATGTGATCGTGGTCGGTGCAGGCATTGCCGGACTTTCGACGGCGTGGTCGCTGGTCAAGGCTGGTCACCTCGTCTCGATCGTCGAGCAGGGATCGATTCCCAATCCGCTCGCCGCCTCCGGCGACCACCATCGCATTATTCGCCGCGCCTACCGGGCCGGAACGGGCTACGGCCGGCTGATCACCGAAGCCTATGAGGCCTGGGACGAGATGTGGGCCGATCTCGGTGAAAGCCATCTCGATCCGCGCGGCTTCATCTGTATTTCGCGCGAGCCGGGAGATGAGGCGGAGGAATACCGCGAGGGCATGGAAGCGGGAAATTATCCGTTCGAATTGGTCGAGCCGGACGCCGCGGTCGAACGCTGGCCGTTCCTAGAACCTGGTTCATTCCGCTATGCATATTTTTCGCCGGACGGCGGCGCGCTGCACTGCCGCAAGATCGCTTCGGGCCTCGCCAGGTGGCTGCGCGCGAACGGCGCCAATGTCTACGAAAACAGCAAGGTCGCCGAGATCGACGCCGACGCCGGACAGGTCGTGCTTGCGAGCGGCGAAACGATGCAGGCCGACCGGATCGTCGTCGCTGCCGGCGCCTGGGTCCTGAAACTGTTCCCGGAACTGGACGGCGAACTGAAAACCTGGCGCACCGCGCTCGCCTATGTCGAACCGCCGGTTGATCTGAAGGCAGCCTGGCAGGCAGCGCCGGTCGTCCTCAACGTCGGCGGCACCATCGACGGCTACGCAATTCCGCCGACAGGTGGCGCCGGCATGAAATTCGGCTCGGGCCTGCACAGGGTGCCGACCAGCGATGCCGACTGGAACCGCCAGCCGGTGCCGGGCGAGGGTGAGGCGATCCGCAACCTGTTTTCGCCGCCGATTGCCCGGATCGAGGAGTACAGGGTCACCGAAGTGGTCACCTGCGCCTACACCTTCACCGTCGACGAGAGATTCCTGGCCCACCGGAAAGGCAAATGCCTGGTCGTCTCGGCCTGCTCCGGCCACGGCTACAAGTTCGGCGCGGCTGTTGGCAGAAGGGTTGCGGCCTGCGTCGGCAATGACGATGTCGACGGCCTGAAGAAATGGCTCAGGGCCGAGGCGCCCTGAGCGCCTAGTATCGGCAATGCCTCGGAATATGCACTCGCCGCCAGCTCGACGAACCCTCCCTGACCACCAAGCGGCGAGCCACTGTCTGATACGACGCCGGAATGTCGATGATGCGCCGCTGCTCCGGCCGCACCAGAACCTCTTCGGCGACGCTCTCGTATTCGGCGGGGAGGACAACGCGCCGCCGGCGTTCCGGCTCAACCACGACGATTTCGGCCACGCGTTCATAGCGCGCCTTGTGCCTGACCTTGCACAGCACCTTGCGGCCATTGATGATGCGCCATTCCCAGGAATAGCCGCCGTCAGCAACCTTCACGGAGCGGTAGATGATGCGGGTGATGGCGGGCACGATCTCGTAGCTGACGTGCGCCGGCGCGATCTGCACCAAGCGCTCGCGCGTCCCGTAGATTGGCGCTTCGTATTCCACCTGCTGGCCGGCTGGGCTGACGAGCACGTCCTCATAGACTGTGTCGTAGACGGCCGGCCTGTTGACCTGCTCGTAGCATTCGATCACGCGTCCGCCGGCAGCCGTTTCGGACGCCATGCCGAGAACGGTGATGCCGGTAAGGGCCAAGGAAGCAGCTTTCCTGATCATCGCACTCCCCTGTTTGAACTGCATGAAGCGAGTTCAACGTTGAATTGTAGGGTAAGCCGTGGCTGGAAAAAGCGGTTTCACCACTTTTCGTTAAGCGATGCGGTTAAGAAAACGCTAAACGCCGGCCAGGCATGAGCGACCTTCCGACGGCAGGAGAGGGCTGCCGGCACGGCGACGGGCAAAACTTGCTTTGGAAACCTTGATTCGACTTAACCGGATGGCTAGGAGAGGCGGCCTTGCGCTAGGGTGAGCCGGCATCCTATTTACACAATAACGATCCAGAACCGATTCTGCCCGATTGCAAATCTCCGGCGCCGGAATCCCATCCTCAAAAAGGGATAGTCCATGAAGAACCCCGTCGAAACCTACATGAACCTCGTTCCGATGGTGGTCGAACAGACCAATCGCGGCGAGCGGGCCTACGACATTTTCTCGCGGCTCCTCAAGGAGCGCATCATTTTCATCACCGGCCCGGTCGAGGACGGCATGGCGACGCTGGTCTGCGCGCAACTGCTGTTCCTCGAAGCGGAGAATCCGAAGAAAGAAATCAACCTCTATATCAACTCGCCCGGCGGCGTCGTCACCTCCGGCATGGCGATCTACGATACCATGCAGTTCATCAAGCCCGCCGTGTCGACGCTCTGCATCGGCCAGGCCGCATCGATGGGTTCGCTGCTCCTGACTGCCGGCCACAAGGACATGCGCTTTGCTACACCGAATGCCCGCATCATGGTCCACCAGCCTTCCGGCGGCTTCCAGGGCCAGGCCTCCGACATCGAGCGCCATGCCCAGGATATCATCAAGCTGAAGCGCCGCCTCAACGAGGTTTACGTCAAGCACACCGGCAAGAGCTACGATGAGATTGAAAGAACGCTCGACCGTGACCATTTCATGACTGCCGACGAGGCCAGGGATTTCGGCCTCATCGACAAGGTCATTTCGTCACGTGAGCCGGTCGAAGGTATTGCCTTATAGTCCCGCGGTGGCCACGCGGTGGCAATGAGTGGCGGGATTACGCGCTTTTGGCGCAGCTTGCGGCATTTCGGCCACAATTGGCTGTTCCCTCGACGGGTGCAATTGCCTACGTTAAGGCTATGTTGATTTTCGACGGCTTAGCTTTGCGTGGGGTTGTTCGAATCATTGCCCCGTTTTCCGATTTGTGTTTCGTACGGAATGCGTTGCGGGAGCCGGGGCACTGGCGGCAGCGGATTCCCGCGATAGATTGAATATGCGCCCTTTCAACCAGACCATCGGCGGGCGGCCATGAAAGGACAGGAAAATGAGCAAGGTCGGCAACAACAGCGGTGATTCCAAGAACACGCTTTATTGCTCGTTTTGCGGCAAAAGCCAGCACGAAGTGCGCAAGCTGATCGCCGGGCCGACGGTGTTCATCTGCGACGAATGCGTCGAACTGTGCATGGACATCATCCGCGAAGAGAACAAGACCTCGATGGTGAAGTCGCGCGAGGGCGTGCCGACACCGCAGGAAATCCTCAAGGTTCTCGACGACTACGTCATCGGCCAGCCCTACGCCAAGCGCGTGCTGTCGGTGGCCGTCCACAACCACTACAAGCGCCTCGCCCATGCCGGCAAGAACAACGATGTCGAACTGGCGAAGTCGAACATCCTGCTGATCGGCCCGACCGGCTGCGGCAAGACGCTGCTGGCGCAGACGCTGGCCCGCATCATCGACGTCCCCTTCACCATGGCCGACGCGACGACGCTGACCGAAGCCGGTTATGTCGGCGAGGACGTCGAGAACATCATCCTGAAGCTGTTGCAGTCGGCCGACTACAATGTCGAGCGCGCCCAGCGCGGCATCGTCTATATCGACGAGATCGACAAAATCTCGCGCAAGTCGGACAACCCGTCGATCACCCGTGACGTATCGGGCGAGGGCGTGCAGCAGGCACTTTTGAAGATCATGGAGGGCACTGTCGCGTCCGTGCCGCCGCAGGGCGGTAGGAAGCATCCGCAGCAGGAATTTCTGCAGGTCGACACCGCCAACATCCTATTTATCTGCGGCGGCGCTTTCGCCGGGCTGGACAAGATCATCTCGGATCGCGGCAGGAAGACCTCGATCGGTTTCGGCGCTATCGTCGCTTCGCCCGAGGATCGCCGCACCGGCGATGTTTTCCGCCTGGTCGAGCCTGAGGACCTCTTGAAGTTTGGCCTCATTCCCGAGTTCGTCGGCCGTCTGCCTGTCTTGGCGACGCTGGAGGATCTCGACGAGCCGGCACTGATCCAAATCCTGACCGAGCCGAAGAACGCGCTGGTCAAGCAGTATCAGCGGCTGTTCGAGATGGAAAATGTCGACCTGACCTTCCACGAGAACGCGCTCTCGGCGATCGCCAAGCGCGCCATCGAGCGCAAGACCGGCGCACGCGGCCTGCGTTCGATCATGGAAGCGATCTTGCTCGACACCATGTTCGAGCTGCCGGCACTGGAAGGCGTGCGCGAAGTGGTTATTTCGGAAGAGGTGGTGTCAGGCAACGCCAGGCCGCTCTACATCTATTCCGAGCAGAAGGAGAAGAAGGGCAACGTCAGCGCCTGACGTGAGCCGGCAATGGATTTTTCTGAAACGGCGCCGCGGGGCGCCGTTTTGCTGTCGCATACCGCGCATGGCGCCGCGTGCTGGGTGCGGATTGGAGGTACGGACCGTGTTGACCCTTGATCTTTACCCTCAGTGCCTCCAACTAATGGCAGAAGGCCGTGGTGCCGAATTCTGTGCTGTAAAACTCCCGTCACAAACGGTGGTAGGCGGAACGATCCTCGGTCGTTAATATGAGATTCGCGGTTGGCCGATTGGCGGCCGCGACATGAAAGGTTGGACAATGGCCAAATTATCCAAGGCTCCCAGCGACGGCGTCTTCGCAGTCCTCCCACTGCGCGACATCGTGGTGTTCCCGCACATGATCGTTCCGCTCTTTGTCGGGCGTGAAAAGTCGATCAAGGCGCTGGAAGAAGTGATGGGTCAGGAAAGGCAGATCCTGCTCGCGACCCAGATGAATGCCGCCGACGACGATCCGGAGCCCGATGCCATCTTTGACATCGGCACGCTCGCCAATGTGCTGCAATTGCTGAAACTGCCGGACGGCACCGTGAAGGTGCTGGTCGAAGGTGCCTCGCGTGCGAAAATCGTCGCGTTCACCGACCGTCCCGACTTCCATGAAGCCCGTGCTGCGGCGCTGGTCGAACCGGATGAGGAAGAGGTCGAGGTCGAGGCGCTGGCGCGTTCCGTGGTCACCGACTTCGAGAACTACGTCAAGCTGAACAAGAAGATCTCGCCCGAAGTGGTGGGTGCCGCCAGCCAGATCGACGACTATTCCAAGCTCGCCGACACGGTCGCTTCGCATCTTGCCATCAAGATCCCCGAGAAGCAGGAGATGCTTGCCACGCTGTCCGTCAAGGAACGGCTGGAAAAGGCGATGGGCTTCATGGAAGCCGAAATCTCGGTGCTGCAGGTCGAGAAGCGCATCCGCTCGCGCGTCAAGCGCCAGATGGAGAAGACACAGCGCGAATACTACCTCAACGAGCAGATGAAGGCGATCCAGAAGGAGCTCGGCGAGGGCGAGGACGGCCGCGACGAGGCCGCCGAGATCGAGGCGCGTATCAAGAAGACCAAGCTTTCCAAGGAGGCCCGCGAAAAGGCGGAAGCCGAACTGAAGAAGCTGCGGACGATGTCGCCGATGTCGGCTGAATCGACCGTGGTGCGCAACTATCTCGACTGGCTGCTGTCGATCCCATGGGGCAGGAACTCCAAGGTCAAGCAGGATCTGGCCTTTGCCCAGAACGTGCTCGATACGGATCATTTCGGCCTCGACAAGGTCAAGGACCGCATCGTCGAATACCTCGCCGTGCAGAGCCGCCAGAAGAAGCTGAAGGGGCCGATCCTGTGCCTCGTCGGACCTCCCGGTGTCGGCAAGACCTCGCTCGGCAAGTCGATCGCCAAGGCGACCGGTCGCGAGTTCATCCGCATGGCGCTGGGCGGCGTGCGCGACGAGGCCGAGATCCGCGGTCACCGGCGCACCTACATCGGCTCGATGCCCGGCAAGGTCATCCAGTCGATGAAGAAGGCGAAGAAATCCAATCCGCTCTTCCTGCTCGACGAGATCGACAAGATGGGCCAGGATTTCCGCGGCGATCCGTCATCGGCTTTGCTCGAGGTGCTCGATCCCGAGCAGAACTCGACGTTCATGGACCATTACCTCGAGGTCGAATACGACCTGTCGAGCGTGATGTTCGTGACGACGGCGAACACGCTGAACATCCCTGCGCCCTTGATGGACCGCATGGAGATCATCCGTATCGCCGGTTACACCGAGGACGAGAAGATCGAAATCGCCAAGCGTCACCTGATGCCCAAGGTGATCCGCGACCACGCATTGCAGCCGAAGGAGTTCTCCGTCGGCGAGGACGCGATCCGCGGCATCATCCAGACCTACACCCGTGAAGCGGGCGTCAGGAGCCTGGAGCGCGAGCTGATGAAGCTCGGGCGCAAGGCGGTGACCGAGATCCTGAAGACGAAGAAGAAGACGATCAACATCACGGCGGACAATCTTGCCGATTACCTTGGTGTTCCGCGCTTCCGCTTCGGCCAGGTCGAGAGCGACGATCAGGTCGGCGTGGTCACCGGGCTCGCCTGGACGGAAGTCGGCGGCGAGCTGTTGACGGTGGAAGGCGTCATGATGCCCGGCAAGGGGCGCATGACCGTGACCGGCAATCTGCGCGATGTGATGAAGGAATCGATCTCGGCGGCGGCCTCTTACGTCCGCTCGCGGGCCATCGATTTCGGCGTCGAGCCGCCGCTGTTCGATAAGCGCGATATCCACGTCCACGTGCCGGAGGGCGCAACCCCGAAGGACGGACCGTCGGCTGGCGTGGCGATGGCGACGGCAATCGTTTCGGTGCTGACCGGTATCCCGGTCAGGGCCGATGTGGCGATGACCGGCGAGATCACGCTGCGCGGAAGGGTGCTGCCGATCGGCGGCCTTAAGGAAAAGCTGCTTGCCGCACTGCGCGGCGGCATCAAGAAGGTGCTGATCCCGGAAGAGAACGCCAAGGATCTGGCGGAGATTCCGGAAAACGTGAAGAGCGGCATGGAAATCATTCCGGTCTCACGCGTCGGTGAAGTGTTGCGCCATGCGCTGGTGCGCATGCCGGAACCGATCCAGTGGGTCGAACCCGTTAATGCGCCGGCCGTGGTCGATGTCGCAGACGAAGCTGGTAAATCGCTGGCGCA
Organism: Mesorhizobium sp. M0410; assembly: GCF_040321435.1. NCBI lineage: Bacteria > Pseudomonadati > Pseudomonadota > Alphaproteobacteria > Hyphomicrobiales > Phyllobacteriaceae > Mesorhizobium > Mesorhizobium sp. M0410. The sequence goes on from NZ_JAMYRN010000004.1 coordinate 189,418, forward strand.
TTAGCGCTTGCTAAAGTTGCAATGCACAAAGAGAGAGCCGGGCCTTGAGCCCGGCTTTTTCATGTGAAGAACCGCAGATTTCCGGGCTTTTTTCAACTTTCTTGGCGCTTTTCGACTTGGTTGCCGGGGCGCTTCTTTCTAAAGTCCGTTTCCTGCCGGATGAGTCGAGTGTTCCGGTTTTCTCATGGAAGGGAATTTTTATGAACAAGAACGAACTGGTATCCGCTGTCGCCGATGCCGCGAGTATTTCGAAGGGTGACGCGCAGTCGGCGGTTGATGCGGTGTTTTCCGTCATCACCGGCGAACTGAAAAAGGGCGGCGATGTCCGGCTTGTCGGCTTCGGAAATTTCACCGTGTCAAAACGCGCCGCGTCGACCGGCCGCAATCCGCAGACCGGTGCGGAAGTGAAGATCCCGGCGCGCACCGTGCCGAAGTTCTCGGCCGGCAAGGGCCTCAAGGACGCGGTCAACTAAGCGCCTCCTTAAGTCTTTCAGAGAAAAGAAGAACCGGCATATCCGGTTTTTCTTTTCTGTTGGAAAGGACGGCGCTACGCCGTCGGCGCGTCCGTGCGCATCAAGCCTTCTTTCTTGAGATCGGCCCACAGCGCCGATGGCAGCTTCGCGTCGAGCAGCGAGCGATTGCTTTCGACTTCGCCAGGCCACTGGCCGCCGGGGATTACCGAGACGACGGAAGGATGCAGCAGCGGGAACTGCAGCGCCGCCTCGATCAGGCGCGCGCCGTGGCGCTTGCAGACGGCCTCGATACGGGTGACGCGGTCGATGATGTCCTGCGGCGCCTTCGAATAGTTGTAGTAGGCGCCGGGCTTCGGCCCGGTTGCCAGGATGCCGGAATTGTAAGGCCCGCCGAGAACGATGCCGATGCCGCGTTGCTGGCATAGCGGCAGGAAAGACTGCAGCGCCTCCTGCTCCAGCAGCGTGTAGCGCCCGGCAAGCAGGAACAGATCGAAATCGCCGCGCTCGGCCAGCGTCTGGGCAACCTGCCACTCGTTGATGCCGCCGCCGAACGCCTTGATCACGCCCTGGTCGCGCAATGCCAGCAATCCATAGTAGCCGGAGCTCATGAATTCCTGGATGCGCTGGTCCGAGGCTTCCTTGCTGCCATGCGTGAAGACGTCGACATCGTGCACGAAGAGGATGTCGATGCGGTCGACACCGAGCCGTTCCAGCGAGGCCTCGAAGGAGCGCATGATACCGTCATAGCTATAGTCGTAGACCTCGCGGCGCGAAGGGGTGTCGAAGAATTTGCCGATGCCGGTGCGCTGATCCGGCGGACAGGCGCGCATGATGCGTCCGACTTTGCTGGACAGCACGTAGTCGTCGCGCTTCTTCGAACGCAGGAACGGATTGAGCCGCGTTTCGGCTAGGCCTAGCCCATAAAGCGGCGCGGTGTCGAAGTAGCGGCAGCCGACCCGCCATGCCGCCTCCAGCGTGGCATTGGCGTCCTCGTCGGAGACGGCGCGGTAGAGATTGCCGAGCGGCGCGGTGCCGAAGCCGAGCTCGGTGAAGGTGATGCCGCCATTGCCGATGCGGTCGAAATGCCGTGTCTTCATATACTGTTGTTCCTCATTTGCGATTTGCCGTGACACTATCACGGCTGTGGCACATCAAAAGCACTGCGTGTCGTTGGACACCGATTTTCGCGGTGATAGCATGAATGAAAACAAGCTGTTCGGGGCAGATGTGACTGACATATTCAAGTGGTTCTCCGGCAACTGCAAGCTGGTGCAGTCATGAGGGACGCCGGCGAAAACCTGTTTGGGATTGCGCTGAGCGAGCTTGGTACCGTGCTGGAACGTATCGACGAAAGCCGCATCGACGCCGCTTGCGCCATCTTGGCGGGCGCGAGAAAGATCGTCACCTATGGGTGCGGCCGCGAGGCGCTGCAGGTCAAGGGTTTTGCCATGCGGCTCTATCACCTCGGTCTGCCGGTTTCGGTTGTCGGCGATATGACCACGCCGCCCCTGGGCGCGGGCGATGTCTTCCTCGCCAGTTCCGGCCCGGGCGAGACCTCGACGGTGCTGACCTTGATGCGGGTCGCGCGCGAGGCCGGTGCCACAGTCCTGCTGCTCACCGCGCAATCCCACAGCACTGCCGCGAAGCTGGCCGACTTCACACTGCTTATCCCGGCTCAGACCATGGCCGACGACCAGGGGCCGGAAAAGACGTCCGTGCTGCCGATGGGCTCGGTCTTCGAAGGCGCGCTGTTCGTTCTCTTCGAAGTGATGGTGCTGAAGCTCCGGGACCTGACCGGCGTCTCGCCTGAAGCGATGCGCGCCCGCCACACCAATATGGAGTAGTTGTCATGCGGTACGAATTGATGCTGCCGCACCAGATCCGCAAGGCGATTGTCGAGAACCGGCCGGTCGTGTTGCCGCTCGGTGTGCTTGAATACCATGGCGAGCACATGGCCGTCGGCATGGACACGCTGGCGGTGATCAAGAGCCTGGAACTGTTCGAAAAAGAAGCCGAGATCGTCATTCTGCCGCCCTTCTATTACGGCGCGGCGAGCTATGCGGTTGCAGCACCGGAGGGCAGTGGTTCGGTGCAGGTCGGCGGCAATGTGCTGGCGCCATTTGCGGAAGAATTGTTCTACAGCCTGCTGCGTATCGGCTTCCGCAACATCCACGCCATCATTCACCACCAGACGGAAAATTTTGCTGCCGGCATGCCAACCGATCTCGCCTTCAAGGCCGCCGGCCGGCAGGCGATCTTCCGCTTCCTGGAGAAAGAACGTGGCGAAGGCTGGTGGGGCTCTGCGGCGATGGCCAACTATTATGCCGAGCACGCCGAGGGCAGCAATTTCTTCAACTGGGTGCAGGTGCATCCGCTGATGCCGGCTTCAATGCACACCCAATACCCGTTTGACCATGCCGGCATCGGCGAGACGTCGCTGATGCTGGCGTTGTGCCCGGAAGCGGTCGATGCCGACCGCTTCGCCGACAACACCGGCTGGTACACGGCAAGTGCTTCCGAAGCCTCGGCCGAATTGGGGCAAAAAGGGATCGCCATGATCCTCGATCATTTGCGGGCAACCCTTTCGGGTTAGCGCGGTTTTCCCTCTTCCCTTGTTATTCCCTTGTTGTGGAAGAAGGGAAGGCTGGCGCAGTTATTTCACCGCGCCCGCCGTCATGCCCATGATCAGGTAACGCTCGAGCGCGATGCCGATAACGGCGAGCGGTGTGATGGCCGCGGTGGCGAGCGCTGCCATCGACCACCAGTTGATGCCTTGTGAGCCGGTCTGGCTCGCCACCATGACAGGGATGGTTTTGGCGTCGGTCGAGGTCAGAAGCGCGGCGAAGAAATACTCGTTCCAGCACAGCACCATTGCAAGGATGAAGGCCGCGACCATGCCCGGCAGCGCGATCGGCATGACGATGCGCAAGAAAGCGCCCCAGATCGACAGGCCGTCGACGAGTGCTGCCTCCTCCAGTTCTACGGGAATGGAATTGAACTGGTCGCGCATGATCCAGATGACGATCGGCAGCACCATCAGCGTATAGAGCAGGATCAGCCCGATGCGTGTGTCGAGCAGGCCGACTTCCCGGTAGAGCACGAGAAAGGGCAAGGCCAGTACCACCGGCGGCAGGATCAGCTGCGACAGGAAGAAGAAGGAAATGTCCTCGTTCCTGAACCAGGCGAACTTGTAACGATAGCGGGTCAGTCCGTAAGCGGCGAGGCTGCCGATGACGATCGCCAGGCTCGAGGCGCCGACCGAAGTGATGACCGAATTCATGAAGCGCTTGATAAATTCGTCGCGAACCGTCGACGTCCGAAAGATCGAGTCCGGAGAGAGGCCGAGTGACCGCCAGCCTTTCCAGTCGGGCTGGAAGTCGACGAACGGGATCAGATGGCCCTGGGTCACGTCGACCGCGGTCTTGAACGAAGTGGTTATCGTCCAATAGATCGGAAACAGGCAGAGGAAGGCCCAGAAGATGAGCGCGCCGTAGATGAAGACGCGATTGGCGACGAAGCTCGCCGGCGAGCGAATTTCGGAAGCTGCATAGTCCGTGGTCTGAACGCTCATCTTGCCGGCCCGATCAGTTCACGTTGCGCACGAAGCGGCTGGCGAATTTCAGCAGCCAGGTCACGAACACGATGATGATGATCAAATAGGCCATCGCCAGCATCGTGCCGTAGCCGACATTCGATCGATCGCGATATTCGCGGTAGATGAAGCTCGACACTGAATCGGTAGCGCCGCCCGGGCCGCCGGAGGTGACGGTGATGATGATATCGGCGAGCTTCAGCTTGAAGATGATGCGCAGGATGACTGCCGTCACCGACACCGGCAGCATCAGCGGGAAGGTGACCTGCCAGAAGGTCTGCCATGGGGTGGCGCCATCGACACGCGCCGCCTCGAGCACTTCGCGCGACATCGCCTGCAGGCCGGCGAGCAGCATGATCATCATGAACGGGATGAAGGTCCAGGCGTCGAGCACCATGATCGAGATCCGGGCGGTGATCGGGTTGGAGAAGAAGGCCGGGTTTTCCCAGCCGAGATGGCGCGCCAGCGTCGCGGCAGGCCCGAAGCGGTATTCCATCAACGACTTTCCGATCATCCACGACACCGCCACCGGCGACAGCATCAACGGCAGCAGGAAGACGACGCGGAAGAATTTTCGTGCCCTAATCTGCGCGTTGAGCAGGAGCGCCAGGCCGAAGGCGATGACATATTCGACCAACACCGCCAGCACGTAGAGCACCATGTTGAACAGCGCGTTGCGATAATAGGCGTCGTTCAGCATCTGCCAGAAATTGTCGAGCCCGTTGAACTGCCGTCCGCTGAAAGAACTGAGGTTCCAATCGGTCAGCGCGATGTAGAAGCCGAACAGGGTCGGGAAGATCACCATGGCAATGGTAAACAGCAGCGCCGGCAGCAGGAACAGCGCGCGCTGGCCGTCCTCGCCGCGCGTCAGCACCTGGCCGATGCCGAGTGCGACACCCCACAGCACATAGGCGTAGACCACCGGCCGCCAGGTCTCGAAGCCGATAGCGTCGACCTCGCTCTTGTAGAGGATTTGCAGCGCGATCACCGCCAGAAGGCCGAGCGTCGCAGCAGCCATCAGAGCCCAGCCAAGCCGTTTGCGGCTCCGCGGTATCAGGTCGGATGGCGCGGCGCCTGCCGGCCATTCACTTGTCGACAAAGTCTGGTCAGCCAGGGTCCGGTCAGCCACGCGTTCTTGCCCGTTCACAGGAGGCTCGATGACCGGCTGAGCCGGTCGAGGCCAAGTCGGTAAAGGTCAGATCCGGCGGCTGTGCGCCGCCGAACCAGTTTCACGATCTCAGCCTACATGCCTAGCGAGGCCTTGTAGAGCTTGATCTGGCTGTCGCGGCCGATCTGGTCGGTGATCTTCTCCCAGGCCGCTGCAATGGCATCGGCACCTTCCTGCGCCTTCATCTTGCCGGCAAAGGTGTTGGCCAAAATGTCCTCGGCGGCGCTGTAGTACTGGAAGATGCCGGGGATACGCGGCTCGATCGCCGCGTTCGGATGGTTGTAGCTGTCGGCTTCCGACTTGAGATATGAGCTTATGAACGCTTCGTCGTAGCCCGCTGCCACCCATTCCGGAATGTTGAAATGCGAGTTGCGGTAGGGCTGGAAACCCGACGGATAGGCCGCGCACCAGAGCGACAGGTCCTTGCCGCCGAGATGAGCGGCGGCCGACCAGGCGGCCTTCTTCTTCTTTTCGTCGCTGTCGACGCGCGCCATTACGTAGACGCCCCAGCCGAGATAGGCGCAGTTCGGCGCATGGTTTGGGCCGCTGGCGAGCTTGTCCCACTGGCCGGTCTTGGAGTTATAGACATCGTCCGAGCCCGGCAGGATCGAGAAGCCGGTGACGTCCCCTACGACCGACGAGTCGTTGGTTTTGACGTTCGAGCCAGCGTCTCCCCACCAAACCAGCATCGACCCGGTGCCGCCGAGGAATTGAGAGAAACAGGTCTGGTTCGGGTCGGCATTGATCTGATCTTGCGGTTCGGAAGGCAATGCATCGATCACGTCCTGGATCGCGCGGACCCAGGCCGGGTTGTTGACGCGCGGTTTCATGGTGTCCGGATCGAATAGCCAGGCTTTGTCGTCGGGATGTTTGGCGTAAGCGCTGGCGCGGCTGCCGAGGAAGTAGAAGCCGAAACCGCCCCAGGGCTTGGGCGCATCGAGATAGCCATAGACGTCCTGGCCGTTCACCTGCTTGCCCTTGAGGAACTTGGTCACCGCCTGCACTTGCTGCCAGGTCTTCGGCACGCCCCATTCGCCTTCGCCGCCCCCATCCTTCCACGCCTTGGCGAGATCGGCATCGGCGAACACATCGGTGCGGTAGTTGAAGTTATGCGCGTCGCCGTCGACGGTCACACGATACTGCTTGCCGTTCCATGTGCCGACGGGAGGTTTCAGATAGGCCACCAGGTCATCCATATCGATCTGCGTCCTGACCCAGTCGGGCATCTCCGAAGTCAGGCCCTTGCCGCAGACGTCGCCTTCGAACGGTGCGCCCATTTCGACAATGTCGAAGTCGATAGTGTTGGTAGCGATCGCCTGCTGCAGACGCGGATTGTAGTCAGCCTGCGCCAGGTCGATCCAGTTGATCTTGGCGCCGGTATAGGTCTCCCACGGCTTCAGGAAGCCGCGAAACAGCACATTGTGCAGGTTCTGGTTGTTGAGGCCCATGAAGGTGAGTTCAACGCCGGCGAATTCGCCTTCCTTGACATTGGCCTTGGTGGCTCCCAGGCAAAGCTCGCCGACCTGCTGGAAATCGGCATCGGTCGGCTGACCCTTGCCGACGCCCGGAATCTGCAGGATCTGCGCACGCAGGTCATCGGCGGCCGCGGCCGGGCGCGTCAGGGCGCCAAGCCCGGCGCCAGACGCCGCGGCGAGGGCGGCCATGCTGGCCGCTCCCTTCAGCACGTCGCGGCGGGTGGCCCCGGCGCGGACAAATTGGTTATAAAGGCTGACTTTCATCTCGTTCCTCCCAGAAGGTCAATCGTGAATTTGGTTCAGATGATGGAGCGCCGATTATGTTCCCCAACGACAGCGACTCTCGTAAATAGCGGCCCGAATTCTCCCTCCCGCGACGCTTGGCATTCAGTCCCGGACAAGCGTACCGGTGCGCCCGGAACAGGGTCATAAGCCGGACACTGTCACTATTCGCACAACGAAGTGCGGTGTCAACGTGAATGGGTTTTTTATCTATAAGAGACCGACTTGCCCTCGCCGTTTGCGTTGTTTAGCTTCACGGCAACCAAAGGGGGAATGATGGCTCAAGTCGCGATCCGCAATGTGGCCAAGGCGTTCGGAACCGTCAAGGTTCTGCACGATGTCAGCGTCGACATCGCCGACGGGCAGTTCGTGGTGCTGGTCGGGCCTTCCGGTTGCGGCAAGTCCACGTTGCTGAGGATGGTAGCGGGGCTGGAAACGGTCTCCGGCGGCACCATCGCCATCGGCGAGCGCGTCGTCAACCATTTGCCGCCGGCCAAGCGCGACATTGCCATGGTGTTCCAGAACTACGCGCTCTATCCGCACAAGACGGTCGAGCAGAACATGGCCTTCGCTCTCAAGCTGCGCAAAACCGACCCGGCGGTGGTCACTGAGCGGGTCAAGCGGGCCGCCGACATCCTCGACCTCAATCCCTACCTCAAGCGCTATCCGCGCCAGCTCTCGGGCGGCCAGCGCCAGCGCGTCGCCATGGGCCGCGCCATCGTGCGCAACCCGCAGGTGTTCCTGTTCGACGAGCCGCTCTCCAATCTCGATGCCAAGCTGCGTGTCCAGATGCGCACGGAGATAAAGGAACTGCACCAACGACTGAAGACCACCACCATCTACGTCACCCACGACCAGATCGAGGCCATGACCATGGCCGACAAGATCGTGGTGATGCGCGACGGTCGCATCGAGCAGGTCGGCGCGCCGCTGGAATTGTTCGACCGGCCGGCCAACCTGTTTGTCGCCGGCTTCATCGGCTCGCCCTCGATGAACCTGCTCAAGGGCGTCGTGCGCAAGGGCGACAAGCCCGTCGTCGAGATCGCCGGGACGCCGTTCCCGATTGCTGCCAAGAGTGCCGTGGAAGATGGCCGCAATGTCGTCTACGGCGTGCGGCCCGAGCACCTCGAAATCCATCCAGATGGTGTTTCGGCGAAGATTTCGGTGGTCGAGCCGACCGGTTCCGAGACGTTGGTGTTCCTGCGCTTCGGCGAGGGCGAGATGGTGGCGCTGTTCCGTGAGCGCCACGACTTCAAGCCGGGCGACACACTGCAGCTGAAACCGCGGCTCGACCAGGTGCATCTCTTCGACGCAGAGACCGGCAAGCGTCTTTGATTTCGCCCCAGCAAACTTCGCGAGGAATACCATGCTCAAAGGAATCAATCCCCTGCTCAATGCCGATGTGCTGCAGGCGCTGCGGGCGATGGGCCACGGCGACGATCTGATTATCGCCGACACCAATTTCCCGTCCGATTCGGTGGCGCGCCAGACCGTGCTTGGCCGGCTGCTGCGCATCGATGCGTCGGCGGCCGACGTGGTCAAGGCGGTGCTTTCGCTCTATCCGCTGGACACCTTCGTCGACGACGCGGCCGCGCGCATGGAGATCGTCGGCAAGCCGGACGACATTCCCGCCGTGCAGCAGGAAGTGCAAAAAGAGATCGATGCCGCCGAGGGCAAGGCCTGGCCGATGATCTCGGTCGAGCGCTACGCCTTCTACGAACGCGCCAAGAAGGCCTATTGCGTCATCCAGACCGGCGAGCGCCGCTTCTATGGCTGTTTTGCCTTCCGCAAGGGCGTCGTGCCACCGGATGCGGAGTAGGGGCATGCCGGCGAAACCGATCGTCATGAAGCCGGTTGTCATATTGGGCGTCTTCGTCGCCGACACGGCCTACCGCGCCGCCCGCCAGCCGCGGATGGGCGAGACGATCCTGGGCACGTCCTTCACGCTCGGCCCCGGCGGCAAGGGCTCGAACCAGGCGGTGGCAGCCGGCCGGCTCGGTGCCGATGTCACCTTCCTGACCCGCCTCGGGGCTGACCCCTTTGCCGATATGGCGAGACAGACCTGGTCGCAGGCCGGAGTGAAGAGCGCCGTCATCGACACGCCGGAAAGCTACACCGGTGCCGCCTATATCTTCATCGAGGAGACGAGCGGCAACAACGCGATCATCGTCAGCCCCGGTGCGGCGATGCTGATCACGCCCGCCGATATCGAGGCAAATGCCGGCCTGATCCGCGCGGCCGGCGTCTTCGTCACCCAGCTTGAGCAGCCGATCGAGGCGGCGATGCGGGCGCTGGAGATCGCGCGCGGGGCAGGGGTGACCACCATTCTCAACCCGGCGCCGGCGGCCAAGCTTCCGGACCGCATCTATACACTTTGCGACTATGTGACGCCGAACGAGACTGAGGCCGAGGAACTGACCGGCATCAAGGTGTCCTCCATCGACGATGCCCGCCGTGCCGCCGACAGCCTGCTTGAGAAGGGCGTGGGCGCTGTCGTCGTGACGCTCGGCGAAAAGGGCGCGCTGCTGCACACGGCCGACCGTTCCGAGCATGTCGCAGCGGTCGCCGCCGGCCCGGTCATCGAGACCACCGGCGCGGGCGACGCCTTCAATGGCGGCCTGGCCGCCGCGCTGTCGAGCGGGATCGAACCCCTGCAGGCGGTGCGCTTCGCCTGCGCCGTCGCCGGCATCTCGGTCACGCGCCCGGGCACCGCGCCGTCCATGCCGACGCTGCAGGAAGTCGAGGCACTGCTCGCCAAGGGGTGAAGCCCGGCGCTGCGGGATGAGACTGTGAGCGGGAGCGAATGGGTTAGACCCGGCTCTTGTCCGAGAAGCTATTGTCTTCTGGCTTGACCACAAACAGGCGGGCAGGTCGATGGATGAGGATCAATGCCAGAATTCGAAAGGAATGGACCTGGACTGGGTCACGAAAGAAGATGATTTTTGACAAATCAACGTCGACATTTCTCCGACATCAAGGGCACGTGGCCCTAAGGAGAAATGGCGCGAGTGACGGGGCTCGAACCCGCGACCTCCGGCGTGACAGGCCGGCACTCTAACCAACTGAGCTACACCCGCGCATGGACGAGCACGTGTCAGCCGTGTTCGTCGTTGGGGCGGTGGATAAGGGGTAAGCCACCGGGTGTCAAGCGGACCCGGACAGCATAACAGCAAACAGGAGAAGGTTTTTTGACAAGCCGAACTTTGTTGCCGAAACCGACTCCCGGCCAAGCCACTCGCCGTTCATTTGGCCTTGCGAAGCCGGTCCTAACTGCTTAAAGGTCCGGCCCGGAGCGGGCGATTAGCTCAGTTGGTAGAGCGCTTCGTTTACACCGAAGATGTCGGCGGTTCGAGCCCGTCATCGCCCACCACTTTCCATCGACGTGTTCATTCAGGCATTGTCTTTTTGCAATGTCCGGTTCACACGCCTGCACCGTCGGAGAATCGTCCAACTGGCGGTTGGTAGACGCAACTATCTGGCATCTTATCATTTCTCCTTGATCGCCCCGCCGCATCGGAAAGAGGCGGCGGGCTTCTTCGTTGCCAGGCACTGGTCTTCGCGATAATGTCGGCATGGTTTGGAGGTCGGAGCGTGAAAGAATTCCCTCGGAAGCCCGACAATAACCAAGTAGCACGTGCTCGTCAGGCCACTGAACACGGAACCGCGCTGATTGAAGAGCTTCGCTACACGATCGCCCTATCGCGTCGGCTGATCGAGGCGTCACATTCACTGCTGAAGAGGTCGCAGAGCCAGGGCAGGCCTCTCGAGAGTGATGGTATCGAGATTGGCTAACAGGCACGTGGTCGGTCGACGGTAAGGTCCCGCCGCAGTGCACATGGACCCTTCGATACTGAGTTGTCCCGGCAAACAAACCAGCAATCGACGCAACTGGCGGTTTCGTGATTGTTGCGGTATCTCCGCTCCCAAACGCTTCGCGGTCCGGGGTGAGCGCATAGACAGTAGGACTTTGGTCTGATCGAACTGTCTTTCCCGTGGGACCTAAGTCTGATCTGCTGGCTCCCTGGGTGGCAAACGATTGCCGAAAGTTAAAGCTTACAGTAATTTAAGGGAGCACAAAAGAAAGCTAAAATCTTACTGCACATGGGCATGGGTGGGCGCGAAAATATTCCTGGATGGCTTGCGAGTCATCTTCCGGATGATGCGGTGATCGCAGGAGATCTCGCCGATAAGATATCTAAGGAGGCCGAAGGAAACCGGCTTCCGGGCGAACGGGTTGTGGAGACAACCCGTAGCGCAGAAGACACCTTCAAGAAGGAAAAAGGCGAACCGTATCGCCGCGCCACGATTGCGGGAATCTTGGCCAGCGGCTCATTCCTCGCGCTGTTGGTGTTAGCGATCTATCTGCTTTATGTGTTCTCGATCGTGGCCGGGGAAACGGTCGCGAATGTTCCCCTGCCGCCCACAGTGAACTAGTAGCCGCTCCGCCAACACTCGAATTAGCCCCGCACTGTGTTGATGCTGGTAACTTTCGTGTCTGCGGTGGACCACCCGAGGAAGGTTTCGTTCCCGCGGCAAAGGTGTTCACACGGGGCAACTGGCTGCTGCAGAACGGCAGCATTGTACTTCCATCGGCCTCCCGGTTCTTTGCAACTTGGGCGATTGGCTTGTCGCAGATCAGCCTGCACTCGCCGGAGCGTGAGCAATCAGTTTCGCCACATAAACACAACGCTTCGATGAATCAGCGTCCTGCACCACCTCAAATCCAATCGCCTTATAGAACTTCAGCGCACCATCGTTCTCCGGCATGACTTCGAGGTGAATGCCGGTCGAGCCGCTCGCGGCAAGGCGCTGCTCGAGGAAGGCCATCGCGCGCCTGCCGATGCCTTTCCCGCGCGCTTGCGGCAACAGGTCGATATGGCCATGCGACGGGTAGGCCGCCAGCGCAGGCGAAACAGCGAAATCGGGATGATGGACCCGGTGCCGCGCCCAATCGCTGCCACGCCAGCGTGAGCTGTCGGGTCCCGGGGCTGCAACGCGCCGCTGCAGCTCCGGGTACCAGTCTGATGCCAGGCTGGCATTGAAAGCGGCTGTTTCGGCTGCGCCAAGCAGATAGCCGGCCGCACCTGTCGGGCTATCGATAATAAAGGCCAGATCGGGTTCGAGGGCCTGGTAGGGAATGGTGTAGAGCAGGCCGAGCAGGTCCGGGTCGTCCTCTCGGCAGCTGGCCTCCTTGCCGGCATCGCCGGTCTTGAGACAGATCATCGCAAGTGCCGGATGATCGGCGGCGGTCGCCCGGCGCAGGAAGAAACCGCCGCCGAAATCGAGGATCATCGCGGCAGCAGCCGGAAATCCTTGCCCTCAGGCAAAAGCTGCCCGCCGTCGACGATGATGGTCGTGCCGGTGATGTAGTCGGCGTCATCTGAGGCTAGGAACAGGAAGGCATTGGCCACATCGCGTGGGCTGCCGAGACGGCCGAGCGGGATGGCGTCTTCCATGTTCTTGATGAAGGCCGTACCGCGATGCTGCTCTATGCCTTCGGTGAGGATGTTGCCGGGCTCGACGCCGTTCACGGTGATGCCGTACGTCGAGAATTCGAGAGCCGCCGAACGGATGAGGCCGTTGATACCGGCCTTGGTCGCCGAATAGTGGCCATGACCGGGGCTGGTGACGTGCGGGCCGGTGATGGAGGAGGTGAACAGCATGCGGCCAAAATGCTGTGCCTTCATCGGCACCAGCGCCGCGCGTGCGGCGATGAAGCTGCCACGCAAGTTCACCGCCATGACCCGATCCCAATCGTCGGGACTCGTGTTTTCCAGCAATTGCCAAGGATAGATTCCGGCATTCTGCACCATGATGTCGAGCCGGCCGTGACGGTCGAGCGCCAGTGCAACAGCAGCCTCGGCATCGGCCATCTGCGAGATGTCGGTGCGAATGAAGGCGGCGCCAAGCTCGTCCGCAGTCGCTTGCCCGGCCTCAACCTCGGTATCGGCCAGGACCAGCTTCGCGCCCTCCTCGGCAAAGCGCTGTGCGATCGCCTTGCCGATCCCGCGTGCGCTTCCGACGATCAGCGCGACCTTATCTTCCAGACGGCCGGTCATGCCAGCCTCTGGCGAATGGTCTGCTTGAATGCGTCGAGCAGCACGGCGGCGAGCACCAGAAGGCCGTGGATCACCTGGGTGAAGTTGGCCGGCAGGCCCATCAAATTGATCGCCGTGTTGATGGCCGAGAGCAGCAGCACGCCGGCATAGACGCCGGGCAAGGTGCCGACGCCGCCCTTCAGGCTGACGCCGCCGATGACGACCGCGGCGAAGGCATTGAACAACAGGCCGACGCCGAGATTGGCGGTTGCACCGGAGGTGCGGATTGCCAGCAGCCAGCCAGCAAGACCGGCAATGGCGCCGGCGAGAACGAAGGCTATGACCAGGTTGCGGTTGACGCGGATGCCGGCGCGAAAGGTCGCCGTCTCGTTGCCGCCGATCATGACCAGGTGCCGGCCGAAGGGCGTCTTGGCCATGATCAGCGAGAAGACGATGAAACAGGCGATGGCGATCCAGGCGGTCAGCGGCAGGCCGCCCAGGCGCTGGATGGCGAACCAGCGGATTGCCGGCGCAAGGTCCTGTGCCGAGCGGCCGCCGGAAATGACCAGCACCAGGCCGCGCACCCAGATGTAGGAGGCCAGCGTGATGATGAAGGCACTCATCTTCACCTTGACCACCAGGTAGCCGTTGATGACGCCGATGAGGCCGCCGACGGCAAGGGCGATGAGCAGCGAAACCGGAACCATCAGCCATTGCGGCTGCAACTGGATGCCAAGGCCGATGCCCGACGAGCAGAACAGAATGCCGACCGCCATGGCGCTGAGCGCCGCCACCGATTCGACAGACAGGTCCATATGGCCGGCGATGATGACCAGCGCCAAGCCGATCGACATGACGCCGAGCACGCTCGACGCCTCGATGATGTTGGCGAAGATGCCGAGCTGAAAATAGTTCGGGATAAGGATGGAAAAGACCACCAGCACGAAGACCAGCATGAACCAGACGAGATTGTCGAGGATGAACTCGAGGGTTTGGCGCGTGCGGGGGTTCATCTCAGGATCCGGTTGGCGCCGACCCCGAAAAACCACCCGGTTTTCGGACTATCAGGCGCGGTTGCAAATTGCTGCAGCATTCCCGTGCGCGTCCGTTCGAACGCACCGTGGCTGCAGGGCTGGGCTCCGGGCCGGCATGGCCCGGAGCTTCTGGTGAGTTCGCTATTCGACCGGCTTTATGGTTTCGGTCGGCGGCTTCATGTTGCCCCAGAAGGCCGGGTTATCGACGTTTTCCTTGGTGATCGCAGCGCCGGGGATCTTGATGTTCGGCCCCCACGCTTCCTTGGTCAGGGTCGATTTCAGGCCAAGCACATCATATTCGCCTGGCTTGATCTCCTGCTTGCTGACCACCTTGTCCATGAACATCGCGACCGCCGCAGCCTGAGCGTAGAGCGGCTGCTCGACTTCGACATTGAGCCAGCCCTTGCGGATCAGGTCGAGGCCGACCGGAGCGCCGTTCGAGCTCATCAGCATGACGTCGCCCGGTTTCTTGCCGGCGGCCTCGAGCGAGGCGACGGCGGCGACCGAAAGATGCGCGGCGTGGCTGAAGATCAGGTCGATGTCGGGGTTGGCGAGCATCTGGTCGGCAACGATGGTGCCCGCGTTACTGGCCTCCCATTGCATGGCCGGCAGCGAGATGATCTTGACGTCCGGGAACGCCTTCATCTTCTCCTCGAAACCCTTCTGAATGTCGAGCGTGTAGGGGTCGCCCGGATCGCCGAGCACCTGCAGGATCTTGCCCTTCACCGAGCCGTTCTTCGCGGTCAGGAGCTTTTGCGCCTGATCGGCAGCGACGTAGCCGATCTCGACGGTTCCGGCCACCGAGGTGAAGTCGGACGGGGTCGAGGTTATCTGGCGGTCGAACTCGACGACCGGGATGCCGGCGGCACGGGCCGCCTCGACCGACGGCTTCAGCGCATTGAAATCGACGGCGGCAAGGATGATCGCCGCCGGCTTCAGCGCGATGACGTCGTTCATCTGCGATTGCTGCGCGTCGGTCTTGTTGTCGGCGTTCAGCGTCTTCATCTCGTAACCGACCTGCTTCAGGAACAGTTCCAGCGCGCTCACCGAGCCGGTCTGGAACTCATCGAGCAATGTCGGCACCATGTAGTAGACGGTGCCCTTCGACTGAGCGAATGCCGGCGTGAGCGTGGCAAAGGCCAGTGCCAGGATACCGAAGACGGAAAGAAGTATTTTCTTCATGTCGTTCGCTCCTCTTGCGCCGGACCCCTCATTTGTCCCTCAGTTCGCCGGTCCGGCACCGGCGAGCGTCTCTCCGGTGATCATGTTGATCACCGCGTCGGGACTTGTTTTGTTGCGTGCGACGTCGCCAGCCACGACACCTTGCCGGATCACCACGATCCGGTCGGCGACCTGGAAGGCCTGTTGCATGATATGGGTGATGATGACGACGCCGATGCCCTGGCTCGCCACCTGGCGGATCATGTCGAGGCCGCGCCGCGTCTGCTCGACGCCGAGCGCCGCGAACGGCTCGTCGAGAAGCACCAGCTTGCCGCCAAAATGCACGAACCGATTGAGCTCGATGGCCTGCCGCTGGCCGCCGGAAAGATGCTCGACATTGGTGCGAAGCGAGGGAATGCGGGTGCCGGCGCTGGCCAGTGCCCTTTGTACCACCTGCTCCATCGCGCGCTCGTCGAGTACCGGAATGCCGAGAACCTTCCTGGTGATCTCGCGGCCCATGAAGAAATTGGCGACCACGTCGACGTTGGTGCAAAGCGACAGGTCCTGGTAGACCGTCTCGATCCCAGCGGCCTTGGCCTCGGCGGGAGATTTGGCCAGGAATTCCTTGCCTTCGAACAGCATGCGGCCGGAGGTCGGCTCGAGGCCGCCGGCAATGATCTTGACCAGCGTCGATTTGCCGGCGCCGTTGTCGCCCAGAAGCGCCACCACTTCGCCCTTGCCGATCGAAAAGCTGATGCCTTTCAGCGCTTCGATGGCGCCGTAATTCTTGGCGACGTTGTCGAGCACCAGCAGCGGTTCACTCATGCCGCGATCCCCTTGTTATGCAAGAGATCCCGACCGCGTTCGCGTTCGGCGGTGAAGATCTGGCCGAAGCGCGGCGAAAGCACCCCCGAAACGGCAAGTGCGGCGGCGCCGCGCAACACCGCATGCTGGCCGCCGCGTGCGACGCTGACGCGGGGCGTCGTGCGATCGCTTCGCGCCGAGACCGAATTGGGCAGGTGCGCGGCCGCGCCGGCAAGCCTTTCGAGCAGGTCGGTGGACGCCAGCCCGCCGAGGATGATGGTTTCGGGGTCGAACAGGTTTTCGATGATGGTGACGGCGTTGCGGAATATCGGCGCAATCTCGCTCACCCACTCGGCGTCGGCGATTTTGCGGCGCCGCAGCGCCTCGAGCGAGAGATACCGTTCGAGGCAGCCGCGATTGCCGCACGGGCACGGCTCGCCGCCCGGCACAGCAGGAATGTGGCCGATCTCGCCGGCATTTCCCCAGGCGCCGCGCAATGCGGCCCCATCATGCACCATGACGCCGCCGAGGCCGACACCGAAATAGAGATAGTAATATTCGGAATATGCCGTCCCGAGGCCGTAGAGGCGCTCGCCGATAGCCGCCGCCGCCATGTCGGTTTCGAAAAAGGCCGGCAGCCCGGTTGAGGCGGCCAGCCGCTCGCGCAGCGCCACATCCTTCCAGCCGGTCATGGTGGTCGGCCCCACAAAGCTCATGGACTCCACGCCGAACGGTCCGGGCAGCGCCATGCCGATGCCGAGAACGCGGCCACCGGGCCGCAATGCCGTCAATTCGAGCACCATGGCGCCGATCAGGTCGAAAGCGTGGTCGGGCGTTGCATTTGGGGCTTCGCGGTAGGTGCTCTCGATAACATCGCCGCTTAGGTTGATCAGGGCGGCATTGATGCCCAGCGGGGTGACGTGGATGCCGACGGCATAGCCGCCTTCCGGATTGATGCGCAGCGTCGCCGGTGGCAGGCCGCGCCCCTTGGGCTCTTCGCGGAGCGACAACACGTAACCGTGCTCTTCCAGCTCGCGAACGATAGTCGACACCGTCTGCACGGTGAGCCCGACGCGTCTTGCAATGTCGCCGCGGGCAATCGGTCCGTGAAGGCGGATGGATTCGAGCACGATACGCCGATTATATGGCCGCCCGAACTCCTGATTGGTTCCCCGCAGTGCCATGCCTTGTGCCCCCGAGAGAGGCTAGACTGGCACCGAAGATTTATTCAGTCAAATGGAATTCAAAAATAAAATTGACCAGCCCGTGCAGAGCGAATCTGGCGTCATGCCGAGCCCGAAGGGAGCAGCCCGGCTCCCTAGAGGTACCGCTCGACCTTCTTGCCGATGGTCAGAAACCGTAGCGGATCGATTGCCTCGCCGTTGTGGCGGACCTCGTAATGCAGATGCGGGCCGGTTGAGCGGCCGCTGTTGCCGGTCTTGCCGATGATGTCTCCGGCATCGAGCTTCTGTCCGACGGCGACGTCGATTTCGCTGAGATGCCCGTAACGCGTCACAAAACCGTTGCCGTGGTCGACCTCAATCATGCGGCCGTAGCCGCCGTTCCAGCCGGCCTTGACGACCACGCCGGCTGCCGTGACCTTGGCCGGCATACCGACCGGCGCCCTGAAATCCATGCCGGAATGCAAGGCGGCCGTGCCGAGGATGGGATCGGTGCGCACGCCGAACGGGCTGGTGACGCTATGGCCGGGCGCGGGGTTGGCGAGCGGCAGCCGCCGCGCTTCCTTTTTAAGATGATCCAGCGCGTCAAGAGCCTCGTCCAACTCCTTGACCTTGCTGTCGAAGACCAACGAGCTGTCGAGTGGTATCAGCGGGCCGCCGACGTCGCTCTTTTCGAATTCGCTGTCGACGGGCAGGCCTGCGGCCTCGAGCGCCTGCGAGATCGCGTCGGCGCTCTTGTAGGCATTGTCGGCAAGTGTGGCGATGCGGGTGAGCTGCTGGCTCTCGATGGCCTTCAGCGAGTTGTTGATCGAAACGAAGAGCTTGTCCGCCCGGTCGGCCGCACTTTCGCTCGGCAGCGGATCGGCGCGGGTCGACCACAGTGAGAACGGCCTGGTGTCGTCAACGCCCACAGGAGCCGCAAGGGGGGCAGCAAGGCTGGCGACAGAATAGGCCATCGGCTGGATGCTGCCGGTCGCGTCGGCATGTTCGTCCGGCTTTGCCGTCGGCACGGGCGGCGTTGCGACCTCGTTTTCGGCTCGTTCGAGGATCGGCCCGAGGCGGCCGTGACGCAGGCTGAGCTGGCTCTGCCGTTCCAGCAACTCGCTGACCTTGGTTTCCATCAGCTGCTGATCGAGTAGCTGGCGGCTGGTGATGCGGTCGACCTGGCTGCGCAGTGCCGAGATGCGGTCTTCGTAGGCCTGCTGCATGCGCGCCTGCCGCGCCGTCGTGGCGCCGATCAGGTCGTCGCGCAGCACCAGATAAGAGGTCGCCAGCAGGTAGCCGATGACGATCGCCGCCAGCGCCGAGCCGCAAAATGCCGCAAGCCACGGGCGTATGGTGAAATGCCTTATCTGGTCGCCCCGGGCGATGATGACCGTGTGGGGCTCTTTGCGTCTGCCGAAGACCGCTGACTGACTGGCTACGTTCACGGGACCAAGCTTTCGTTACGACACCAACGACGAGCCTGATTACACATTATTAGGGTTAACAAAGTTTTGTCGGATCGAACGAAGGCAAAGGTCTTCGCGTAAAACGGGCATCGCATTGCAACGGCCTGGCGCAGATCTCAAAGCGCGCGAACCGCCTCCAGCACCTCTTCGGCGTGCCCCTTGACGCGGACGTTGCGCCAGATCCTGGCGATGCGTCCGTCGCGGCCGATCAGGAACGTCGCCCGCTCTACGCCCATATAGGTGCGGCCGTAGAGCTTCTTTTCCACCCACAAATGGTAAGCCTCGATCACTTTGCGCTCTTCGTCGGCGACAAGATCGACGCTCAGATCGTACTTCGCCTTGAATTTGTCGTGTTTCTTGGCGCTGTCCGGCGAGAGGCCGATGACGACAGCGCCGGCCTTTTCGAACTCCGGCTTCAACTGCGAAAAGCCGATCGCCTCGTTGGTGCAGCTTGTGGTGTCGTCCTGTGGGTAGAAATAGAGTACGATGGGTTTTCCCAGCACTGCGGCGAGGCTGAGTGAACCGCCGCCGTCGCGCGGAAGATCGAATTGCGGCGCAACATCGCCCACGTCGAGGTCAGCCATACCGATGCCCTTGTTTGAAGTTACGCGCCAGGCTGCACCGATATAATGTCGAGCGGGGATTCGTCCACGATCGAATTCGTTTCAACGGAAGATTGCGTGGATCAGGAGCTACCGCAGCACGAGAAGATCAGGTTCAGGCGTGACGAGATCACCGACCTGGGAACCTTTCCGTCCGCGTGCCGCGTCCCGCCGCTCGGCCAGGCGTCGATTGGTCGCGGCGTCCGTTTGATGGCGCGGCTGTTTGCCGGCCTCGTCGCCCTTGTGCTGCTGGCTGCCGCCGGCGTCTACGCGATCGGCGTGTCCGGCTTCGGCTCGGAGCGGCTTCGCGCGGAAGCCGAAACGGCAATCGAGAAATTGGCAGGCTTCGATGTCGACGTTGCCGTCGGACCGGCCCGGCTGACGCTTGACGGGTCGAGCTTCATTGCGCTGCAGGTCAGCGACGTCAGCCTCAAGACCGCCGACGGAACACCGATGGCCGACGCCGGCCGGGTCCGCTTTGGCATCCGGCTGATCCCGTTGCTTTCGGGCGAGGTGCGGCTGACCAGCGCCCGGATTTCCGACGCGCACATCGTCATGGCGGCAATGCCGTCCGGCGGTGACTGGACGGCGGAGCTGCGCAACCAGGACGGCCTCATCGATCCGGAAAAACTTTCCGCCGCCGTCTTCGCCAACCTCAACCGTGCGCTCGATGCGGTGCGCGAGGATTCGATGCGCCAGATCGATCTGCGCAACGTCGAGCTGGCACTGCCCGAGACCGGATCTGTCGAGTCGGTCACCATCGCCGACGCCTCAGTCTCGCAATCGGGACCGGGAAGCATGGAGTTTTCATCCGACGCGGATGTCGACGGCAGGGCGCTCACCATCGCCGCTTCCGCCACCCGCGATCCGGCGACGCGACGCATCACCATGCTGGACGCCAGCATCCAGGCAGCGGACGCCGACGCTGCGGCAGCAGGTGGCAAATTGGGTGCGATCGCCTTGAAGCTGGCGGGATCGGAAGGGACCGGCGACAACGGTTCGTGGCTGACCGCTGCCCTGTCGCTGACCGGATCGGTGCTCGATCTCGGTTCGCGCGGCCTGCTTCCGGCCGATATCGATCTCGATGCGACGCTCGTCGCCGGGTCGAACAAGATCCAGGTCGACAGTTTGCTGGTGAAAACCGGCCGCTCGACCTTCGATTTCGCCGGTTCGATCGGGCCGAAGCCGGCTACCGGCACAGCCGGCGAGGAGCCATCCTATCGTTACGACCTGACCAGCGACGGTTCGACCCTGGCGCCTTCGGATTCGCCGGAGCCGGCGCTCAGCTTCATCGCTCGTATTGCCGGCGTCTACCAGCCGACGAGCCAAAAGCTGATCGCCGAGCAGATCGGCGTCCGGTCCGCACCGGGCAGCGAAGTGCTGGGCACGGCTTCGGTTTCATTTGTCGCCAACCAGGCGCCGGGCATATCGGTGGCGCTCAATGTCCACGACATGCCGGTCTCGCACGTCAAGCAATTATGGCCGTGGTTTTCGGCGCGCAATGCCAGGCTGTGGGTGCTTAAGAACCTGTTCGGCGGCCGCGTCGTCGATGGCAGCCTGCAGTTCCAGGTCGTACCCGGACGGCTCGGCAACGGCGTGCCGCTTTCCGCCAATGAAGTGTTCGGCCGGTTCCAGGTCGAAGGATCGCGCTTCGATACGGCCGGCCGCATTCCGCCGATCCGCGATGCCGTCGGCGTCGTCGGCTTCCACGGCAACGACGTCGACGTCGCGCTGTCGTCGGGCAGCGTCTATATGCCGAGCGGCCGCACCGTGGCGGCAAGCAACGGCACGCTCACCGTCAAGGCGGCGAACCATCCGCCGGTGATCGGCGCGCTCGACATCGATGTCGCCGGCGAGGCGCCGGCAATCGCCGAACTGGCATCGTTTGACCCGATCAACGCCATGCGCCATGTCGGCCTGCTGCCGGACGACCTGTCCGGCACGGTGACCGGCCACGTCAAGGCTGATATTCCGCTGCAGTCCGGTGTCGACTCGTCCAAACTCGATTGGCTCGTGGCGCTCGACTACAAGGACCTGTCGCTGGCCAAGCCGTTCGAGGGCCAGACGGTCAGCCATGCCGACGGCTCGATCACGGTCGCGCCCGACCGGGCGGTGATCTCGGCCAAGGCACTGCTCAACGGGATTCCGGCCGAGCTCGACCTGATTGAGCCGCTGAGGGATGGCGGCCCGCCGCGCAGTCGTAAAGTAGCGCTGGTGCTCGACGACAAGACGCGCGCCACCGCCATGCCTGGCCTGTCGACGCTGCTTTCCGGAACCATCAAGGTGGCGATCGACAAGAGCGGCGCCGGCAACCAGAACGTGTCGGCCGACCTGACCAATGCCAGGCTGGACCTTCCCTGGGCCGGCTGGAGCAAGGGCCCCGGCATTCCCGCCAAGGTCGTCTTCGCCATGGCGAAGACCGGCGACACCACGACGCTGTCCAATTTCGAACTCGACGGCAAGACCTTCTCCATCGACGGCAGCGCCGTGCTGATTAACGGCGCCTTGTCCTCGGCCCGGTTCAGCAAGGTCACGTTGAACAGGGGCGACGACGTCGCCGTCTCGGTGAAGCGGTCGGGCAAGGCCTATGCGGTCGAGGTCAGCGGCAGCGCGTTGGACGCACGCTCGCTGATCAAGCAATTCATGTCCGATGTCGATACCGCCACCAAGACCACCGGCGTCGATGCGATCTCGGTCAGCGCCGACGTCAGCTCCCTGACCGGCTTCCACGACGAGGTGCTGTCGAATCTGAAGCTCGACTACAGCGCCGCCGGCTCCAGAGTGAACGGGCTCAAGGTGAGCGCCACCGCAAGTTCGGGGGCCGCGATCACCGTCAGCAACACCACCGGCGGCGGCCTGCGAACGCTCAACATGAAGTCGGCCGACGCCGGCGCCATACTGCGCTTCCTCAACATCTACGAGCATATGGAAGGCGGCTCGATCACGTTGGCGCTCACCGGGGCCGGCGACGGGCCGATGAAGGGCCAGGTCGACGCCAGGAATTTCGTTGTCGTCAACGAGCCGAAGCTCGCCTCGATCGTGTCGACGACGCCGGCCGGCGACAGCCGCAGCCTCAACGAGGCGGTCAAAGGCAATCTCGACACGTCGAGGGTGAAATTCGAGCGCGGCTTCAGCGAGATCGACAAGGGCAGTGGCTATCTGAAGCTGCGCAACGGCGTGCTGCGCGGCCCGCGCATCGGCACCACCTTCCAGGGCACGCTCTACGACCAGAACAACAACATGGACATGACCGGCACGTTCATGCCGGCCTACGGCGTAAACCGCATCTTCGGCGAACTGCCGCTGATCGGCGCGCTGCTTGGCAACGGCCGCGACCGCGGCCTGATCGGCGTCACCTACAGGCTCAAGGGCAACGCCAACAAGCCCAACCTGGAGGTCAATCCGCTATCGGTGATAGCGCCCGGGATTTTCAGGTCGATCTTCGAGTATCGGTGAGGTCAAAACCCAATTACCTCGAGCGACCGAGTTTTGATCTCAAGCGGCCGCTCGTCCGCCCGCGAATTCACGCCCATGATCCAAAGGCGACTGACGTCAGCCCGGGCTTAAATGGCCGCTTTGCGCCCGAACCCGGTCATTCCGGCCAGCTTTAAAAGCGACCAAAAGCGGACATGCTAAAGCCGAACAGTAGGTAAGGATTCGCGAAGCGGACCGGGCGTTGACGCAATGACCATCTCGCAAATTCTACCCCGATTTTTCACAACCCTTGGACGTCAACGATAAACAACCGATTTCATATGCAAGCGCCAAAATTGTTGCTACCACTTATCTCACGGGACTATTTTGGGGGGCGAATGTTCGAAATCAGTGAGCATGAGAGCAACCTGCTTCAAAAGGCTGTCAAAGATGGTAACGCCGTCTTGCTGCTCGGCGCGGGGACATCCGCCACATCGTTGAATGCGCAGGGGCAGACGGTCAAGTTAGGGAAAGCTCTTGCGGGCGAACTCGCCGGGATGGCAGGGTTTCCTTACGCGAACGAAGATTTGCCTGATGTCATCCAAGCCGTAGGCCCGAGAGGTAGCGAGGTGCAGCTTCATCAGCTATTTCGGAAGGAATTTACTCGTATCGTCCCCGCTGCCGAGTTGAACGAGCTTTTTCAATACAGCTGGCGCCGACTGTATACCTGGAACATAGATGACGCGATTGAAAATGTTCGATCTCCCGTGCAGCTTCGACGCTACTACAATGGACTGAATGACAAAGTAGCTATCGACGAAGGGATCGAATATCTCCATGTTATTCACCTGCATGGCGAAGCCTCTAAGCCCGAGCACGGCTTTATATTCAGCCCCTCCGAATACAATCGGAGGCTTAATAACGACAAGCATGACTGGTATCGACAAGCCGCAGCCGACTACGCGGCACATGTCCCAGTCTTCATTGGCAGTACTCTAAAGGAGCCCATTCTTTCGGCAGAGCTTGACCGCGCACGTCCGAATGCGAATGCATCATTGGGCACGGCCTTTCTGATCACGCCTGATCAGTTCACTGCACTTCAAAAAGCTGCCTACCAAGCCCGAAACATCGTTGTAGTTCAGGGCACATTGGCTGATTTTATCGAATGGCTGGGCAAAGCTGTCGGCCGCGGCATGAGCCCGTTGGAAATTAGCAAGGAGAAAAATTCATTCACTGAGACCGTTGCATCCAGAATATCTCCGACGCGAGCAGAGATTAGTACGGCCAATTCCATTCTGGTCCATACTTGGCAGGATGCCAAAAACAAAGCGGATGAACTTCAAGGCTTGAAACGCCAACAAGCTGCCCGAGCCTTCCTCGAAGGAGAGCCTCCGAGCTGGAAAATCGCCGCAAGCGACATACCGGTTTGGCTCAGTGCAACGGATGAGTTGTACGAGGCACTTTCGTCGTCCATTGATGCTGGAGACCGAATGTTCCTTGTTTATGGCCAATCGGGTAGCGGGAAAACAACTGCGCTTCTTCAGGCGCTCCTCCGATATGTTCGAGAGCATGATGGAAGGGCTATCTACGAGCTAAAGGGCGACGTGAAATCTCTGCGCTCGTCACTAGAGCTGATCGCTCGGCTTCACAAGGACGATCACGCTATCGTCTACGTAGGCGATGCCTTCATTTATGGCGACGCGCTCGGCGAGGATGCACTAGCCCTTCCGCGAGGTAAGCTTACTCTTATCTCAAGCGCCCGATCAAATGAATGGCGCCAGCATATAGAGAGGCGTGTCGGGGATTTTACAACGTCGTTTGAGTTTCAACGATTTGTGAAAAAGGACTATCCCGCCCTTATTGAAAAGTTACTTCAATATGTTCCCTCGCCGAGGTTCCTAAAGATGAGCCCGAACGAGAGAGCGCAGAAGCTTGCAACTTCACAAGAGCAACTTCTGATCGCTCTAAAGGAGACAACTGCTTCCGAGAAATTCACAAAGGTCATCACTGACGAGTATGAGAGGCTTTCGGACAATGACACCAAGGCGCTATTCCTGATTGTCGGTCTCGCAACAATCTCGCGAACTGGCATTTCCCGGGCAGCAGCGCGTGAAGCTTACAATCGGCTTCGAATGGGATCATCGTTCGAGGGCGCAATGCGCCAGCTTGAGGGCATTGTAAGTGAAAATGCTATTGGGCGTCTCGTTGCGCGCCATGAGTTGTATGTCCGGCACATCGTCGAGAATGTCGCGGACTTCTCAGCTGTCGTGGATGCCGCAATTGAAACACTGCGAACGTATACCAAGTATGCCCTGCCGGTTGTAAAAAATGTAGATCGGCTAGATGGCTTATTGTTCAAATTCATTCTCAATCACAATTTTATCGGCGAGTTGGCTCGTCGCCGAAATGAGGTGGAGGAAGGCCTGCGGGTATTCCAAAGTTTTGAAATCGAGTTTCAACTGGATGGTCATTTTTGGCTGCAATACGGTCAGTATCTTGTCATGTTCGGCGAACTCGAACCGGCATTGCACGCGCTGGAGAAGTCAATTGCGGCTTATCCTGAAAACATTTTCGCCGTCCACGCTTTAGCCGACCTCCAGTTACGAGTTGCGCACAATCGGAATATTTACGATGCAACTACAGTTGCACTGATCGGTGATGCCGTGGAGACGTTGGAAGGTCTTCACGCTGCGCAAAGCGATGACACCGACTTTTATCCAATTGTGACGCTAGCTGACAGGCACGTATCCGCGCTAATTAAGCATGGTCAGGGGAAATCCGCTTTGTCCGCTGCCCAGCGGTATTTCCGGCTCATCGAGGCGATGCGGCGCACTGATATGCAGATTGATCGGGCAAGAGAGCGCTTTGCCCACTACATCACGCACGGTACGTGGGAGAAAAGCAAGCCCTCACAAAACGGCCAACCGAAACATCGCAGGCGCGCTCGGTTCGGGCGATAACTCAGAGCAAGCGCGAGCGTCGAACTGTGTTTCTCCGTTGACAATCGGCGTCAGGGTCAATGCATTCAAAGACTGTGGCCCCGAGTTACCGCATGGTGGTGAATTGTGGGGGCCGGTCGTCGCGACCAACGCGGCGAACGTCCGCTTGCCCAACGTTAGTCACCTTGAGCTGACCTTCCGCTTCCGGCCCAGAACAAGACGTTCATCGAAGCGCCGCAGAACGTCCGCAATTTTGCGCTACCTGCTCGTTCCGATCGATGAGACGAATGGCATCTCGGCCATTCTCGGGAGCTAGCTGATTAACCTCGGCCGTGATTCCGAACCGAAGGTCAGCGCCGCAAAGATGAAACCGGTTTCGGAAAAGATCTAACAGGAAGGGCGGGCCCTGGTCAGACCGGCCGCACCAGAACGTGCTTCTTCTTGCCGAGCGACAGCTTTGCGACGTTTTCCGGCCCCAGATCCTGCAGCGTCACCATCCTGCGATCGTCTGACACGGGCTGATCGTTAAGGCGCATGGCGCCGCCCTGGATATGCCGCCGTGCCTCGCCGTTGGACGCAGCCAGCCCGGCGGTGACGAACAGCGACAATATGCCGACGCCGGCTTCAAGATCGGCCCTGCCCACCTCGACTGTTGGCAGTGTTTCGGCGAGCGCTCCTTCTTCGAACGTCTTGCGCGCCGTTTCGCGGGCCTCCGCAGCCGCCGCGCGGCCATGCAGCATGGCGGTAATTTCGGTGGCGAGGATCTTCTTGGCTTCGTTGATCTCCGAGCCGCCGAGCCGTTCGAGGCGCGCGACCTCGGCGAGCGGCAGGGTCGTGTAGAGCTTGAGGAAACGGCCGACATCGGCATCCTCGGTGTTGCGCCAATATTGCCAGAACGCGTACGGGCTCAACATCTCCGCATCGAGCCAGACCGCGCCCGAGGCCGACTTGCCCATCTTGGCGCCAGAGGAGGTGGTGAGCAGCGGCGTCGTCAGCGCATAAAGCTGCGCGCGTTCCATGCGATGGCCGAGATCGATACCGTTGACAATGTTGCCCCACTGGTCGGAGCCGCCCATCTGCAGCCGGCAACCGAGGCGCTTGTAGAGCTCGACGAAGTCGTAGGCCTGCAGGATCATGTAGTTGAATTCGAGGAACGACAGCGACTGCTCGCGATCCAGCCGGAGCTTGACCGAATCGAAGGCCAGCATGCGGTTGACCGAAAAATGCCGGCCGACATCGCGCAGGAAATTGACGTAGTTGATATCCATCAGCCAGTCGGCATTGTTGATCATGACGGCGTCGGTCGGGCCGCTGCCGAATTTGAGGTAGGGCGTGAAGTTGCGGCGGATGCCGGCGAGATTGGTCTCGATGTCCTGCGGCGTCAAAAGCTTGCGCGCCTCGTCCTTGAACGACGGATCGCCGATCATCGAGGTGCCGCCGCCCATCAGCGCGATCGGCCGGTGGCCGGTCTGCTGCAGCCAGTAAAGCATCATGATCTGGATCAGCGACCCGGCATGCAGGCTCCTCGCGGTGGCGTCGAAGCCGATATAGGCGCTCACCGTTTCCGTGGCGAAAAGCTGGTCGAGGCCGGCATCGTCCGAGGTCTGGTGGATGAAACCGCGCTCGCTCATGGTGCGCAGGAAATCGGATTTGAAGGCGGACATTTTCTTTCCCGAAAAGCTTCCGGCCGAACGCGGCCCGGCTATGCATGAAGGCGGGCGTTTAGCACTCAAGCGCGATCAGCAAAAGTGGAATCCGGTTTTGTGTCCGCGCGGATAGCGTGCGGCCTGCTTGCGTCATTGTTTCGGCTGGCGTAATGAGGCGCCGCGCCAGCGGGGCTCTTCCTCTGGACCGCGCGGCATCGATCGAATGCCATATCCTGTGACAGAGTCGAGATGCCGGAGATATCCATCGTCATTCCTTGCCGGAACGAGGCGGCGAACCTGCCGCTTCTGCTCGACGAGATCGGCACTGCCATGGCCGGGCGGGACTTCGAGGTCATCGTCGTCGACGATGGCTCGACAGACGATACGCCTTCGGTGCTTGCAGCAGAGGCAGCGCTTCGCCGGTTTCCGCTGCGCCATCTCAGGCATGAAAAATCCGCCGGACAGTCGCTCTCGGTGCGCTCAGGCGCCTGGGCGGCGCGGGGCGATATAGTCGCCACCATTGACGGCGACGGTCAGAACGACCCCGGTTATATCCCAGTGTTGATCGACGCGCTGCGGCAGGCTGGTCCCGAAGTCGGGGCCGCGCAGGGACAGCGTCTGAAGCGCCGCGACAGCAAGATCAAGCAACTGGCGTCGCGTTTCGCCAACGGGCTGAGAAAAGCCATCCTGCACGACGAGACGCGGGATACCGGCTGCGGCCTCAAGGCGATTCACACCGACATTTTGCGGAAATTGCCCTTCTTCGACGGCACCCATCGCTTTGTTCCAGCGCTGGTCATCCAGGAGGGCTACCGCGTCGTCCATTGCGATGTCGTCGACCGCTCCCGCCGTCACGGCAAATCGAATTACGGCATCTTCGATCGCGGCCTTCAGGGCGTGCTCGATCTTGCCGGCGTCTGGTGGCTGCGCCGCAGGCGCCGCAGAATGCCCAAAGTAGAGGAAATCAGGCATGGGTAACGTGCTTCAGGAATTGGCGACCTGGCTTCACGATGTTTTCGTCAAGCAATTCGATGCCTGGGTGCTGCTCGGCTTCGTCGCCCAGTTCTTCTTCACCATGCGCTTTCTGGTGCAGTGGGTGGCGTCGGAAAAAGCCAAGCGCAGCGTCGTGCCGATTGCCTTCTGGTTCTTTTCGCTGTTCGGCGGCGGCCTGCTGCTGATCTACGCCATCCAGCGTCAGGATCCGGTGTTCATCGCCGGCCAGGCCATGGGCCTGTTGATCTATATCCGCAATCTCTGGCTGATCGCCAACGAGCGCAAGGCGGCGATGACCAAGGTCGATTGAGCCCGCCACCGGCCTGAACCGGTCGAGCAAGCAAGCAAGACTACTTGCCGTCCAGCCCGCCGTAGGACCTTACCAACTGGACCATGTCGGCCGAGTTGGCGGTCTCGCTCTCGAGCCCCTCGGCGACACCGACGCGGTCGCCGGCCGGGCGGTTCTGGCTGACTTTCCACTTGCCGCTGATTTCGGTGATTTCGATTTCCAGGCCGACGATGCCCTTGATCTGTGACTGGATGAAGGGTGCCGGCGCGTCGGTCACCGCCCACGGCGCCGGGCGGCTGCCCTCCTGCGACATCGTCAGATCGGAAATCTGCTCGGCCAGCCAATCCTGGTCTTCGATCACCGTGACGATGCCGCGCACCTGGACGATGGCGTAGTTCCAGGTCGGCACCACCTTGCCGGTTTCACGCTTGGTCTCGTACCAGGACGGCGTCACATAGGCGTCGGCGCCCTGGAAGACGACCAGCACCGGCACCAGGGGATTGTCGGCCAAAAGCCGCCATTGCGGATTGGCCTTGGCCAGATGGGCGCGCAGCCTGCCGTTCGGCGGCACATCCGCGTTGAGCAGGGAGGGCGCGTCTAGAAGAAAGGGAATTGCGTTGGCGATCGGCCCCTCGGTGCCGTTCGACACCAGCAGGCCAAGCGGATGCGCCCGGATCAGCCCGTGCAGGACGTCCGGCCGTGTTTCCTGGAAGTGAGGCGGTTGGTACATCGCCGATTATCTCAGCCGCTTCGGCCGTGGGTCGGACAGTTCCCCGGCCAGCCGGCGGTCAAGGTAGTCCGCGCATTCCTCGATCAGAAGCTCCGCATGGTTGGCAAAGAAATGGTTAGCGCCGGGCAAGGTCTTCTGGGTGATGGTAATGCCTTTTTGCGTGTGCAGCTTGTCGACCAGGCCCTGCACGTCCTTGGGTGGCGCGACCTTGTCGGCGTCGCCGTGGATGATCAGGCCGGACGACGGGCATGGCGCCAGGAACGAGAAATCATAGGTATTGGGCTGGGGCGCGACCGAGATAAAGCCCTCGATCTCCGGCCGGCGCATAAGAAGCTGCATGCCGATCCACGAGCCGAACGAATAGCCGGCAACCCAGCAACTCTTCGAATCGGGATGCAGCGACTGCACCCAGTCGAGCGCCGCCGCGGCGTCGGACAACTCGCCGGTGCCGTGGTCGAACTCTCCCTGGCTGCGGCCGATGCCGCGGAAATTGAAGCGCAGCGTGGTGAAATTGCGCTTCTGGAACATGTAGAAGAGGTCGTAGACGATCTTGTTGTTCATCGTGCCGCCGAACTGGGGGTGCGGGTGCAGGACGATGGCAATCGGCGCGCTCTTTTCCTTCGAGGGCTGATAGCGACCCTCCAGACGGCCGGCCGGACCGGTGAAAATGACCTCAGGCATGAAATACTCCACTTGGCATAAATTGCGCGGCGCCCGGAACAACTTTTCCTCTGGCCCCAGTTTTCCCTAGGCCTTGACGCAGGGCGAGCGTCTTTCTAGAAGCTAGTTTAGAATTGTTCAAAACTGGGCGGCCAAAACTGTGGCTCGGCCACCCGCGCCGCAAGCCGCGTAAATAGGACGTCTTGCCTTGCAATTTCAAGGAAATAACGCGCTATCTTCGCGGAACGGCTTTTGAAGGGACCAGTTGGACGGAAATGGCCGGAGCACGCGCCTATCTCGACTACAATGCCAGCGCGCCGCTGCTTGCCGCCGCGCGCGCGGCGGTGGTCGCCGCGCTCGACGTCGCCGCCAACCCGTCCTCCGTCCATGCCGAGGGCCGCGCTGCGCGGCGGCTGATCGAGGATGCCAGGCGCAATGTGGCGCGACTGGCCAACGCCAGGGCCGAGCATGTCGTATTCACCTCCGGCGCGACGGAAGCGGCCTCGACGCTGCTGACGCCGGACTGGCAGATGGGGCGCGGTGCTGTCCGTATGAGCCGGCTCTATGTGTCCGAGGCCGATCATCCTTGCCTGCTGAACGGCGGGCGTTTCCCAGCGGCGCAGGTGATACGGATCGGCGTCGACGCCGACGGCGTCGTCAGGCTCGACGTTTTGGCCGAGGCTCTCGCCCAGCATGACAAGGCCGAAGGCTTACCGCTGGTGGCCATCCACGCTGCCAACAATGAAACCGGCGTAATCCAGCCGGTCGGCCGCATCGCCGAAATCGTCAAGGCGGCGGGTGGCATCCTGGTCGTCGATGCCGTGCAGGCAGCCGGCCGCATTCCGCTCGATATATCAGAGGCTTACGCGGACTATTTTATTCTCTCGTCGCACAAGATCGGCGGCCCCAAGGGCGTCGGCGCCATTGTCGCGGCGTCGGACCTGATGATGCCAAAACCGCTGGTCAGCGGCGGCGGCCAGGAAAAGGGCCATCGGGGCGGCACCGAAAACCTGGCGGCGATTGCCGGGTTTGGTGCGGCCGCTAGCGAAGCGTCTGCCGGCTTGCAAACGATCGAAGCGGTGCGGCAGCGTCGCGACGAAATCGAGGCGATCGTTAAAACGCTTGTTCCGGACGCCGAAATCTTCGGGACCGGCGCTGCAAGGCTTGCCAATACCACATTCTTCGCTATTCCCGGCATCAAGGCCGAGACGGCGCAGATCGCCTTCGACCTTGCCGGTGTGGCGCTGTCGGCCGGATCGGCCTGTTCGTCGGGCAAAGTCGGGCCGAGTCACGTGCTGAAAGCCATGGGTTACGGCGATAGCGTTGGCGCGTTGCGTGTGTCCATCGGCCACGCGACCAGCGCCAAGGATATCGAGCTGTTTCGCGCGGCGCTGGCGACGATCGTTGCACGGCAAGCCGGTAGGGAAAAGGTGAACAGGGAAAAGGCCGCCTGAGCGCGGCGAAGGAATATTTGGGCCTTGTGGCCTGGTAGAGCCGTGCGTTCGAATTTGGCCGGGTGAATTTCCGGCATGAACGCACTATATGAAACTTACGCCGCCGCGGGTGCTCAAGGGTGCTCGTTCGCGGTGCCATAGTTTGAAAACTGCCGGGCCTTGACCCCGGCGTGGATGGAGAACGCTGATGCCTGCTGTGCAGGAGACGATCGATCGAGTTCGAAAGATCGATGTCGACCAGTATAAATACGGATTCCAGACCGAAATCGCGATGGACAAGGCCCCCAAGGGCCTGAGTGAAGACATTATCCGCTTCATTTCGGCCAAGAAGGACGAGCCGTCCTGGATGCTGGAATGGCGCCTGGAAGCCTATCGCCGCTGGCTGACGCTGGACGAGCCGAAATGGGCGCGCGTCCACTATCCCAAAATCGATTTCCAGGACATTTATTATTACGCGGCGCCCAAGAGCACGCCCGGCCCGACTTCGCTCAGCGAGGTCGATCCCGAACTGCTGAAGGTCTACGAGAAGCTCGGCATTCCGCTCAGGGAACAGGAAATCCTCGCCGGCG
This sequence comes from Mesorhizobium sp. M0410, assembly GCF_040321435.1. NCBI lineage: Bacteria > Pseudomonadati > Pseudomonadota > Alphaproteobacteria > Hyphomicrobiales > Phyllobacteriaceae > Mesorhizobium > Mesorhizobium sp. M0410. The sequence goes on from NZ_JAMYRN010000004.1 coordinate 221,373, forward strand.
TGCAGAAGACCGATGCGTCGGAGCTCGAGGAAGCCAGCGACAACGTCTACAAGTCGGGCCGCGTCGCCGTCGATGCGGTGTTCGATTCCGTCTCCGTCGTCACCACTTTCAAGAAGGAGCTGGCGCAGGCCGGCGTCATCTTCTGCTCGATCTCGGAAGCCATCCGCGAGCATCCGGAGCTGGTGAAGAAGTATCTCGGCTCGGTCGTGCCGACCTCCGACAATTTCTACGCGACGCTGAATTCGGCCGTGTTCACCGACGGCTCCTTCGTCTTCGTGCCCAGGGGCGTGCGCTGCCCGATGGAACTGTCGACTTATTTCCGCATGAACGAGAAGAATACCGGCCAGTTCGAGCGCACGCTGATCATCGCTGAGGAGGGGGCTTACGTCTCTTACCTCGAAGGCTGCACGGCGCCGCAACGCGACGAGAACCAGCTTCATGCCGCGGTGGTCGAGCTGATCGCGCTCGATGACGCCGAAATCAAATATTCGACGGTGCAGAACTGGTATCCCGGCGACGCCGAAGGCAAGGGCGGCATCTATAATTTCGTCACCAAGCGCGGCGACTGCCGCGGCCATCGCTCGAAGATTTCGTGGACACAGGTCGAGACCGGTTCGGCCATCACCTGGAAATATCCGAGCTGCATCCTGCGCGGCGACGATTCTAGTGGCGAGTTCTATTCGATCGCCGTCTCCAACGGCTATCAGCAGGTCGACAGCGGCACCAAGATGATCCATCTCGGCAAGAACACGTCGAGCCGCATCATCTCCAAGGGCATTGCCGCCGGCTTCTCGCAGAACACCTATCGCGGCCAGGTCTCGGCGCACCGCAAGGCGACCAACGCCCGCAACTTCACCAATTGCGATTCCCTGCTGATCGGCGATCAGTGCGGCGCACACACCGTGCCCTACATGGAAGCCAAGAATTCGACCGCGCAGTTCGAGCACGAGGCGACCACTTCGAAGATTTCAGAGGACCAGAAGTTCTACGTCATGCAGCGCGGCATCCCGGAAGAAGAGGCGATTGCGCTGATCGTCAACGGCTTCGTCAAGGACGTCATCCAGCAACTGCCGATGGAATTCGCGGTCGAAGCGCAGAAGCTGATCGGGATTAGTCTTGAGGGGAGTGTTGGGTGAGTTAACTGGAACGGCGATCATGGATTTGTTCAAGCGGATGGAAGGCTTGATATTTGCCGTTCTGATGCTCTTGCTGACATTGGCTGTTGGTGGTGCTGTGATGGCGTTGATAGGCGCAGTGTTTGGCTTGAGTTCGACAAAAACTATTGGTGGTTCGATTGCAGGCTTAAGCGCGGCTGGGTTTTTTGGCTGGATGTTGGTCACCAGCAAGTTTGTACGCGCTTTTCGAGCTTTTAGAAAAGTTCCGTCGCAGGCCGGGCACCGCGAACAAGAAAGTGGAAAATAATGCTTGAAATCAGAAACCTCCATGCCCGTATCGTCGATGACGGCACCGAGATCATCCGCGGCCTGAATCTTTCGGTGAAGGCCGGTGAGGTCGCCGCCATCATGGGGCCGAACGGCTCGGGGAAATCGACGCTGTCCTATATCCTCGCCGGCCGCGAGGACTATGAGGTCACCGAGGGCGACATCCTCTACAACGGCCAGTCGATCCTTGAAATGGATCCGGCCGAGCGCGCTACCGCCGGCATCTTTCTCGCCTTCCAGTATCCGATGGAGATACCGGGCGTGGCGACGATGGAATTCCTGAAAGTGGCGATGAACGAGCAGCGCAAGGCGCGCGGCCAGGAGCCGCTAAAAATCCCGGAATTCCTCAAGCGCGTGAAGGACGCGGCGGCCTCGCTCAACATGGATATGGCGATGCTGAAGCGGCCGCTCAATGTTGGCTTCTCCGGCGGCGAGAAGAAGCGTGCCGAGATCCTGCAGATGAAGCTGCTCGAGCCAAAGCTCTGCGTGCTCGACGAGACCGATTCCGGTCTCGATATCGACGCGCTGAAGATCGTCGCGGACGGCGTCAACACGCTGCGCTCGCCGGACCGGGCCATCGTCGTCATCACCCATTACCAGCGCCTGCTCCAATACATCGTGCCGGATACGGTGCACGTGCTCTACAGGGGACAGGTCATCAAATCGGGCGACAAGTCGCTGGCGCTCGATCTCGAGGCCAATGGCTATGCAGGCGTGATCGGGCAAGCCGCGTGAGATGCCGGAAGGCAGGACGAAACTGATGAATATGCACACGACAACACCCCAGCGAACATTAGCCGAAACGGCGCTGATCGACGCCTTTGGCGAGCGGCTGTCGCTGCTGCCCGGTGACGGCGCGGTGATGCTGAAGCGCGACGACGCCATCGAGGCGATCAAGAGCGGCCTGCCGACGCGGCGCATCGAATCCTGGCACTATACGGACCTGCGCCGGCTGCTGACCTCGGTGCCGGACTTCGATCCGGCAGCGGTTGCGAAAGCCATTGCGCCGATCGTCGAAGGCTCCTCGGTTTTGCCGGTGCTGAACGGCGTTTCGAGCGCCAAGCTCGCTAGCATCGAGGGCGTTGTCGTGCAGCGCCTGTCGGAGAAGCTGACCGACGGCAGCGCAGCACCTGGGCTCGATTCTTATGGCAGCGACGACGCCATCGGCGCGCTCAACACCGCCTTTGTCGCCGACGGCTATTTCGTCGACATCGCCGACGGCGCCCAACTGGAAAAGCCGCTTGAGCTGCAGAATCTGCAGGCCGGTGGACAGACGCATGTACGCCTGGCCGTCCGTGTCGGTGCCGGCGCCAACGCTGTCATCGTCGAACGCCAGGCGGGCGAGGGGGCGGCGCTGGTCAGTTCGGTCAGCCAGCTTGTGCTTGGCGAGGGCGCCGAAGTGACATGGCTTGTCGTGCAGGAGCAGCCGGATACGGCGACGCATCTCGCCCAGTTCAAGGCGCATCTCGGCAAGAATTCGAAGCTGACGCTGTTCGTCATGAATGCCGGCGGCAGACTGGTGCGCCAAGAGGTCGTTGTGAAGACGACCGGCGAGGGCGCCGAATTCACGCTGCGCGGCATCAATCTGCTCGCCGGCGACACCCATACCGACGTCACCATGGTGCTCGACCACGCCGTGCCGCATACCGCATCGACCGAAGTCATCCGCAATGTGGTGACCGGCAAGGCGCGCGGCGTCTTCCAGGGCCGCATCAACGTCCACCAATATGCGCAGAAGACCAACGCCAAGATGGCCTGCAACACGCTGCTTCTGTCGGACGACGGCGAGTTCTCGACCAAGCCGGAACTCGAAATCTTCGCCGACGACGTCGTCTGCGGCCATGGCGCGACCGTCACCGAGATCGACCACAGCCATCTGTTTTACCTGATGGCGCGCGGCGTCGACGAGAAGACCGCGCGCGGCTTGCTGGTCAAGGCCTTCGTCGCCGAAGTGATCGAGGAACTGGACGACGAGGCCATCGTCGAGGCGCTGGAACGTCGGCTCGACGATTGGTTTTTGACGCACGGGTAGAGGTGACTGAGGGGTTGGTGCCAACACCCCTCATCCGTCGCCTTCGGCGCCACCTTCTCCCACAAGGGGAGAAGGAGAGGCGCTCTTCCTTCTCCCCTTGTGGGAGAAGGTGGCCGAGCGAAGCTCGGTCGGATGAGGGGTGCTGGACGGAATGAGGCGATGCCTCGAGAGAGCTTGTGATGGACCAGAAAGTCGAAAACATCCCCTACGACGTCGAGGCGATCCGCCGCGACTTCCCGATCCTGTCGCGGCAAGTTTACGGCAAACCTCTGGTCTATCTCGACAATGGCGCCTCGGCGCAGAAGCCGCAGGCCGTGCTCGACGCTATCCAGCACGCCTATTCCCAGGAATATGCCAACGTCCACCGCGGCCTGCATTTCCTGTCCAATGCTGCGACCGACGCCTATGAGAAGGCGCGCGAGACGGTGCGCCGTTTCCTCAACGCACCGAGCACCGACAACATCGTCTTCACCTCGAACACCACGGCGGCGATCAACACGGTTGCCTATGGTTTCGGCATGCCCAATATCGGCGAAGGCGACGAGATCGTGCTCTCGATCATGGAGCACCATTCCAACATCGTGCCGTGGCATTTCATCCGCGAACGGCAGGGCGCGAAACTGGTCTGGGTGCCGGTCGACGATCTCGGCGTCTTCCACATCGAGGAATTCGAGAAGCGGCTGACCGACCGCACAAAACTGGTTGCTATCACACATATGTCGAACGCGCTGGGCACGGTGACGCCGATCAAGGAGATCGTGCGCATCGCCCATGCCCGCGGCATTCCGGTGCTGGTCGACGGCAGCCAAAGCGCCGTGCACATGCCGATCGACGTGCAGGACCTCGACTGCGACTTTTTCGTCTTCACCGGCCACAAGGTTTATGGCCCGTCGGGCATCGGCGTGCTCTACGGCAAGAAGGATATTCTGGAGCGCATGCGCCCGTTCATGGGCGGCGGCGAGATGATCGAGGAGGTGACGCAAGACATCGTCACCTACAACGACCCGCCGCACCGTTTCGAGGCCGGCACGCCGCCGATCGTGCAGGCGATCGGGCTTGGTGCTGCGCTGGAATACATGGAAAAGATCGGCCGTGAGCGCATCGCAGCGCACGAGGCCGATTTGAAGGACTATGCGCATCAGCGGCTGCGCGCCATCAACTCGCTGCGCATCTTCGGCGATGCGCCCGGCAAGGGCGCCATCATCTCGTTCGAGCTGCAGGGCATTCACGCCCATGACGTGTCGATGGTTATCGACCGGCAGGGCGTGGCGGTCCGCGCCGGCACGCATTGCGCCCAACCGCTGTTGAAACGCTTCGGCGTAACATCCACATGCAGGGCATCGTTCGGCATGTATAATACCAGGGCCGAAGTCGACGCTTTGGCCGATGCGCTGGAAAAGGCGCGAAAGTTCTTCGGGTGACGATCATGGATGATGCCAGCCACACCGCCGAAAGCACGGCACTGGATATGACCACCAATGCGGCGGTTTCCGGGTCAACGATTCCTGCCGACGAACTGGCGCGGCTGACCGACGACATCGTCTCGGCGCTGAAGACGGTCTATGACCCCGAAATCCCGGCCGACATCTACGAACTTGGCCTTGTCTACAAGATCGACATCGAGGACGACCGCTCGGTCAAGATCGACATGACGCTGACCGCACCCGGCTGCCCGGTGGCCGGCGAAATGCCGGGTTGGGTGGAAAATGCCGTCGGCGCCGTCGAAGGCGTTTCCGGTGTCGAGGTCAACATGACCTTCGACCCGCCCTGGTCGCCCGACCGCATGTCGGAAGAGGCACAGGTGGCGGTGGGCTGGTATTGAGATCAGTCGACCTTGCACCGTATGCTTTGGCATAAGCCGTGATCGCTGAGAACAGCTCGTCAAACTTGACGTCGTGGTCTCCCGTGCCAATACACATCGCGTCTAAACCCATCGCTCTATTGGGTCCCCGACTCCAGCGCGCCATTTTGGTCAAAGATGGGCTCTGCCAGACGCTCTCTAGGACTTCTACCAAAAGGAACTTTTGTCGCCGGTAACTCCGCTCAGAAATGTGCTTCACGACACTCCATGGAATGAACTCTGCTGACAGGCGGACGTCCCAAAAGCCCTTAGGCGACAAAACTAGCGTCGGCCGTTTCAAATCGAAAAGACGCACCACAGCGATCACAAAAGTGCCGGTGAACAATATAGCCGTTATCCAACCGAGAAATTGCTTGAAGCTACCTGGAGCGATATTCGGCACTAGGCGCCATCCAAGCGCAATGCCTAAAGTTGTCATCGCTACCGATATAACAGCCAGCAGGCCGAGCCGAGCAGGAGATGACCGAAATTCAACTGTTTGATTGGTGTCAAGCATTTAGCCTCTCGCCATACTTCGATTGTCGCCAACTGAAATTACATCCAAATTGGTTGCAGTAAGCAGAAAACTTCACCATCTTAGGTAAGAATGATCCGCAGGCCTTGAACCCGCGTGAAAGTGGAGAACGATATGGGACGCTTCGCCGTCATCACCATGACCGAAAAGGCCGCCGACCGGGTCCGCGAGATCGTCGCGACCCGCGAGAACGCGCATGGCATCCGCCTGGGCATCAAGAAGGGTGGCTGCGCCGGCATGGAATATACCGTCGATCTGGTGACCGAACCCAACACCAAGGACGACCACATCGAGCGCGACGGCGCCCACGTCTATGTCGCGCCGGAGGCAGCGCTTTTCCTGTTCGGCACCGAGATGGATTTCGAGCAGACGACGCTGCGCACCGGCTTCACCTTCCGCAACCCGAACCAGAGCTCGGCCTGCGGCTGCGGCGAATCGGTCGAACTGAAGCCGGCCGATTTGAAGGCCTTGGCTGAAGCGCGCGCTTCCGCCTGATCTTTCCTTCTCCTCCGTTCACGGGGAGAAGGGACCTAATCCACCCACATTCCTGTTCGTTTGTGCCAGTCGGCAATTGATTCTTCCGGGTAGACGTCGAAGACCTTGTCCCTTTTGCCGATCTCCGGCTCGACCCAGTTCGCCTTGTATTTCAGCATAAGATGCACCTTCTCCGGCGGCTTTGGCAGGTCTGTGTCGATCGCCGAGGCGAAGGGATGCACCAGCTCCGGCCAGGTTGGGTCGTAGAGCCAGAGCGCCGTCCCGCATTTCGTGCAGAAGTTCCGCTCGCCCGTCGAGGTTTCGCGGTGCGGGTGCTCGTCGTCCTCGATCTCGGCGCGATAGACACCGAGATGGCGCTTGCCATGGATTTTCAGCGTCTCGTAATCGGCGCCGAGATTGATGGCGAAACCGCCGCCGCCCTGCTGCTTGCGGCAGATCGAGCAATAGCACAGCATGAACGGCACGGGCGTGTGGCTTTCCACCTCGAAACGCACGGCATTGCACCGGCAAGATCCTTTGAGCAGAAGCGGCATGAAAAACTCCGACGAAATTTGATTCTGAACTTGTCAGGATGGTGCCGGTTACGTCGATGACAAGGGGAAATCCGGGTGACATGATCGCCGCATGGACAACGAGCGCATAGAAGAGCTTTTCGAAGGCCTCGGCCCGGTCAGCATCCGCAGGATGTTCGGCGGCAAGGGCATCTATTTCGACGGCGTCATCGTCGCCATCGTCGTCCGTGGCGAACTGATGCTGAAGGCGGACGCCGAAAGCGCGCCGGATTTCGAAGCGGCCGGGTGCCGGCAATGGACCTACACCGACTCGCGCCACGGCAAGCTCGTGTCTATGCCCTATTGGAGCGTTCCCGACAGCGCTTTCGACGATCCAGACGAGATGGCGATCTGGGCGCGGCGTGCCTACGAGGCAGGACGGCGCGCCGGCAAATAGGCTGCGTCATGCTTCGGCAATTCCGGGCCGCATTTCACGCCAGTTCCCGCGCCTCGGGCACGAGCGCCAGCGCCTCGGCAAAGCTGGCGCTGGTGAAGGCGGCGCGCTCGACGGCGAGCGCCGCGGCGGCAATGCCTTCGCGCAGTGCCGCGCGCAGCGTCAGGCCGCGCAGCAGGGCAGCGATCGTGGCGCCTGCCAATGCGTCGCCGGCGCCGGCAACGTCGGTCCGTTTTTGTAGCGGCCGTGGCGAGATCGAGAACGCGCCGGTTTGGTCGAAACCGAGCACCGGACCGTCGCCGTCGGTGACCACGCCGCTTTTCAGGCCGGCGCGTCTCAGGCCGTCGATGACGCCTTGATCGTCAGCATCGATGTCAACGCCGGCGATCACGCCGGCCTCGTGCCGGTTCATGAAGGCCAGCGCTAGAAGTCCGAGCACCGGCGTCAGCCGCGCCGCTCTGTTGGGCGAGACGGCAAGCGCAAACACCGCCTTGCCGGCGGCGAGTGCCGCCATCCGCTCCAGCGCGGTCGACGGCAGGTTGGCGTCGCACAGGATCGCATCGGCCGAACCGATAGCTTCGCGCACCTTGGCGCGGCGAATTTGCTTGGGAAGCGCCAGCTCGTAGAGCACCATGTCGGCAAGGCCGGCGATCAGTCCGCCATCGCTATCGATCAGCATCGTATGGCTTGGCGTTGCCCGGTCGAGGAACACCGCCGACAGGTCGGCAATGCCGGCCTCGGTGACGGCGCGCAAGACCGTGTCGCCAAGGGCATCGCCGCCGCGCACCGAAAGCAGCGAGGCCGAGGCGCCGCGTCGCACCGCCCAGCGCAAGGCGTTGAAGACGGCGCCGCCAACATGCTCGCGCATCGTGCCGGGGTTCAAGGCGGCTGGCACGAAGGCGCCGGCAACCCGGCCGCGCCGCTCGATATAGGCGCCGCCCACGGCCAGGATCGTCGGGGAGTTCATCATGCCGGCAAAATGCCCTTTGCTGTTGCGCGGGAGGAGACTAGGTCGCTGGGCGGAACCCTGCAATCGCGGGTGCGATTCGGTTGGTGACGGCAGCGGCGCCGCATGCGAGGCGGGAGGCATTGGGAAGCAAATTTACGAAACAAAAATAGAACAAATATGGATATCCGTTATTTTTCAAATCCTTGCCGCTCATTGACAAATGAGAACAAACGAGGTACATTCTTTTAAGGATTGCGGGATTGTCCGGCCTCCATTGACGACCACGGGGTGATGTATCATGGCTCAGAATTCTTTGCGGCTTGTAGAGGACAAAGCGGTGGACAAATCAAAGGCTCTGGATGCGGCGCTGTCGCAAATCGAGCGTGCCTTCGGCAAAGGCTCGATCATGCGGCTCGGCGCAAACGAGCAGGTCGTCGAGATCGAAACAGTGCCGACCGGCTCGCTTGGGCTGGACATCGCGCTTGGCGTCGGTGGCCTGCCGCGCGGCCGCATCGTCGAGATCTACGGGCCGGAAAGCTCGGGCAAGACGACGCTGGCGCTGCACACGGTGGCCGAAGCCCAGAAGAAGGGCGGCATCTGCGCCTTCGTCGATGCCGAGCACGCGCTCGACCCGGTCTATGCCCGCAAGCTCGGCGTCGATCTCGAAAACCTATTGATCTCGCAGCCCGATACCGGCGAGCAGGCGCTGGAGATCTGCGACACGCTGGTGCGCTCCGGCGCCATCGACGTGCTGGTGGTCGATTCGGTGGCGGCGCTGACGCCGCGGGCGGAAATCGAAGGCGAGATGGGCGATTCGCTGCCCGGCCTGCAGGCGCGCCTGATGAGCCAGGCACTGCGCAAGCTCACCGCCTCGATCTCGCGCTCCAACACCATGGTCATCTTCATCAACCAGATCCGCATGAAGATCGGCGTCATGTTCGGGTCGCCCGAGACGACGACCGGCGGCAATGCGCTGAAATTCTATGCTTCGGTCCGCCTCGACATCCGCCGCATCGGCTCGGTCAAGGATCGCGACGAGGTCGTCGGCAACCAGACCCGCGTCAAGGTGGTCAAGAACAAGCTGGCGCCGCCCTTCAAGGTGGTCGAGTTCGACATCATGTATGGCGAGGGCGTCTCCAAGACCGGCGAGCTGGTCGATCTCGGCGTCAAGGCCGGCGTGGTCGAAAAGTCGGGCGCCTGGTTCTCCTACAATTCGCAGCGTCTTGGCCAGGGCCGCGAAAACGCAAAACTGTTCCTGCGCGATAATCCCGACACGGCGCGCGAGATCGAGCTGGCGCTGCGACAGAATGCCGGGCTGATCGCCGAGAAATTCCTTGAAAACGGCGGCTCCGAAAGCAGCGACGACGGTTTCGAGGACGACGCTGGGGTGATGTAGGGCAGGCGACGCCTCGCGGAGCCTCAGCCGGGTTTCGATTTGATGTTTTGATTTTGAGTTTGCGTAATCGATGCGTTTCGAACCGCCGGCCCCGTGCCGGCGGTTTGCGTTTGACGGCGGGGCAGAAGCCATTTCAAAGCGCTGGTGAAAGCGGGGATTTGAGCCCGTTTGGTGTTTCTGGACAGGCTGCGGTGCGACCGCTAAAAGGCCATGTCTATTTTCCGCCGGCAGCCGGCGGTTCTCTCGAAAAGGCAGTATTCATGAGTGGCGTCAACGAGATCCGGTCGGCATTTCTCGACTATTTTCGCAAGGAAGGTCACGAGGTCGTCGCGTCAAGCCCGCTGGTGCCGCGCAACGACCCGACGCTTATGTTCACCAATGCCGGCATGGTGCAGTTCAAGAACGTTTTCACCGGTCTGGAGAAGCGGCCCTATTCGCGCGCCACGACTGCCCAGAAGAGTGTTCGCGCCGGCGGCAAGCACAACGACCTCGACAATGTCGGCTACACTGCGCGCCACCTGACCTTCTTCGAGATGCTCGGCAATTTCTCCTTCGGCGACTATTTCAAGGAGCGCGCCATAGAGCTTGCCTGGAACCTGATCACCAGGGAGTTCGGGCTGAAGAAGGACAAGCTGCTGGTCACCGTCTACCACACCGACGACGAGGCGGCCTCGTACTGGAAGAAGATCGCCGGCCTTTCGGACGATCGCATCATCCGCATCGCGACTTCGGACAACTTCTGGGCAATGGGTGACACCGGGCCTTGCGGGCCGTGTTCGGAGATATTCATCGACCGTGGCGAGCATATCTGGGGCGGTCCCCCCGGCAGCCCCGAGGAGGATGGCGACCGGTTCCTCGAATTCTGGAACCTGGTGTTCATGCAGTATGAACAGGTGACGAAGGAAGAGCGCGTCGACCTGCCGCGTCCGTCGATCGACACGGGCATGGGCCTCGAGCGCATGGCCTCCATCCTGCAAGGGGTTGAAAGCGTCTTCGAAACCGACCTGTTCCGCCACCTGATCGACGCTGCATCGTCGGCGCTCGGCAAAGGTCCGGATGCGGACACCGTCGCATCGTTCCGGGTCATCGCCGACCATTTGCGTTCGTCCTGCTTCCTGGTCGCCGACGGCGTGCTGCCGTCCAACGAAGGACGCGGCTACGTGCTTCGTCGCATCATGCGCCGCGCCATGCGCCACGCGCAGTTGCTCGGCGCCCGCGATCCGCTGATGTGGCGCCTGGTGCCGGCGCTGGTCCGCGAGATGGGGCAAGCCTACCCGGAACTGGTGCGCGGCGAACAGATGATCACCGAGACGCTGAAGCTTGAGGAAACTCGTTTCCGCAAGACGCTGGTGCGCGGCTTGGGCTTGCTTTCGGAGGCGACGGAAAAGCTGGCCTCCGGCGACATGCTGGATGGCGAGACAGCGTTCAAGCTCTACGATACCTATGGCTTTCCGCTCGATCTGACGCAGGACGCGCTGCGCCGGCGCAACATCTCGGTCAACCTTGCCGGCTTCACCGAGGCAATGGAGCGGCAGAAGGCGGAGGCACGCAAAAGCTGGGCTGGTTCCGGCGAGGCCGCAACCGAGACGGTATGGTTCGCGGTGCGTGAGGAGACCGGCGCCACCGAATTCCTGGGTTATGAGACCGAGCAGGCGGAAGGCCTTATCGAGGCGCTGGTCAAGGACGGCAAGACCGTCGACAGTGCCGGCAAAGGCGACGCCGTTGCCGTGGTTGTCAACCAGACGCCGTTCTATGGCGAGTCCGGTGGCCAGATGGGCGATGCCGGCGTCATTTCGGGCGACGGGTTCTCGATCGAGATATCCGATACCCAGAAGAAGGCCGATGGGCTTTTCGTCCATCTCGGCAGGGTGGCCAATGGCACTGTCAAGACTGGCGCGACCGTCGAGCTGAAGGTGGACCACGCGCGGCGCTCCAGGCTGCGCGCGAACCATTCCGCCACACATCTGATCCATGAGGCGCTGCGCGAGGTGCTGGGTACCCATGTGGCGCAGAAGGGCTCGCTGGTCGCGCCCGAGCGTCTGCGCTTCGACATTTCGCACAACAAGCCGATCTCGCCGGACGAGATCGAAGAGGTCGAGCGCATGGCCAACGAGATCGTCGTTCAGAACGGCCCGGTGATCACACGACTGATGTCTGTCGACGACGCCATCGCCGAGGGCGCCATGGCGCTGTTTGGCGAGAAGTATGGCGATGAAGTGCGCGTCGTTTCGATGGGCACGGGCTTGCATGGCGCCAAGGCCAACCGGCCTTATTCGGTCGAGCTATGCGGCGGCACGCATGTCAGGGCGACCGGCGATATCGGCCTGGTGCGCATCGTGTCCGACAGCGCGGTCGCTGCCGGCGTGCGCCGCATCGAGGCGTTGACCGGCGAGGCCGCCAGAAAGCATCTCGACGAACAGGACAAACGGCTGAAGGCGGCCGCCGCCGCGCTGAGGATTTCGGCGGCCGATGTGCCGGCCCGCGTCGAGGCGCTGCTCGACGAGCGCAAGAAGCTCGAAAAGGAGCTGACAGAGGCGCGCAAGAAGCTGGCGCTGGGCGATCGCTCGCCAGCTGGTGTGCCTGCGGAAAACGAAACCATTGCCGGTGTCGGTTTTCTCGGCAAGGCGGTATCGGGCGTCTCGCCAAAGGATCTGAAACCACTGGCCGATGCCGGCAAGAAGTCCCTCGGCTCCGGCGTGGTCGTCTTTGTCGGCGCCGGCGAGGACAACAAGGCGAGCGTCGTCGTCGCCGTTACCGATGATCTGACCGGCCGCTTCAGCGCCATCGATCTGGTGCGCGTCGCGTCCGCGGCATTGGGCGGGCAGGGCGGCGGCGGGCGACCCGATATGGCCCAGGCCGGCGGCCCGGACGCCTCGAAGGCCGAAGACGCGATCGCTGCGGTGAAGGCGGCGCTGGAAGCTGCGTGAATCTGCACCAGTAAGGCCAGGCCGAAGTGGCAGCGGGGATGATGTGGCAACGTTGACCATGTATCAAGTCGACGCTTTTGCCGAACGGGCTTTCCAAGGCAACCCCGCTGCCGTTCTCATTTTGGAGGACTGGCTATCGGACGACGTGATGCAGGCCATCGCAAACGAGAACAATCTTGCTGAAACCGCGTTTGCGCGGCCGAGTGGCGAGGGTTGGGATTTGCGCTGGTTCACGCCGGTTCATGAAGTCGACTTCTGTGGCCATGCTACACTTGCGGCCGCCCATGTGCTGACTACGGAATACGATGGTCAGGGCGAAATGGCCTTCGCCACCCGGGTGGGCGAGCTGCGGGTTTCCCGGCGGGAAGGCGCCTATCAGCTCGATCTGCCGTGTTTTCCGCCGCGGCCCGTCGAGGACGAACTGACCTCGGCGCTGCAAGCGATATTGCCTCAGCGGCCGGTTGCGAGCTTCCGCAATTTCGAGAACCTGTTTGTCGAGCTTGCCGACGAGACAACCGTGCGATCTTTCGTTCCCGATCTGCTCAGGATCGGACGTTTTCATCCTCTCGGCCTGGTCATTACCGCGCCTGGGCAAGCCCATGATTTCGTCTCGCGTTATTTCGTACCCGGAGCTGGCATTCCCGAGGACCCGGTGACTGGCTCCATTCATGCGACATTGGTGCCGTACTGGGCTGAAAAGCTCGGCAAGACGCATGTATCGGCATTCCAATGCTCGCAGCGCGGCGGGCATTTGCTATGCGAACTGGCCGGAGATCGCGTGCTGATCACAGGCCGTGCGAAGACCTTCATGAAGGCGGAAATCTACCTTCCCGATTGAGCGGCTCGCCAATTCGGTGGCTGCTTCGCCTCAGCCAAGATCACGGTATGGCGCTTGGGCCGTGGCGGTGGCCAGATGGCGCAGGCCAGTGGCCTGGAAGAAGCGCCGCTGGAACGGCATAGCGCTCATCAGGGATGCCTTGATGCCTTCAGGGCACGCGTCATTCGCGTCGAGTCGCCCCAGGTCGACAGCCAAATCAGGCAGTCGGTGGTAACGGAGATCGCTGCGCGCAGGCAGTTCAGCAACGGTCCAGGCGACCTCAACTGCTCTTCGGCGTGACGGAGATGGGCAAGCTCTTCTTCGCGGATGGACAGGATGATGCCGTGCAACTCGTGATCGCGTCCGGTTAGAAAGAACAGCTGATCATCGAGATGTCGGTGCACCGCCGCTTCGACCGCTGCGGTGCAGGCCCAGACGCCTTGCGGGCCGAGCAGGGCAGTGAGGAAGCCTAGCAGCCAGCCGCCCCAACTCCAGAATTGCATCACGCGGCACGGTCGGGAATGTCGCAGCGGCATGGCTGCATGGAAAGCCGCGCAATGGCTGCGCTCGTGCCCAAGCATCTGCGACAAAGACGGCACGCAGTCCGGCCAGAAACGCTTCGCGACAAGAATCTGTGCAGAGTAGATTCTGATCGCGCCGTATTCGCCGGCGTGGTTGACTCTGACTATTCTGGCCACCGTCAGTACGTCCTGGTGGGAGAGTTCAGTCATGAATGCGCCCGAGAGTTAAGTCAGCCTGCCGGCAACGCTCGCACGCGCAGCAATGCGGGTCCACCAATCCCGAAGCTCGGCAGACTCGGCCAGCAGGGCTTGCCCCTCGGCGACCTTGACGAAATAGCTGATGATTGGCGCAGCGTGCAGGTCGGCCAGCGTCAGGTCCGTCCCCAACAGCCAAGGCCCTCCGGCTTTCAGCGACGACAGCGCCTGCAATGCCGTTCTCGCCTGCCGCAACCCGTTGGCGATCACGGCTTCGTCGGGTGGCGTTTTCTCCAGCCGCTCGACCGCGACATCCCAGACCATGGCCCTGTAGGCGTAGGCGTCGAGCAGGCCGGTGATCTGGTTCATGCGTGCTCGAGGCCGGGCTCCGACCGGCTGCAGCGCCGGGCCGTCAAAGGCTTCGTCGACATAACGCGCAATCGCGCCGGTCTCGTAGAGGCAAAAGCCGTCATGTTCGAAGGCCGGGATGCGGCCAAACGGCTGGTGCTCGAAGTACCAGCCGGGAATGCCGTCCGCGGCAAAGACGTCGACGGGCACCAGCTCGTAGCCGACGCCCTTTTCCTCGAGCACCAGCCGCACGATGCGCACATAGACGCTGTAGTCCGCGCCGTAGACGACGGGCTTGCCCATGTCGCGGGCTCAGGCCATCGCCTTCTGCAAATTCTCGTCGATCTTGTCGAGGAAGCCGGTGGTCGAAAGCCATGGCTGGTCGGGGCCGATCAGCAGCGACAGATCCTTTGTCATGAAGCCGGACTCGACCGTCTGGATGCAGACCTTTTCCAGGGTCTCGGCAAAGCGCTTCAGTTCGGCATTGTCGTCGAGCTTGGCGCGGTGCGTGAGGCCGCGCGTCCAGGCGAAGATCGAGGCGATCGAATTGGTCGAGGTCTCCTCGCCCTTCTGGTGCTGGCGATAGTGGCGGGTAACGGTGCCGTGCGCGGCTTCCGCCTCGACGGTCTTGCCGTCCGGCGTCATCAGCACCGAGGTCATCAGGCCGAGCGAGCCGAAGCCTTGCGCCACCGTGTCGGACTGAACGTCGCCGTCATAGTTCTTGCAGGCCCAGACATAGCCGCCCGACCATTTCAGGCTGGAGGCCACCATGTCGTCGATCAGCCGGTGCTCGTACCAGAGCTTCTTCGCCTTGAATTCGGCTTCGAACTCCGCCTCGTAGACCTCCTGGAAGATGTCCTTGAAGCGGCCGTCATAAGCCTTGAGGATTGTGTTCTTGGTCGAGAGGTAGACGGGGTAATTACGCAGCAGGCCATAGTTCAGCGAGGCGCGGGCGAATTCGCGGATAGATTCGTCGAGATTGTACATGGCCATGGCGACGCCGGGGCCGGGTGCGTCGAACACATCGTGCTCGATCACCTGGCCGTCCTCGCCGACGAATTTGATCGTCAGCTTGCCCTTGCCGGGAAAGCGGAAGTCGGTGGCGCGGTACTGGTCGCCAAAGGCGTGGCGGCCGACGATGATCGGCTTGGTCCAGCCGGGCACCAGCCGCGGCACGTTCTTCATGATGATCGGCTCGCGGAAGATGGTGCCGCCGAGGATGTTGCGGATGGTGCCGTTCGGCGACTTCCACATCTTCTTCAGCTTGAATTCCTCGACGCGCTGCTCGTCGGGCGTGATCGTCGCGCATTTCACGCCGACGCCGTATTTCTTGATGGCGTTGGCCGAATCGATGGTCACCTGGTCGTTGGTGGCGTCGCGGTGCTCGATGCCGAGGTCGTAATATTCGAGCTTGAGGTCGAGATAAGGGTGGATCAGCTTGTCCTTGATGAACTGCCAGATGATGCGGGTCATCTCGTCGCCGTCGAGTTCGACGACCGGGTTCGCCACCTTGATCTTCGCCATGAAAAGAATGCCTCGCTTTTGGGGAACGGAACGGCCTTGCCCGCACGGCTGCCGGCCCTGGGATGCGGCCCGTATATCAAAGGCTTTTTGGCCGCGCAAACGGCGAACCGCGCCGTAGTGCCGGCATTCTTTGCCAAAGCTTCATTTTCGCCGCCAAATGTGGCAGGGGACTGCGAAATGCCGCAAACAGCAGTTCACTGACAACCATGGCCGCTACCCAGGATCCCGACACCCCTCTTGCCTCCGGAACGCCTGCGTCCGGACCGGCGATCATCCTGGTCGAGCCGCAGCTCGGCGAGAATATCGGCATGGTTGCGCGCGCCATGGCCAATTTCGGGCTTGCCGAGCTGCGGCTCGTCAATCCGCGCGACGGCTGGCCGAGCGACAAGGCGCGTGCCGCCGCAAGTCGCGCCGACCACCTCATCGATGCCGTCACGGTGTTCGACGACCTGGCCTCGGCGGTCGGCGATTTGAACTTCGTCTTCGCCACCACGGCGCGCGCGCGCGACAATTTCAAGCCGGTGCGCGGTCCGGTCGAGGCGGGCAGGGCGCTGCGGGCGCGGCAGCGGGCCGGCCAGCGCACCGGCATCCTGTTCGGCCGCGAGCGCTTCGGCCTCTATAATGACGAGGTCGGCCTTGCCGACGAGATCGTCACCTTCCCCGTCGATCCAGCCTTCTCCTCGCTCAACATCGCCCAGGCGGCCCTGCTGATGTCCTATGAATGGATGAAGTCCGGCCTGGAAAACGAGACCATGACCAACTTTTCCGGCCCTGAAATGCCGCCGGCTGCCAAGGAAGAATTGCACGGCCTGTTTGCGTATCTGGAAGGTGCACTGGAGGCGCGCGGCTATTTCCGCCCGGCAGCGAAGAAGCCGAAGATGGTCGACAATTTGCGCGCAGTGCTGACCCGCCCCGGCTTTGCCGAGCCGGAGCTCAAGGTGCTGCGCGGAATAATATCATCGCTGGACAGGTTCTCGCCGGCCATGCCGCGCGGCGACGGATCGCCCGGCGACGATCCAAGGCGGCTCCCGGCGGCCGCGGCACGCGCTGCGAGGGCGAAAGACAAAGACTAGGCGCGCAAATGCAGCTGTCTTACCAGTAACCGAATTTTATTTGGTTTGATCCATGGTTTTCGAAACGATGGATCTCGAATGTTTAGCTCAAATATCGGTCGTCTTCGCTTTTTCTTCTATTCCGTGACTCTGCTGGTTGCGGAAATCGCGACCTTTGTGCTGTGTGTCGTGCTGACCATCGGCATCGAGGGCTTGGCCAATTCGAAACCAGGTCCTTCCAGGGAAGGGCTGGCCGCGGCCGTTCTCGTCGCCTCGCTGGTGATCGTTCTGTTCCGCGCGAATTTCGCCTGGCGTCGAAGCCGCGACGCGCAAGGGTCCGGTTGGATCCTTTGGTCGTATATCGTGTTCTCGACGCTGTTCGCGATCCTGCAGGCCGGCACTGTTCTTGTCGTAAAATTCGACGGCGAAGATTCGCATTCCGGTCTTAACCTGCTGGGATTAGCTCTTGTCGGGCTGTGGGCCGTCATCTTGGCGGCCAGGCCGGCGGGCGGTCGCTCTTCCGATATAGCGTCATCCCTGAGTTTCGACGATTTCGACCCGCCCGGGCCGCTACGCGGCACCGCGGCGCTCCATTCAGCGTCAGCCGCCGGCGTGACGGCCCAGGCTCCGCCCTACGCCATGCGCGCCGCACCGGTGCCGTCGAACCATCGCGCATCTCAACCTGCATCTCCGGCAATCGGCCGGCCGCGGGCCGGCGGCTTCGGCAAGCGGGGCCTTGTGTGACCCGTCTCGCCGCATCAAGGCCATGATGGTTCCACATAGAAGCGGCCGGGACAAAGCATCATTGGCCGAAGCAAAATGCATAGGCCGGCCTTCTCTCGTGATCTCGTTTTGTAATTCCCCAGCCCTTAGTGATTCCCAGCCCTTAGTGACTCAATGACCATGACCGATCCGTCGAGCGCCCGTCCGATCCTGATGTTCGATTCCGGCATTGGCGGCCTCACCGTGCTGCGTGAGGCGCGCGTCCTGATGCCTGACCGCCGCTTCATCTATGTCGCCGACGACGCGGCGTTCCCCTTCGGCGCCTGGGAGGAAACGGCGCTGAGAACACATATTCTGGAGTTGTTCGCTAGGCTGCTCGAACGGTTTTCGCCGGCCATTTCGGTCATCGCCTGCAACACCGCCTCGACACTGGTCATCGATGCGTTGCGCGAGCGGTTTCCCGGCCACCCTTTCGTCGGCACCGTGCCGGCCATCAAGCCGGCGGCGGAACGCACGCGCTCAGGCCTGGTTTCGGTGCTGGCGACGCCCGGCACCGTCAAGCGCCAGTACACGCGCGACCTGATCAGCAAGTGGGCGCAGAAATGCCACGTCCGCCTGGTCGGCAGCGACAGGCTGGCTGGATTGGCCGAAGCCTATATGCGCGATGGTTTTGTCGACGAGGACGCCGTGCGCGCCGAGATCGCGCCGTGCTTCGTTGAGCATGACGGGCTGCGCACCGACATCGTCGTGCTTGCCTGCACCCATTATCCTTTTTTGGCCAACCGCATGCGCAAGACAGCACCTTGGCCGGTCGACTGGCTCGACCCGGCCGAGGCGATCGCACGCCGCGCGCTGTCGCTGCTTGCCGATACCGAGGCCGCTTATCGCAGAGAGGCACTGCCGGAAGGGGCCGACCTTGCGTTCTTCACCTCGAACAGCGCCGATTTTCCGACGCGCCGGCTGATGCAGGGATTTGGCCTGGCGATATCCTGACCGCAAGCAATTTTCGCTTTGGGAACATCACACCAGACAATGCGTTTTCCTCTCATCGGAAACGGGAGAAACCATCATGCCAGCCACCTCAAAAGCCCAGCAGAAAGCGGCCGGCGCGGCATTGTCAGCCAAGCGCGGCGAGACCAAGAAGGGCGCGCTCAAAGGTGCGTCGAAGGGAATGTATAAATCCATGAGCGAAAAACAGCTCGAGGAATTCGCCGAGACCAAGCGCAAAGGCCTGCCGGAAAAGAAGTCGAAACACTGATCGACTGACCATTCTGGCGGCGGATGCCGGTCAATAAAAGGCCCGCGGCTGAGCCGCGGGCCATGAAGTCTCAACGGGCGAGGGCGAAAATTACCAGTTCCAGCCCCACCCGCAGCGCCGCACTTTGTAGCGGATGACCTTGCGATGACCGTGACGCCACACCACCTTTTTCTTGACCACGATGCGGCAGACCTGGTGATGCCTGTGCCCATGCCAATGCCGGGCCTGCGCTGGCTCGGGCGCGACCGCCATCGTGCCGGCCATCACCGCGGCTCCTACCAACGTAAGGAAGAACTTCTTCATGCGAATTCCTGCTCCTCTGACTTCAGTCCCTTCCTGATGCCGCTGGCGCAACCTCCCGCCACATCCGGCACGTTCTACAACCGTAACACTATCCGGTTCGGCGACTCGCGCCAGCCAGAAGCTTGACAGCGGTTAAATCTCCGTTTAACCAGCCCACCAACACCGGGCCGCAATGCCCGGTGGTTTTCTTTATGTGTGCAAGACGTTTGGGCAGCCGGTTTTACTTTCCCTATGTCTTGTTTGAAATGACGTGTCCCGTGGGTTTTCCGTCGCGTTGCGTGGAAAACCCTGTCAGGTCTCGAAAACGGAGGCCAGAGGAGGGCGCGTTTCCTTCACCCGGACCATAAGGTTCCGGGTGTGTTGTTTTGAAAGGGAATGCGATGAGCAAGCGCGAATCCGCGAAGTACAAGATCGACCGCCGTCTTGGCGAAAACATCTGGGGCCGCCCGAAGTCCCCGGTCAACAAGCGTGAATACGGCCCCGGCCAGCATGGCCAGCGCCGCAAGGGCAAGCTTTCCGATTTCGGCCTGCAGCTGCGCGCCAAGCAGAAGCTGAAGGGCCACTATGGCGACGTTTCGGAGAAGCAGTTCCGCAAGGTCTATGAAGAGGCGGACCGCCGCAAGGGCGACACCTCGGAGAACCTGATCGGCTTGCTCGAATCGCGCCTCGACGCCGTCGTCTACCGCTCCAAATTCGTGCCGACCATCTTTGCGGCGCGCCAGTTCGTCAATCACGGCCACATCAACGTCAATGGCAAGCGCGTCAACATCGGCTCGTACCGTTGCAAGCCGGGCGATGTCATCGAAGTGCGCGAGAAGTCGAAGCAGCTGGTCATCGTGCTGGAATCGGTGGGCCTGGCCGAGCGCGACGTGCCCGATTACATCGAGGCCGACCACAACAAGATGACCGCGACTTTCACGCGCATCCCCGGCTTGGCGGACGTTCCGTTTGCCGTGCAGATGGAACCGAATCTGGTCGTCGAATTCTATTCGCGCTGATCGGCGCGTTCGTCACGACAAAACCGAAGGCCGCCCCTCCAGGCGGCCTTTTCTTTCTTCGTCCTTTTCAGGGACGTGAGTCGGAAATCGATTTCGATTTTCGATCCGATGCGCTACTGCGGGCGGCAACAGGACTTTAGGGCCGACGCGCCGTGAACATGCAGCCAGACGCCAAAACGCTTGACCCGATCGCCGAGGCCGAAGGCGGCTTTCATCCGCTGTTTGCCGATGTGCCGTCCTCCGTCGAGTTCAACAAGCTGCGCAAGCGGCTGTTGCGGCTTGCCCGCCAGGCGATCGACGATTTCGCCATGGTGAGACCCGGCGACCGTTGGCTGATCGCTCTGTCGGGCGGCAAGGATTCCTACGGCTTGCTTGCCGTGCTGCTTGATCTCAAATGGCGCGGGCTGCTGCCGGTCGAGCTGTTGGCCTGCAATCTCGACCAGGGCCAGCCGAACTTTCCCAAGCACATATTGCCCGATTATCTCGACAGCTATGCCATTCCGCATCGCATCGAATATCAGGACACCTATTCGGTGGTCACCGACAAGCTGGCCGAGGGCAGCACTTATTGCTCGCTGTGCTCGCGGCTGCGGCGCGGCCATCTCTATCGCATTGCCCGCGAGGAGGGCTGCTCGGCGCTGGTGCTCGGCCACCACCGCGAGGACATACTGGAAACCTTCTTCATGAACCTGTTCCATGGCGGGCGCCTGGCCGCCATGCCGCCGAAGCTGCTCAATGACGAAGGCGATGTCATGGTGCTGCGGCCGCTCGCCTATTGTGCGGAAGCCGATCTCGAGAAATTCGCCGGCGCCATGAAATTCCCGATCATTCCGTGCGATCTGTGCGGTAGCCAGGAAGGTCTGCAGCGCAACGCCATGAAGGCGATGCTCGACGACATCGAGAAGCGCATGCCCGGCCGCAAGGACACGATGATCCGCGCCATGACCAATGTGCGGCGTTCGCATCTGCTCGACAGGAAACTGTTCGATTTCGCCGCCCTCAACGAAACCCTCACCACTAGGCGTCCCGATGACATTTGAAGATAGCGCGATCGACTGGCTTGCCGACCTTCTGTCGGAAGCCGCCGTCGCCGAGATCATGCCGCGCTTTCGCCGTTTGAGCGAGGGCGACGTCCGTCGCAAGACCTCGGCCGCCGATCTCGTCACCGAGGCCGACGTCAATGCCGAACGGCTCATCACCGCCAGCCTGCGCCAGCGTTATCCCCACGCAATGATCGTCGGCGAGGAGGCCTGCTCCGACGACCCGACGCTGCTCGACGGTCTCGGCGATGCCGAACTCGCCTTCGTCATCGACCCGGTCGACGGCACTTTCAACTTCGCCTCCGGCGTGCCGCTGTTCGGCGTCATGCTTGGCGTCGTGGTCAAGGGCAAGACGGTCGCCGGCATCATTCACGACCCCGTCGGCAAGGATTGGCTGATCGGCGTTAGTGGCGCCGGCAGCCATATCCGCCATGCCCATGGCAATCTGGAAAAGGTCCATGTCGCCAAACCGGCGCCGATGTCGGAAATGACCGGTGCGGTCTCATGGCACTATGTGCCCGAGCCGGACCGCTCACGTTTGGCGCGCAACCAGACTAAGTCGCTATCGCAGTTCAATTATCGCTGCGCCGCCCACGAATACCGCCTGCTGGCCAGCGGCCACGGCCATTTCGTCGTCTACAACAAGCTGATGCCTTGGGACCACTTGGCCGGCGTGCTGATCCATGCGGAGGCCGGCGGCCATGCCGCGCGCTTCGACGGCAGCGCCTATCTGCCGTCGCATGTCGGGGGTGGCTTGCTGGTCGCGCCGGACCGTGAGAGCTGGCGGGAGCTGCGCCGCGAGCTCTGGGCGGAATAGCTCTTCGCTGCCAAAGGTGTCCAATCTTGTGCGAAACCGGAGATCTCGAATGAAACCTCGGTCCGCAATTGTTGCAACGGCCTTTGCCCTTGCCTTGGTTGCCGGTGTCAATGAAGCAAGAGCTGGGGAACGCGCATGTCGCAGTCCCGACTCCGTCGACACCATAGACGAGATGTTCTCCGCAATCTTCGCCTGTTGGAAGCCGCCGCCCGGAACCGCGGGCATGACCCTGACGCTGCAGTTCTCAATTCGCCGAAACGGCACGCTTATTGGCAAGCCGCGCGCCACTTTCTCCCATCTAGGGGACGATGGTCCGCTCAACCGGGCCTTTGTGGCTTCCGTCCTCGAGGCGCTCGACAAGGCTCTTCCACTGCCCGTTTCCGACAGTATGGGTGGAGCAATCGCAGGACGTACGCTGTTCCCTCGCTTCACCGCGGTCAGTGAGGGTGCATCATAGGCGCACGCGCAATGTGTATTAAACCGGCGGGTTATGCGGCTGGAATAGTCTGCCGCGCTCGGCCAGCAGGATCATCAGCAGCGCCGCCACCGACACGCTGCAGAACCCGGCGGCCAGCGGCGTCACCGTGCCGTTGAAGGCTTGGCCGATTAGCGTGCCGAGAATGCCGCCAAGAAATGTCTGCATGAACCCAAGGATCGACGACGCAGTGCCGGCCAGGTGCCCCAGCGGCTCCATAGCGAGCGCGTTGAAGTTCGCGCCGAGCGCGCCGAACGGGACCATGGCGCAGGCAAAGAAGGCAATGAAGAGCCATAGCGGCATCTTCATTTCCATGGAAACGACCAGCCAGGCAAGGCTGATTGCCAGAAACAGCAGCAGCGCGCTTTGCGACAGGCGGCGCATGCCGATACGGCCGACGAGGCGCGAATTGAGGTAGTTCGAAAACGCAAGCACGCCGGCAACCCCCGCGAAGATGACCGGGAACATCTCACCGACATTGAACACGCTGACATAGATCTGCTGGGCCGAGGCGATGAAGCCGAACATGGCGCCGAAGATGAAGGTGCTGGCGAAGGCGTAGCAGAGCGCGATGCGGTTGGTGAGAACGATGCGGAAGCCGCCGATGATGGAGGACAGCGTCAGCGGCCGGCGATATTCGGGATGTAATGTCTCGGGCAGGCGCAGCAGCGACCAGGCGGACACGATCAGCGCGCCGGCTGCCATGGTGACGAAGATCACATGCCAGGTCGCAAACAGCATGATGAACTGGCCGATACCGGGCGCGACCACCGGAATGGCCATGAACACCATGAAGATCAAGGACATGACTTCGGCCATGCGCCTTCCGTCGAACGTATCGCGCACGATCGAGACGGCAATGACGCGCGTCGCCGCCGCGCCGATGCCTTGCACGGCCCGGCATAGCAGAAGCGTGGCGAATGACGGGGCGATTGCCGCAGCGCCGGCCGCGACGACGTAGATCACCAGCCCTGCGACAAGAGGCGCGCGGCGCCCGAAACGGTCCGAGATCGGCCCGAAGAACAGCTGTCCGCCCCCAAAGCCAAGGATATAGGCGGTGACCACATATTGCCGGTGGTTTTCATTTTCGACGCCAAGCGAAGCGCCGATCTGCTGCAGCGCCGGCAAAATAATGTCGATGGCCAGCGAATTGAGCGCCATCAGCGCCGCGCACAGCGCAATGAATTCCCAGCGCGGAATGGGCAAGGTGCTTGCCTTTTGCTGCGCTTGTGCTTGCTGATCCACGGCCAGTCCGATCCTCAACGAAAATGCGCCGGCTGGCCGACGCATCCATTCGTTGATTGCCCCGATGTCGGGCAGAACTTTTTGCCAAGGTGGGGGCTGCCCCGGCGCTTATCGCTTGACCCCCGAAAATCGCAGTCGGAAGGTCATACGCAGAAACAGAAGTCAGGCGGCGCCTTTGACGCTGACGCCTTTTTCGACGAGGAAGGTCTGCAATTCGCCCGCCTGGAACATCTCGCGGATGATGTCGCAGCCGCCGACGAACTCGCCCTTGACGTAGAGCTGCGGGATGGTTGGCCAGTTGGAGTAGTCCTTGATGCCTTGCCGCAGTTCGGC
Source organism: Mesorhizobium sp. M0410 (assembly GCF_040321435.1). NCBI lineage: Bacteria > Pseudomonadati > Pseudomonadota > Alphaproteobacteria > Hyphomicrobiales > Phyllobacteriaceae > Mesorhizobium > Mesorhizobium sp. M0410. The sequence continues at coordinate 245,583 of NZ_JAMYRN010000004.1, forward strand.
CGACGTCAGCACGTCGACGCCCTTATAGTCGGCGCCGATATAGTCGAGGATCTGCACGACCTGGCCGGAAAATCCGCATTGCGGAAAGCCGGGGGTGCCCTTCATGAAGAGAACGACGTCGTTGCCCTTCACCTCATTGTCAATGTAATCGTTGATGCCGCTCATGGAATACCCTTTCATGCCTGTGGGAGTCAGGCTCGAACATTACCCTTCAAATAAACCCATGGGTTGCGCGAAACAAGATGTTTGCCGCCTTGCCATGCAAATGGCGCAAAGGAAGGTCTGATCTTGGGCCAAGCCGTTGGCCACCATTTGTCCCGAGGCGTGATGAAAAGACGGTATCTCGCCGGGGTCGTCCTCGCCGTTCTGTTCGCCGCACTGTCCTTGATCTGGTGGGCCAAGTCGCCGAGGCAGCCACCTCTCGTCGTCGGCGGTGGATTACCGGCGCCGTGCCGCGACGCGAGCTTCGAGGCGGTCGCCTATGTCGTCTGCGAAATCGATCTGCGCCGCTATGACATCGGTGTGTTCCACGCAGGCATTGACGGCAAGGCTTTCGGTTCACTGGACAAATTCGACAAGGCGATGGCGGATCAGGGCCGGCCGGTGCTGCTCGCCATGAACGCCGGCATGTATCACCAAGACCTGACTCCGGTCGGCCTTCTCGTCGAGGACGGCCGGGAGAAGGCGCCGATCAACCTCGCCGACAGCGAAGGCAATTTCTTCCTGAAACCGAACGGCGTCTTCCTGGTCCGGAAGGATGGCAAGGCGGCGGTCATCGAGACAAGCGCCTATGTTGCGACCAGACTGGACGTGATGTTTGCCACGCAATCCGGCCCGATGCTGGTGATCGACGGCCGGCTTCATCCCCGCTTCGAGCAAAACGGCACATCGCGCTATATCCGCAATGGCGTCGGCGTGCGTGACGAAAACACTGTCGTGCTGGCGATCTCGCGCTCTGAGGTCAGCCTCGGCAGCTTCGCGCGACTGTTTCGAGACGCGCTCGATTGTCCCAACGCGCTTTTCTTCGACGGGGCCGTTTCGGCGCTGTCGAACGGCGAGCGGATGATAGTGGGTGGAAACTATCCGGTCGGGCCGATCATTGCGGTGACCGGTAAGAAGCTTGCGAGCCGGTAACTGCAAGAGAGCTCAGTCCGGCACGCTGGTCTGCAGGGCAAGCGCGTGCAGCACGCCGCCCATGTTGCCCTTCAGCGCGTCATAGACCATCTGGTGCTGCTGGACGCGGCTTTTCCCGCGAAAGCTTTCGGCCACAACCTCAGCCGCATAATGGTCGCCGTCGCCGGCCAGGTCGCGAATGGTCACCTTGGCGTCCGGAATGCCTTCCTTGATCAGCCGTTCGATGTCGTGGGCGTCCATTGCCATATGAGGATTCCTTGTTCAGGTCGTGATCTCATAGATATGGTCGAAAAGGCGGATGAACCACACCGAAACGGCCCCGCTTGATCACATCACGGGTCCACGACCTCATTTGCCATGAAGCGAGGGAACCAGGATTCGTGGGCGGCGGTCAATTCGCTGACCGGTATCGCACGCGCCTCGCCCAGCTTCAATTCGCTGCCGCCGGTCGAGCCGATCCAGGGTGCAAAAATGCCGAGTTTGCTTTGTTGTTCGCGAATGGCGTCCCATTCCTCGCTCTGCGGATCGATCGACAGCGTCAGCAGGTAGCGGCCCTGATCCTCGCCGAACCAGACGGGGATCGGATCCGTACCGATCAGGCCGGTAATGGTCGCGCCGATGCCGGAGGCCATCGCCATCTCGGCCAGCGCCACCGCGATGCCGCCGTCGGAAACGTCATGCGCCGCGGTAACGACACCGGAGCCGATCAGCGCCCGCACATGGTCGCCGACCCGCTTCTCGTGGTCGAGATCGACCGGCGGCGGCGGGCCGTCGGCGCGGTCATGGATGTCGCGCATGTAGGCGGACTGGCCAAGATGCGTGCCCCACATGGTCGGCGCGCCGACCAGCACGATCATCTGGCCTTCGGCGGCAAAGCCGATCCGCACCATTTTCGACCAGTCGGCAATCAGCCCGACGCCGCCGATGGTTGGTGTCGGCAGGATGCCTTGGCCGTTGGTCTCATTGTAGAGGGAGACGTTGCCGGAGACGATCGGAAAGCCAAGCGCCCGGCAGGCATCGCCGATGCCTTTCACGGCACCAACCAGCTGGCCCATGATCTCCGGCCGTTCCGGATTGCCGAAATTGAGGTTGTCGGTGGCCGCGAGCGGTAGAGCGCCGGTGGCGGTAAGATTGCGCCAGCATTCGGCAACGGCCTGCTTGCCGCCCTCGTAAGGGTCGGCCTCGCAATAGCGCGGCGTCACGTCGGAGGAGAAGGCGAGCGCCTTGGTCGGGTGGCCATCGACGCGCACGACACCGGCGTCGCCGCCGGGAAGCTGCAGGGAATTGCCCTGGATCAGCGTGTCGTACTGCTCCCACACCCAGCGGCGCGAGGAAAGGTCCGGTCCCCCCAACAGCTTGAGCAGTGCGTCGGCCACATCGGCTTGAGGTGCATCGCCGGTCAGCGGCGCCGGCTTCTTCGGTTCGACCCAGGGACGGTCATATTCCGGCGCCTGGTCGCCGAGATCCTTGATCGGCAGATTGGCAACCTCGTCGCCCTGGTGCAGCACGCGGAAGCGCAGATCGTCCGTGGTCCTGCCGACGATGGCAAAGTCGAGGCCCCATTTGTGGAAGATCGCCTCGGCCTGTTTTTCCTTTTCGGGGCGCAGCACCATCAGCATGCGCTCCTGGCTCTCCGAAAGCATCATCTCATAGGCGCTCATGCGCTCTTCACGCACCGGCACCTTGTCGAGATCGAGCTCGATGCCTAGGTCGCCCTTGGCGCCCATCTCGACCGCCGAGCAGGTGAGGCCGGCCGCACCCATATCCTGGATGGCGATAACGGCGCCGGACGCCATCAGTTCGAGGCAGGCTTCGAGCAGGCATTTTTCGGTGAACGGATCGCCAACCTGCACGGTGGGGCGCTTCTCGTCGATCTTGTCGTCGAACTCAGCCGAAGCCATGGTGGCGCCACCGACGCCGTCGCGCCCGGTCTTGGCGCCGAGATAGACGACCGGCAGGCCGACGCCCTTGGCCTCGGACAGGAAGATTGCGTCTGTCTTTGCGAGGCCTGCGGCAAACGCATTGACCAGGATGTTGCCATTGTAGCGGGCGTCGAAATTGACCTCGCCGCCGACCGTCGGCACGCCGAAGGAATTGCCATAGCCGCCGACGCCGGAAACGACGCCGGCAACGAGGTGCCTGGTTTTGGGATGATCCGGCGCGCCGAAGCGCAGCGCGTTCATCGCCGCGATCGGCCGCGCGCCCATGGTGAAGACATCGCGCAGGATGCCGCCGACGCCGGTCGCAGCTCCCTGATAAGGCTCGATATAGGAGGGGTGGTTATGGCTCTCCATCTTGAAGACGACGCAGTCGCCGTCGCCGATGTCGACCACACCGGCATTCTCGCCCGGGCCCTGGATGACTTGCGGCCCGGTGGTCGGCAGCGTGCGCAGCCACTTCTTCGAGGATTTGTAGGAACAATGCTCGTTCCACATAGCCGAAAAAATACCAAGTTCGGTAAAGCTCGGTTCGCGCCCGACCAGGTCGAGGATGCGCTGGTACTCGTCGGGCTTCAGCCCGTGCGCGGCAATGAGTTCAGGAGTGATCGGCACGGAATTGGAAATGGTCATGGTCGGCAATTGTGTCCTTGGGATCGAGTCCCGTCTTATCGCAAGCTTTGCAGCCGATACACCCCGTCGGATGACTAAAACGATGGAAAGCAACAGCTGACGGCAAGTAGCGAAAGATCGCCACTCGACCCGCCGGTTTCAAGCCGGTTCAGGAAAAGCTGTCGTAGCCGGCGCGGCCCTCGTCCAGAAGCCGCCGGATCACCGCGACGCCGTGCGCGATATCGGCCCGCTGTCGCGGTTGCGAGATGCCAAACCGCACGCCGTGAAAGGCCTGTTCGGAACGCCCTGCCTTGAACTCATCCTCGTCATCGATGAGCACGCCATGTTCGAGGCAAGCCTGTTTGAAAGTGCCGGAAAGCCACGGGTCGGGCAAAGTGAGCCAGACGAACGGCACGTTGTCCAGCGCCTTGAAGTCGAAACCGTCGAGTGTCTCGCGCACGATCGCGATGCGCGCACCGATCTCGGCAATGCTGCGCTTGCGCATCTCGGCGGCCTGACCGGACAGCACCAGCCGGCTGCCCACCTCCGCCAGCAGAAAGGGCAGGCCGCCCGTCATCATCTTATGGGCGACCCGGATGCGGTGACGGTAGGCCGGCGGGCAAGCGAGCCAACCGCCGCGAACACCCGCCGCGACCGATTTCGACAGGCCGCCGGCAACGATGGTCCGTTCGGGAGCATATTCGGCCATTAAAGGCGTTGGGTCATCGGTCAGTCCGCCATAGAGATCGTCCTCGATCAGGACGACGTTATATTGACGGGCGACATGCGCGATTGCTTCGCGGCGCGATGCCGACAGCGTTGTCAGCGTCGGGTTCTTCGCCGTGGGCATCAAAAAAATCATCTTCGGATGCTTTTGTGCGCAGACGCGCTCGAAATCCTGGGGATCTATGCCCTCGTCGTCAGCCGCCACCAGTGCGGTCCGGCGACCGATCAGGCCGGCACTGCGGGAGATCTGCGAATAGGTGAGGTGCTCGAAGACGACATAGTCGCCGGGGGCGGTGAGTCCCGCAATGGTTGCCATCACCGCGGCGTGGGTGCCGAGCGTGGGAACGATTGCATCCGCCGCCGGGCGATAGGAATTGCGCGACAGCCAGCGTCTGCCCGCTTCCAACCAGCGGTCCGGGAAATCACGAGTATAGCTTGAAATCTCATGCGGATGGTCTTGCGCCGTGCGTGTCAATACGTCGGCGACGATGGCACCCTGGCCGACATCCGGTGCGGCCGTGCTATCGAAGCGCAGCTTGTCGCCGGGCGCATCCATATAGCGCGTGCCTTGTTCGACCGGCCCCAGGAAATCCGGCTTTGCGCTCTCCGACTGTTGAGCGATAACATAGGTTCCGCGGCCGACCTCGCCGCTGACCAATCCCCGCTCGCGCAGCAATTGATAGGCCCTGCCGACCGTGCCGACGGTCGTGCCGATGTCGTATGCCAGGTCGCGCTGCGGCGGCAGCTTTGCCCCTGCACCGATCAGGCCGCGGTAGATGTCCGTCTCGATGGAATCGGCAAGCCGCTGATAGAGCGGGCCGGTGCGGGCGGTCAGGTCTGGAAGCCAAGTTGTCATGGTGACAATTTTTTACATTGCACCGAAATGAGAGTCAATACATATGAAGCGGGCCGCACGAAAGGCACAATTGCAATCTTGGCAGAAAGACAATGGGTACAATAGAGACAATCCGTTACGCGGCAGTTGAATTGACCGGAAGCCGCTCGTCGGGCCGGAGATCCTATGTTCGCCGGATCGTGCAAGTGGTCACGTCATTCGTCCGATGGATCGACGGTCTGCTGGAGCGCCGGCGCAGTCGGCTGGTCCTGCTCGAGATGACCGACGATCAGCTCAAGGACATCGGTATCTCGCGCTGCGATGCCCATCGTGAAGGTCTGAGGCCGTTCTGGGACTGATGCGTTCGAGCGCGTCAGCGGACGCTCGCCGTCCTGAGCCGCGCGACGCCGCGGTCCACAAGCACCGCCACAGTACATAGCACGAGAAAAAGCCCCGTGATGGCCACGGCCGAGGCGGCGACGCTGGTCGCGCCGTTCTTGGCGACGTTGAGGAACGGGTAGGGCACTTCGCCCGATATTGGCGCCCGCGCCAGTACATAGGCCAGATACGCGATCGGATAGATCATCCACCAGGAGATGTCACGCCACCGCGTCGAGCCGTCGGCGCCCGCCACAAGCCACCACAGCACGAACAACACCGGCGTCACATAGTGCAAGAGCACATCGCAGAGCAGGAACAGCCCTCGCGGCTGCCAAAGCTGCGCCAAGACCGTTGCATAAACGATGAGAACCAGCGTTATGGCGACGGCTACGCCCGCCCGCATCCGTGGGGCGGCAAAAGCCGGAAACCAGGCATAACCCGTTGACGACAGCAACGAGGCATGGACGAGCACCGCGCCGATATTGGTCAGGATGGTGAAGAAGCTGAAATAGAAGACCAGCGAGCCGACAAAGCCGCGGCCGGCTTCCATTGATGCCGGGACGGTGATGCAGAGCTGCAGGACGAGCCCGGCCAGGCCGACGACCAGACCGGTGATCTGCAGCAGGCGACCCATTGGGCTAGGCAGCAGCGCCACAGGCCGGATTGCCCGCCCGCCAGCGGGCAATGTCCGAGCCGATGCGGGCGCCGAGCGGTTCCGCCATCAATGGGCCGAACACGTCGACGCGGCTCGAATTGCCTTGCGCCTGCACGACCAGCAGCGGCTTTCCGCCGTAATGTTTGGCCGGCACCAGCAAGAAGCGCGGCGTGCCGCTGAATGAATTCAGTTCGTTGGCCATCTGATAGGATTTGAAGGCGGGGTCCTTGCTGGCGATCCAGCATTTGTGGGCAGCGATTGCCACCTGCTCCATGGCAAGCAGTGACGCGCTCTTGCCCGCCGGCGCTGGCGTGCTCTTCGGGCCTGACTGGCAGGAGGCGAGTACAAGACCGGCGGAAGCGGCGAGGGCGAGGCGGGCTAGTGTCGATCGCATGGTCAAGCGGCGCCCATCTCGAGTTCGGACAGAAAGATCTTCAGACCGTCTGTCATCTCACCCCAGACGCGCGACAGCGCCGGATGCTGCAAGGCGATTTGCTCATAGGCATCGAATTTCGGATAGGCGTCAAGCAGGTCGGGGCGGCCGATGGTCGCCCTGAAATTGTTGAAGACGAAGCGGGTCGGCGTCAGCCACGCATCGGCGAAGGAGATGTCGTCGCCGAGCGCGAACGGGCCATGCGCCATGCGGGCCTCGATTGCTGCAAGCCCGTGATGCAATCGGGCGAACTGTGCCTTGATTTCGGCCTCGTTGCGCTGCGGTACGAAATAGAGCTCGAACAGCTTCATCGTGGGGGCGAGCACGTCAAGGTCGGTGATGCGGGCGAACATGCGCACCAGTGCGCGGTCCTTCGAATCCTTGGGCAGCAGCGCTGGCTCGGGAAAGCGCTCCTCCAGATATTCGGCAATCACCACCGATTCGACGATCGTTTCGCCCGAGCCGGTGATCAGCACCGGAATCCGGTTCAGCGGCGAGATGGCACGAAATGCCTCGGGGATGGGAAACCCAGGCGGCGGTGCAATGACCTTGAGCGGCACGTTCTTGATGTAGGCCAGCGCCCGCACGATCGACGAATAGGGCGACAACGGCCGCGAATAGAGTTTCATGACCGTCGCTCCAGGAGGAAAATTGAAGGCATCAAGCGGCGATGCCCAAGGCGCCTTCGAACAGCGCCCGGCCGTCGCTGCCGCCATGCGCCGCTTCGATCAGGTTTTCGGGATGCGGCATCAGGCCGAGCACGTTGCCGCGGCCGTTGACGATGCCGGCAATGTCGTTGATCGAGCCGTTTGGATTGGTGCCTTCGGCATAGCGGAACACCACCTGGCCTTCGCCTTCGAGGCGGGCCAAAGTTTCGGCGTCGGCAAAATAATTGCCGTCATGGTGCGCTACCGGTGCGCGGATGATCTGGCCCGGCTGGTAGCGGCGGGTGAACATCGTGTTGGCATTGGCGATCTGCAGCTTCACCTGGCGGCAGACGAATTTCAGCGAGGTGTTGCGCATCAATGCGCCCGGCAGCAGGCCGGCCTCGACCAGGATCTGGAAGCCATTGCAGACGCCGATGACCGTGACGCCCTTGGCCGCCTTTTCGGCGACAGCCCGCATTACCGGCATCCGCGCGGCAATGGCGCCGCAGCGCAGATAATCGCCAAAGGAAAAGCCGCCGGGAATGGCGATCAGGTCGACATCGGGAATTTCGGTGTCCGTCTGCCAGACGGTGACCGGCGGCGTGCCGGAAATCTTGGTCAGCGCCGCGATCATGTCGCGGTCGCGATTGAGGCCGGGGAGCAGGACGACGGCTGATTTCACCTCAGGCGATCTCCACCGCGTAATTCTCAATCACCGTATTCGCCAGAAGCTTGTCGCACATGGCTTTCAGATCGGCCTCAGCCTTGGCCCTGTCGCCCTCGGCAAGCTCGACATCGAAAACCTTGCCTTGCCGCACCTGGCCGATGCCGCCGAAACCCATTGCGGACAGCGCATGCTCGATTGCCTTGCCTTGTGGGTCTAGCACTCCGTTCTTGAGGGTTACGGTAATGCGGGCCTTGATCACGCTGGACATGCTCCTGTTCACCTGTTGAGCGGGCAAGCCATCAGTGCGGCTTGCCTTTGACGCCGTCGGTCGATGCGACCAGCACCGGCCCGGCCGGACGCGGCGGTTCGTTCTCGTTCATGATGCCGAGGCGGCGGGCAACTTCCTGATAGGCTTCGACCAGCCCGCCCATGTCGCGGCGGAAGCGGTCCTTGTCGAGCTTGTCCTGGGTCGCCACATCCCACAGCCGGCAGGAATCCGGCGAGATCTCGTCGGCGACGACGATGCGCATCATATCGCCTTCGAACAGGCGGCCGCATTCGATTTTGAAATCGACGAGCTGGATGCCGACGCCCATGAACAGTCCGGAAAGGAAGTCGTTGACGCGAATGGCCAGCGCCATGACGTCGTCGATCTCCTGTGGGCTCGCCCAGCCGAAGGCGGTGATGTGCTCTTCCGAGACCATCGGATCGTCGAGCGCATCGGCCTTGTAATAGAATTCGATGATCGAGCGCGGCAGCACGGTGCCTTCCTCGATGCCGAGACGCTTGGCCAGCGAGCCGGCGGCAACGTTGCGCACCACCACTTCGAGTGGGATGATCTCGACTTCCTTGATCAGCTGCTCACGCATGTTGAGCCGGCGGATGAAGTGGGTCGGAATGCCCATCCGGTTGAGATGATTGAAGATGTGCTCGGAAATGCGGTTGTTGAGCACGCCTTTGCCATCGACGATTTCATGCTTCTTCTTGTTGAAAGCGGTAGCGTCGTCCTTGAAGAACTGGATCAGCGTGCCAGGCTCCGGTCCCTCATAAAGGATCTTGGCCTTGCCTTCATAAATGCGGCGGCGATTTTTCATCTGATTTTTCTCTGGATTTGCGGGCAGGCGGCAAGCGACCAGTTCCTGTCCGTCTGCCTAAAATAAGATGGCGACGGTGGGGTTCAATGCCGGTGTCTATCCCAATCGCACTGTTTGCTCAATCGGCAAATCCTTTCAATCAACCGCTTTCGGGGACCGAAATGCCGCAGCGCAGCAAGCAATGTAGCATATTGACCGGCCGGCGCCCTTTTGGTTTGTGCTCCGGCAACACATATTGGCACGACGAATCGGATTTCACGGAGGGATGCCATGAGCAGCATGAAAGACCGCGAAGAGGGCTTTGAGCGCAAATTCGCATTCGATGAGGAACTTCGGTTCAAGGCTGCGGCACGCCGCAACAGAGCGCTCGGCCTGTGGGCTGCCGAAAAGCTCGGCAAGTCAGGCACCGATGCCGACGCTTATGCCAGGGAAGTGGTCGTCAGCGACATTGAGGAAGCCGGCGATCACGACGTTTTCCGCAAGATACGCAAGGATTTCGATGCGGCCGGCATTGACCAGTCGGACCATCAGATCCGCCGCACCATGGATGAATTGATGGCGCAGGCGATCGAGCAGATCAAGAACACCTGATCCTTCTCTATACCGATCGAATGCTGGACCAATCGACCGCTCGGCCCAACCGGGCGGTTTTTCTTTGCCTTTGCGGTCATTTCCGGCTGAATTGTTGCAACCAAAGAGGAAATCGCCAATGTCCCTGAAGTCACGCCTTGCGGCCGACGAGACACTGTTCACCGCATGGTCAGGCGTGCCGGATGCTTTGACGGTCGAGATACTGGCCAGACAAGGATTCGACGCGGTTACGCTCGACATGCAGCATGGTGGCCATCACGAGGACAGCGTGCTGCGCGGGCTTGTGCCGGTGCTGGCCGCCAACAAGCCGGCTTTGGTGCGCATCCCGGTCGGCCGCTTCGACATGGCCAGCCGCGCGCTCGACTTCGGCGCCGAGGCTGTGATTGCGCCGATGGTGAATTCAGTGGCGGACGCAAGGCTGTTTGCCGCCGCCATGAAATACCCGCCGCTCGGCGAGCGCTCCTGGGGCCCCACCTATGCCTTTCCGCGTCATGGCAAAGGCGATCATGCCGACTGGCTGCGCGACAGCAACCAGCGCACCATGGCGTTCGCCATGGTCGAAACGCGCGCCGCGCTTGCTGCACTCGACGGCATCCTCGACACGCCGGGTATCGACGGGATCTTCCTCGGCCCGTCGGATTTCTCGATCGCCTGGTCGAAGGGGACCACCGTCAGCTCGACGCTGGAGAGCATGATGGAGACCGTCGCCTCGATCGCCGAGCGCACCCGCAAGGCCGGCAAGCATGCGGCGATCTACGTGATGGAACCGGCCATTGCCGGTCGTGTGGTGTCGATGGGTTACCGGCTGCTGGCGATGGGTTCGGAGCATTCGCTGATTTCGCTTGGGGCAAAGACCCTGCTGAGCAGCGTCAGGGATTCGATCGCTTCCTAGAGATCCGTCAGGAATTTCGCGAACGTCATCGAACCTTCGGGCCAGGGGCCGAAGCCGGAATCCGCGTTGAGATGACCGGCATCGCCGGCGTCGATGAACAGCGAGCCCCAGGCCGCGGCAATGTCCTCGGCGACGCCAAAGGCGCAGAACGGGTCGTTGCGGCTGGCGATCACCACCGACGGAAATGGCAGAGGATCGCGCGGATAGGGACCGAAGGTCATCAGGTGCCTCGGCTTTATCTTTGGATTGGCGACATCGGGCGGCGCCACGAAGAAAGCGCCGGCGACCGGTCGCTCGAACCGAGACAATGCCTGGATGACCGCGGCGACGCCAAGCGAGTGAGCGACAATGACGACCGGCCGCTCGGCCTGGTTAACCGCCTTGGCGACACCGGCCGTCCAATCCTCGCGCACCGGCTTCGACCATTCCGTCTGTTCGACGCGGCGCGCTGTCGATAGTTTCGCCTGCCAGCGGCTCTGCCAATGATCGGGGCCGGAATTGGTGTAGCCCGGCACGATGAGAATATCTGCTTCCCTGACTTTCATGGCGCGCATGTAGCGAGAGGCGCTGTCGGGTGCAACCGGGTATGAACTCAACACTGACATGCAAACGCACCTCTCATGAGTCCGGTCTGCTCGCTATTGTGAACACCTTGTTCGCTTCTTGCGCTCTTGTGTGAACGATAGCGATCGACGATCTGTCGCCAGGAAAGAATGGCTGTTCCGAGATTTTGGCACGGACACGGCGTAGAATGATTGATGGCGCCAGGTTCCTCCGTTGGAAGCTTGTCGAGCGCCGGCTGAACGGAGCACTTCGATGAGCGAACTGCCTTTTGCCGCAACGACCCCGGTCAGCGTTGCCCGCGTCGGCTTGCGGGCGCGCGATGCAGAAAATCTCGCTGCCTACTATAGCAAAGTCGTCGGTTTGCAGGAACTGAGCCGCGCCGGCGGCACGATTACGCTCGGCGCAGTCAATCGCCCTTTGCTCGACATCGAAGCGGATCCGGCTGCGAAACCCGATGACCCGCGCAGCGCCGGTCTTTTCCACACCGCCTTCCTGCTCCCTAGCCGGGTCGATCTCGGCCGCTGGATCAACCACGCTATCGCGGGCAAGATTGGCATCGAGGGCGCGTCCGATCATCTGGTCAGCGAGGCGCTTTATCTTACCGACCCGGAAGGCAACGGCATCGAGATCTATGCCGACCGCCGCCCCCAGGATTGGAAATGGAATGGCGACAAGATCGCGATGGCGACGGAGCGGCTGAACATTCCGTCGGTCATTGCCGAAGTGCCGGCCGGTGACGTCGGCTGGCAGGGCGCGCCGGAAAACAGCATTATCGGCCACGTCCATCTGCGGGTCGGCCGGCCGGAAGAAGCCGAAGCATGGTGGCATCAGGAGTTCGGTTTCGACACCGTGGCAAAATACGGTGGCGCGGCGGTATTCTTGTCGTCCGGCGGCTACCATCACCACATTGGCGCAAATGCGTGGCAGAGCGCGGGTGCCGGCCGCCGCGATCCCGCCCGCTCCGGCTTGGCCTGGGTCGAGATGCGTTCGGACAATGTGGCTGATGCAACGACCCGCGAGGATCCGTGGGGCACGGTGATCAGGACCGTTCCCGGCAAGGCGTAGTTCGGTTAGAGCTTCGCCTTTTCAAGCAAGCGGCCAAGCATCAGCAGGCCCGCCGGCCACAGGCCGAGGCCGGCCTCGTTTCCCATATGGCCGAGATCGCCGGCATCGGCGATATCCGCGCCCCAGGCTGCGGCAAAAGCGGTCGCCTTGTCGAAAGTGACGCGCGGGTCGCTGCGGCTCGCCACCACCAATGCCGGGAAGGGCAGGCGCTTCAGCGGCATCGGCGCGAACGGGCGCACCGCGTCGAATGAGGAATCGGTATCCTCGACATTGGTCGCGGCAACCAGGAATGCCGCCGCGACCTTGTCGAGTTGGCTTTGACTGGCACTAGCAGCCCACTTCACCGCCGTCGCCACCGCCAGCGAATGCGCAAGTAGCACGACGCGGCGCGGTGCGGCGGCCACCGCCGCATCCACCTGGCCGATCCAGTCCCCAAGCTTAGGCCGGTCCCACTCGGCCTGCAGCACGCGGCTCGAATTGGGGAACACCCGGCACCAATGCGACATCCAATGATCTGGCCCGGAGTTGCCGCGCCCGGGCAGGGCAAGGAAATCGAAATCTCCGGCTGACGAAATCATCAGGCCTCTCCAAACACTCGGCTAAAGATCGTATCGACGTGCTTGGTATGATAGCCCAAGTCGAATTTCTCGCGGATCTCGGCCTCGGGCAAGGCTGCGACAACGTCCTTGTCGGCCAAAAGTTCCTCAAGAAAATCAGCGCCTTGCTCCCACACCTTCATCGCGTTGCGCTGCACCAGCCGGTAGGCGTCCTCGCGCGAAACGCCAGCTTGCGTCAGCGCCAGCAGCACGCGCTGCGAATGCACAAGGCCACGGAATTTGTTCATGTTCTTCAGCATGTTGTCGGGGTAAACGAGCAGTTTGTCGACAACGCTGGTCAGCCGTGAGAGCGCGAAATCGAGCGTCACCGTCGCGTCGGGCCCGATCATGCGCTCGACCGAGGAATGCGAGATGTCGCGCTCGTGCCACAGCGCCACATTCTCCATTGCCGGCAATGCGAACGAGCGCACCATGCGGGCAAGGCCGGTTAGGTTCTCGGTCAGCACCGGGTTGCGCTTGTGGGGCATCGCCGACGAACCCTTCTGGCCGGGTGAAAAGTACTCTTCTGCTTCGAGTACCTCCGTGCGCTGCAGATGGCGCACCTCGATCGCCAGCCGCTCGATCGACGAGGCGATCACGCCGAGCGTGGCGAAGAACATCGCGTGGCGGTCGCGCGGGATCACCTGCGTCGACACCGGCTCCGGCTTCAGTCCGAGTTTCTTGGCCACGTATTCTTCGACATATGGGTCGATATTGGCAAAGGTGCCGACCGCCCCGGAGATGGCGCAGGTGGCGATGTCCTCGCGTGCGTGCACCAGCCTCTCGCGGCAACGCGAGAATTCGGCATGGGCCTGCGCCAGCTTGACGCCGAAGGTGGTCGGCTCGGCATGGATGCCATGGCTGCGGCCGATTGTGATCGTGTCCTTGTGCTCGAAGGCGCGGCGCTTGAGCGCCGCAAGCAGCCCGTCAATGTCGGCCAGCAGGATGTCGCTGGCACGGGTGAGCTGCACGGCAAAACAGGTGTCGAGAACGTCCGAGGATGTCATGCCCTGGTGGATGAAGCGGGCATCCGGCCCGACGAATTCGGCAAGATGGGTGAGAAAGGCGATGACGTCATGCTTGGTGACGCGCTCGATCTCGTCGATGGCTTCGACATCGAATTTCGCCGCCCCGCCTTTCTCCCAGATGGTCTTGGCGGCCTCCTTCGGGATGACGCCGAGCTCGGCCAATGCGTCGCAGGCGTAGGCCTCGATCTCGAACCAGATGCGGAACCGGGTTTCGGGCGACCAGATGGCCACCATTTCCGGCCGGGAGTAGCGAGGGATCATCAGTCGGTCCTGACTTGCGAGAGCATTTGCCCGCGTCCTAACAGAGGCAGGCAAAATGCTCAACGTTGCTGGCGCGCAAACCAGACACTGGCGACAGCGAGCGCAATGAAACCGAGCGGAAAATACAGCCGGATGCCAAGGACGACGAACTGGTAGAGTGCCGTCAACATCGTGAACACGAACTGGAAAACCCAGGTGATGGTGAACGCGGGCGCATGCCATTGGACATAGTAGGAGCGGTATTGCAGCCCAAAGAGGCCGCCGGTGAAGACAATCGTCGCTGCGAGAAGGCAGACGAAGGCGGCGGCGAGGGCGATCTCCCAGTGGCGTCCGAGCGAGACGAGCCGCGCCAGGAACAGCCCAATCGGGAAAGCGAGCGCACCGCCGGCTGCATAAAGCAGCGAGACGAAGCGGATCTTTGCCGGGGTCTCCCAATTGTACTGCAGCAGATTGAGGAGCGCGCTGGCGCCCATCGCCATGGCCCACAGCAAGGCACCGGCAAATGCCGTGCGCAGCGACGGCAGAGCGCGGCGGAGACGATGCAGGGTGCGATAGCGCATGGCGGGGAACGTCACAGGCGACGGGTTACCGCGATCCAGCGATAGTCTGGCCCCTCGAACCCGTATTGGCGCACCGCGATCAGCACGGCATAGGCGCTGAGGCTATCCAGTGAAAATGTCTGAACCGCGCCGATCTGGTAGCCGGTCGGACAGCCTCTGCTTTGCGGGATCGATTTGTCCTCGTGAATAATGCTCGTCTGACCGCCGTCCTTCGCCTCGATGCGCAGCAGGCGAAAGCCATTGATCTCGCCCTGGCTCTGGCAGCGCTCGGTGTCATTCATGCCGATCTGGTCGAGCCGGAACTCGAGCGGCTCGTCGACCGGCCAAAAGATCGGGCGCGGATTGACCACCATGCGGAAGGGATCGGCAGAAAGCTCGGTCACCGGGTTGAAGCCGGCGGTGATGCCGCGATTTGCCTTCAGTTCCGCCTGACTGACGATCGCTTCGCCCTTTTGCCGGGCCTGCAACCGCGCCGCGTCCACCGCGGCATTCGCGTCGTCGAGCCGGACACGGATCGGCGAGCCCTTCAGGAAACTGTCGTCGGCCGTGTCGATATAATAGCGGTTTGCATAGGGAAATCCCGATCCGTCCTGGACGCCGTATTCCTCGAAGGCAAAGACCCCGCCATCGCGGCTGAAGCCGAGGATCTCAAGCTCGGCGACATCGCCTGCGTGGCCGGCGGCCAAAGTTGCCAGCTGGGCAAGCAGGCAGGCGGCAAACAGAGCAAGATTTCGCATGGGGAATTCCATTCAGGCGGTCGACGCCGTTAAATTCCTATCACGATGCCGTCAAAAGATCGTGCTGACTGGAACACAAAGTCGATGCATCCAATCCGGCTGTCGTTTGTTATTGTCGGCAGCTTCACCGCATCGTGCCTTCCGAAAATCAGGATCGATTTCGGAAGGCACGGCACATTGAGTCAAAATGTTTAGAGCGTCCTTTGCGCGTTCAAAAGGGCGCGGCGCTATAAGGGAGACCCCCATGACAGATGCAGCCAAGATTCGCGAACGTATGGAAGTGATCGGCGCCGACGGGGTCCATGTCGGTACTGTCGACAAGGTTGACGGAGATCGCATCAAGCTGACCAAGCGCGACAGCGGTGAGGGCGCTCACAGGGGTCATCACCACTTCATTCCTCTCAGCCTTGTCGCCGAGGTCGAGGGCCAAAAGGTGCGGCTGTCGGCAAACTCCGACGTTGCGGTCACGTTCGAGGAAGAAAAATCCGACCCCACTTGATCATAAGTCCAGTCCGGTTACGGCAAATCCGAATAAGCGGCGCGGTCAGCGCGACGACCAGACCGGGAACAGATCGCCCTCGGCCGGCGTCGCGGCAAAGACGCCGCGGCTGATGGCGCGCGCCATCGTGGCGCCGGCCGCGGCGTAGAGATCGATCGCATCGTTGGGCCTGAGCTCGATGCCGCTCTTGCCTGTTGCCAGCGCGAAGACCAGATCGCCGTCTGCGGGCGTGTGCGTCGGCCAAATGGCCCGGACAAAGCCGTCATGCGCTGATATCGCCAGGCGTTTGGCGGCGGCCTTGGTGAGTACCGCATCGGTGGCGATCACGGCGATGGTCGTGTTGGCGCCGGTTTCCGCCTGCTCTGCGGCATGCTTGTCACGGAACTTCAGCAGGATCTTTCTGGCATCGTCAGGCATCGGGTGGGGAAAGCCTAAGCCGCCGAACTCGTCGCCGATCTCGAACGGCGCCGCCCAGAAATGGCGGGTCCCGGCGACAGTCACCGAGCCCGTCGGGTTGACAGCGGCGAGCGCGCCGATGGTGACGCCGCTGTCCAGCACTGTCGAGGCCGAGCCGAGCCCGCCCTTCAAGCCGGAGCTCAAAGCCCCGCTACCTGCGCCGGCAGTGCCGAGGGCAAAGTCGATCGCGGCGGCTTGCGCGGCTTCGTAGCCAAGGTCGCGGTAAGGCGGATACCGGCCCCAATCCTTGTCGCCGCCATTGCGCAGGTCGAACAGGATCGCCGCCGGCACGATCGGCACCCGAAAGCCGCCGACCTCGACGCCGATGCCTCTTTCGCGCAAGGCCGCCTGCACCCCTGACGCGGCGTCGAGGCCAAAAGCCGAGCCGCCGGAAAGCACCACGGCATGGATGGCGTGGATCGAATTGTGCGGCTCGAGCAGGTCGGTTTCGCGGGTGCCTGGCGCACCGCCCAGGATTTGCACGCCGGCCACGGCCGGTTCGTCGCAGATGACGGTGGTCACGCCGGATTTCAGCTTCGCATTCGCCGCATTGCCGACACGCAGGCCGGCGACGTCGGTGATGAGATTGCGCGGACCCGTACGGAACATCCCCGTGCTGGACATCATTGGCTCTCCGCCGGCACGAAACGGCCGCCGTCGAAACGGTAGGCTCGATAAGGATTTTGCGTCAGGTCACCTTTTTCGTCAAAGCGGATCGGTCCGATCGCCGTGGCGAAGTCATGCGCGGTCAGCACGTTGGCCAGTCTCTCGCCGGAGCTTTGCGTCAATGCCGAAGCCGACTTGGCGATCTCGACCGCGGCATAGGCGGGCAGGGTGTAACCTTCCGGCACGATGTTTTGCCCGGCAAAGCTCTGCAGCACCTTGGGGTCGGCGACATCGGCCCATTCGGGCGGCGCGATCATCAGCGTGCCGATGGCATAAGGCACATCGCCGAGCGGCGCGCGCAACGCTTCGCCGCCCGCAAACACCATGCCGGTATTTAGCTGGCCAGCATCCCGGCCCATAATGGCGACATCATCGCCGTCGCCGCCGGCAAAGACATGCGTTGCGCCGGCTTTCTTAAGTCGGCCGATCAGGCCGATCTGGTTGTCGAGCTGCGGCCGGAACGTGTCGACGAACACCGGCTTCAGGGCCGCTTGCTCGGCGGCTGCCCGAAACGTCTCGGCCATTTCGCGGCCATAGATCGTGCCGTCGTCGACGATGGCGAACAGCTCGGTCTGCCATAGGCGGGTGAGGATGGCAGCGACGGCATTGCGCTCGTCGTCGCCGCGCGGCCCGAGACGATAGATCGGCCATCCCGTCTTGGCGCGCCGGTCGGTCAGGCTTTCCGTGCGAACGCCGACTGTGATCACCGGTATGCCGGCATCCTTGAGGATCGGCAGAGCCGCCTCGATTGCGTCGGTGCACAAAAACCCGATGACGACGTTGACCTTGGCCGCGGCGAACTCCCGCGCGGCGGCGGCGCCACCATCGGCCGTGCAGGCGTCATCGATCGTCGTGATTTCGGCGTCGTTCGCTTCAGCCGCCATTGTCGCGCCTGCCTCGATCTGTTTGCCGAGGATCGCCGACGGCCCCGACAGCGGTGCCGCGACGCCGACCAGCAGCCTCTCGGCGCTCGCACCCCCGGCGACCGAGAGCCAGGCCAGCACCGCTATTGTGGTTGTCCAAGGTCGCATGCGAGCGAAGAATTCCTCCGCGCCGATCGCGTGTTCTGCCGGCGCCAATGCCGTCAAGACCTAAAGGCTGGCCAGCTTTGGCGCAACACGGGAATCCAGGATATACGTCAAGCACTTCGCTTGTGGGCTGCAATATCCCCCCATATATAACGGTTGGTTCTGACTAGTGGAAAATCATCGGTGCTGAAGAAGAATGACATCGGGCCGCAGGCCTACCGCGACGCGATGGCCCATTTTGCCGGTCATGTGCATGTAGTCACCACCGATGGCCCCGCCGGCAGGCGCGGCGCGACGGTGATCGCGGCCTGCTCGGTGTCGGACACGCCGCCAACGATCCTGGTCTGCCTCAATCGCGAAAATCCCAAGAATGAGCCGTTCGTGGAAAACGGCAAATTTGCCCTGAACACGCTGGCTTCGGATCAGGAGCCGCTGTCGATCGGCTTTTCCGGCATGACCGGCCTGCCGGTCGAGGAGCGTTTCGCGTTGGCCGAATGGGACGTGATCTCGACTGGTGCGCCGACGCTGAAGGGCGCGCTCGCCGTCTTCGACTGCGAACTGATCGACTCCAAGGATCTGGCCACGCACCGTGTGCTTTTTGGCAAGGTTACAGGTTTGCGCATCGGCGATAACTTGCGGCCGCTGATCTATCACAACCGCGGCTACCACGCTCTGTAGAGGCTTTCAGATGGCTGCGCCCGCGGAGACAGAATGACCGAGTGGAAAACCGCGTCCGGCGCCGCGGATGATCGACGAGACGCTCGATCTGTTGCCCCGTGCGGATTATGTGGCGGAACCGGTCGCTGGCAACCGTGCTGTTTATGGGTTCGGTCGACCCGCGCGGGTGGATCGAGGCTGGCGTGAAGCGCGTCGCATAACCACATGTCTCTCAGGGAGAAATCATGGAACGCAGTATCTATCTCGATGAGGCTCGCGACCCGCTGATCATCGCGGAGGGCTGGATGAAGGACGGCAAGGATGTCGCCATTGCCACCGTGGTCGAGACCTGGGGCTCGGCGCCGCGGCCGGTCGGCAGCCACCTGGTCATCGACGCCGAAGGCAATTTCCACGGCTCCGTCTCGGGCGGCTGCGTCGAAGGCGCCGTAGTCACCGAGGCGCTCGAGGTTATCGATAGCGGCAAGGCCAAAATGCTCGAATTCGGCGTCGCAGACGAGACCGCCTGGCAAGTCGGCCTGTCATGCGGCGGCCGCATCAAGGTCTATGTAGAAAGATTGGGTTGATCTCGAATGGATCCCTATGCGCTGAAGACACTCAACGCCGAACGCCGCGCCCGCCGCGCGGCAATCCTGGTCACCGATCTCGGCGACGGCCGCGACCGTGTCGTGCGCGAGGGAGACCGGGTAGCCGGTGAACTCGGGGCGGCCGTCGCCAAGGCATTTCGCACGGGCAATTCCGGTTCGGTCGAAGCTGAGGGGCGCACGTTCTTCCTCAACGCACATCTGCCGCAGCCGCGCCTGGTGGTGATCGGCGCCGTCCACATCAGCCAGGCGCTGGCACCGATGGCCAGGATCGCCGGCTATCCTGTCGAGATCATCGATCCGCGCACGGCCTTTGCCACGCCCGATCGTTTTCCCGATATCGCGCTGCATGCCGAATGGCCACAGGATGTGCTGACGCGTCAGCCGCTCGATAACTATACGGCGCTGGCTGCTCTCACCCACGATCCGAAGATCGACGATTTCGCGTTGAAGGCGGCGCTCGACGCCGGCTGCTTTTATGTCGGCGCGCTCGGCAGCCGCAAGACCCACGCCAAACGTGTGGAACGCCTGCTGGCTTCGGGGGCGACAGCCGACCAGATCGCCCGCATTCATGCCCCGATCGGCCTCGACATTGGAGCTGCCAGCCCGGCCGAGATTGCCGTCGCGGTGTTGGCGCAAGCGATCCATGCCTTTCGCTCCCGCGGCCTCGAATCCAAAGGCGCGGTCGCGTGAAATTTGGTCCCGTTGCGATCGATGCGGCCGAAGGGGCAGTGCTTGCGCACGCCACTACAGCCGGAGAGCGCCGCTACCGCAAGGCGCACCGGTTAAGCGCCGGGGATGTGTCCCTGTTGAAGGCCGCTGGCATTTCCGAGGTCGTCGCGGCGGTGTTGGCGCCCGATGATCTCAGCGAGGACGTCGCCGCTGAAAAGATCGCCGCATGTATGATCCATCGCAACATCGAGGCGAAGCCTGCCGCGACAGGTAGGGTCAACCTCCACGCGCAGGCTGCCGGCATGTTCACCGTCGACGCGGCGATGATCGACGCCATCAACGCCGTCGATCCGACGATCACCATCGCCACGCTCGCGCAGCATGCGCCGGTCGAAAAAGGTCAGATGGTAGCAACGGTGAAGATCATTCCGTTTGCGGTCGCCTCCGCTTTGGTCGATGCGGTGGCAAGGATCTGCGCGGGCGGCGAGATCTTTGCGGTCAACGCCTATCAGCCGGTGCGCGTCGGCGTCATCCAGACGGTGCTGCCCGGCATCAAACCCAGCGTGCTCGACAAGACGCTGCGCGTCACCGAAGCACGCCTGGCGCGTTCGGGCGGCAGGCTGACGGCGGAGCGTCGAACGCCGCATGAAATTATCCCCGTCGCCGAGGCTGCGGCCTCGCTGATCCGCGACAACGATATGGTGGTGATCTTCGGCGCTTCGGCGATGGCCGATTTCGGCGACGTCGTTCCTGCTGCGATCGAAAGGGCCGGCGGCACTGTCATCCGCGCCGGTATGCCGGTCGATCCCGGCAATCTGCTGGTGCTCGGCACACTCGGCGGCAAGCGCATCATCGGTGCGCCGGGCTGCGCCCGCAGTCCCAAGGAGAACGGCTTCGACTGGGTGCTCGACCGGCTGATCGCCGGTCTCGACGTGACCGCCAGGGATATTGCCGGCATGGGTGTCGGCGGGCTGTTGATGGAAATTCCGACGCGGCCGCAACCGCGCGAGCCGTTGCCGGCCAAAGCCGAACCAAAGGTCGAGATCGTGCTTCTGGCCGCCGGCCGCTCCAGCCGCATGGGCGGGCCGAACAAGCTCTTGGCACTGTTCGATGGCAAGCCTCTGGTCCGCCGCACCGCCGAACGCGCAGTCGGTTCGAAAGCCGCGGCCACCATCGTCGTCACCGGCCACCAGAGCGAGCGCGTGCGCAGTGCACTGTCTGGCCTCGATGTGACCTTCGCCGACAATCCGGATTTCGCCGAGGGTCTGTCTTCGTCGCTAAAGGCCGGCATCGCCAAGATTTCCGGCGACGCCGCCGGCGCCATGATTGTCCTCGGCGATATGCCCGGCGTCGCCTCGGCCGACCTCGACAGGCTGATCGAGGCGTTCCGCAGGTCCGAAGGCCGATCGGTGGTGCGGGCCTCGCACGCTGGGCGGCGCGGCAATCCGGTGCTGCTGCCGCGTTCGCTGTTTGCCGCGATCGCTCACCTCCAAGGCGATACCGGCGCCCGCCATCTGGTCGAGGCCGAAGGGCTCGACGTCATCGATGTCGAGATCGGCGAAGGGGCAGCGATCGATGTCGACACGCGCGAGGCGCTGGAAGGCGCCGGCGGCGTGCTGCAGGATTGACAAACCGAAGCCGAAAAACGCATGGCTGAGGGATGGCCTTTCGTTCCTGCTTCCGGTTCCGCTTGCCCCCCTCTGGCCTCCCGGCCCTGCCGATGGCGATTCTTTTGCAGCTCTTTTGTGTCGCCTACGCCAACGCTCTCGAACTCAAACCCTTCAAGGACGATCTGTTCGCCTATCCGGTCACACTCTCGTCCGAGAGCAACGGCGCCTATACGGTGGTCGATTATCGTGAGCTGCGCGACATCAACGCTCGTGACGAAGTGCCTGAGCGTCGTGTGCACGCGCAATACACCGAAACCGGCGTGCGCAAGGTGCAGCAGGATCTCTTGCTGAAGACCGACGCCGGCGATGTCCGCCACATTGCCGTCGGCAAGACCGGGGGCGCCAGCATCATCGTGCTTTATCTGCACGGGCAGGGCGGCAGCCGTAAGCAGGGCACCGACGACTTTACCTTCGGCGGTAATTTCAATCGCATCAAGAACCTGATGGCGGGCAACGGCGGTCTCTATCTATCGCCGGACTTTTCCGATTTCGGCGACACAGGTGCCGCCCAGATCGCCGCGCTGATCGACCACTATGCCGAACAATCGCCGAGCGCAAAAATCTTCGTCGCCTGCGGCTCGATGGGCGGCTCATTATGCTGGAAGCTGGCCGCCCGCAATGATACCGGCCGGCGCATCGACGGGCTGCTGCTGCTCGGCTCGCTATGGGACGAGAGTTTCTTCTCAAGCCCCGCCTTCAAGCGTCGTGTGCCGGTCTTCTTCGGCCAAGGCAGCAAGGACCCGGTGTTTCCAATCGAGAAACAGGAAGCCTTCTTCCGCTCCATCCTGGCCAAATCGAAGAGCTATCCCACGCGCTTCGTCCGCTTCGAGACCGGCACGCACGGCACGCCCATCCGCATGACCGACTGGCGCGGCACGCTCAACTGGATGTTGTCGAAGGCCCCTTAAGGCGCGGTATTGTAGTCGACGACCGTCTGCGGATTTTCCTCGCCGTCATAAGACGCGTCGACGTCGTACTGGACCAGGGAAAAATCGCCGTTGCGAAACAGATAGGTCCCCGACGAAGAGGCATCGCCGATGCCACGCCATTTGTTGAAGGTGGTGATCGTCTTGGTCTCTTCGTCGTAATCGGAATTGGTTGCCCAGCCGGAGGTCTGGAAGCCAACTATGGTCATGCCCAGCAATTTGCCGTCGCTGTCATTGTTCTCGTAGCGGATGTCCATTTCAGGTTCGGCGAACTGCAATTGTCTTACGCCAAGCACGTCGTCGCTCATGTAATAGATCGAGTTTTCGTTGTAGGCCGCGGCCGAGCAGGCGAAATGGAAAAGCCGCGTTTCGCTTTCGGGATCGCTGGCAGCCGCATCCTTGTCCTTGTAGTGGATCGAGAAAATGTCCGGCTTCTGCGCCAAAAGATCCTTGTCGCACTGGTCGCCATAAGTCGCGGCAAACGCCTTGTTGGCCTGCTCAAGCGCTGCGTCCTTCTTCGGCGGCGGCGGTCCTTCGCCGCAGCTTGCCGGCACGGCATCCTCAAAATCGGCCTTTGAGGGTTTCAGCGCACCCTTGTCGATGAAGATCGAGCGAAATGGCGGTTCCTGGATCGAGGCGTTGATCTGGCGCAGCGTATAGCAGCCGGCAAAGACATTCTCGCTGCCGTCCTTGGCCGTCGCCCGGATGGCGACCGGAACGCTGTAGTAGATGCTGCCGGCAGCCCCGTCTTCGGATACGCCACCGGTTTTCACTTCGACCGTGTCCGTGCCGTCATAGCCTTTGACGAAGGAATTGAAATCCTTGGCCGGCTTGGTGTCGCCGAAATAGTCCCAGGCGCGCGCGAATTCGTGCCGGCTGATGGCACTATAAAGCGACCGGATCACCGCCTCGGCATTCGACCTGTCGTCGATATAAGGCGCGTCTGCGGCGAGCGCCGATTGGCCGGCAACGGCAAGAGAGATAAAGGCGGTCGCTGCAAAAAGGGCGCGTCTCATCGGGAACCTCCACTCGATAAAAAATCCTATCATATCGATCGCGGCGACGTGGTGGCGCTTGAACAATCGCCTGCGAAAGCGCTACCTCTCGCCATAGGCAGTAGGGCCCCGTGGAGATTTCTTGTGACCATATCAATGTATGAAGCATCCGTGCCGGTATTTTCGGCGAGGCTGAAGTCACTAGCCAATGTGCTGAACATTGCCGAGCAAAATGCGGCTGATCGCAAGATTGATCCGCAGGTGTATCTGACGGCGAGGCTGGCGCCGGACATGTTTGCGCTGACCAGGCAGGTACAGATTGCCACCGATCACGCCAAGGGCGCGCCGTCGCGGCTTGCCGGGCGTGAGGTGCCAAAATACGAGGATAATGAGACGAGCTTCGTTGATCTGCAGGCCCGCCTTACCAAGACGCTCGACTATCTCGCGACATTTTCGGCGGCCGAATTCGATGGTTCAGATGACAGGATGGTCGAACTGCGGCTTGCCGGGCGCGAGGTTTCGATGCCGGGAATGCAGTATCTGCTGCATGCCGCCATGCCCAATTTCTACTTCCACCTGACCACCGCCTACGACATCCTGCGCCACAACGGCGTGCCATTGGGCAAGTCGATCTTCCTCGGATTGCGTTGAGATTAGCTCGTGAGATATCCCGCTGCGGCGGGATTCTCACGGCGCGCTGTTTAGCGTACGGACATTTCCCGAGCGATGCGCGGGAAATCGGCCGGCTTGACGCCGATATCGGCGCGATCGGCATTGCTCATCGAATGGAGCAGCGCCAGTGCCGCACGATAACGCAGTTGTTCCCGCGGACGCGGACGGGCGAACATTTCAGTGAAGAATCCCATGATTCAAGCCCCTTATTGAACCTCCACGGCCGTCAATATAGGCAGATCATGACAATTGTGCAGTGCAGCATTCGCATGGCAGCCATGCTGCCCTGATCTTTTTTGACATAATTCGGCTGTTCCGGCGAAACTTCGGCGGTGCTTCGAGCGTAGGCCTCAGTCCCGGCACTTGGCCGGTTTTTTGTTAGACGCAGCGAAAAACTCCGTTCGCCGGCATCCTGGAAAGTCGCCTGGCCTGCCGTCGGTGGGCTTGGAAGCGGGCGGCGCTTTCCTGTATGCTATTGCTTCCTCCTCGCGCAGCCGCGCAAAATTCCCGCCGGAGAAACTCCATGCACAAACGCCGTCTCGGCCAGACCGATCTTTTCGTGTCGCAAATCTGCCTCGGATCGATGACTTGGGGCCAGCAGAACACCGAGGCGGACGGTCACGACACCGCCGAACTCTATCCGATCCCACCCAAGGCGGAGACACAAGGCCGTACCGAGACAATCATCGGCAATTGGATGAAGGAGAAGCGCAATCGGGACCAAGTGATCGTCGCCTCGAAGGTAGTTGGTCGCACCGCCAACACTTGGTTTCGCGGCGACCGCTCGTCTAAGCTGGTGCGCGCCGATATCTTCGACGCTATTGATAAGTCACTCGCCAGGCTCAACACCGATTACATCGACCTATATCAGATCCATTGGCCGGAACGCGACGTGCCGTGGGGCGCCAATCCGAACCGCATCGGCACCTTGCCGCGACGCTCCGATGCCGCCGGTGTGCCGGAAGGCGAGACGCCGATCGCCGAGACGCTTGCCGTATTTGATGAACTGGTGAAGGCCGGCAAGATCCGCCATTTCGGCCTGTCGAACGAGAATTCCTGGGGCGTCATGCGTTTCATTGCCGAAGCCGACAAGGGCCTCGGCCCGCGCGTCGCCTCGCTGCAGAACGCCTATAATTTCGTCAATCGCACCTTCGAGGTGAACCTTGCCGAAGTCTGCGAGCGCGAGCAGGTGTCGCTGCTTGCCTATTCACCGCTGGCGCAAGGCTATTTGACCGGCAAATACGATCATGGCGCGCGGCCGCAGGGCTCGCGCTCGCAGTTGTTCAACCGCGGCCAGCGCTACGAGACGCCGAATGCTGCCGAGGTGCAGCTCGAATACAACCGGTTGGCGCGCACCTTCGGCATGGAGCCGGCGCTGTTTGCCAATGCCTATGTCTCGAACCGGCCCTTGGTCACCTCGAACATCATCGGCGCCACCACCATTTCGCAACTCGAAATGGCGCTCTCTTCCGCCGACGTGGTCTGGACCGAGGACATGCAGAAAGCCGTTGATGCGATCCACCAGCGCGTCGGCAATCCGTGCCCTTGATGCGTCGGGCGTGGTTGTCCGATCGTCATAAGGAGAGGGGAACAGCCATGGGCTTCCGGATCGACGCGGTGCGCGCGAAATTTCCGGCTTTGTCGCTGACCGACAAGGGCCGCCGGCGCATTTATCTCGACAATCCTGCCGGCACGCAGGTGCCGCAGTCGGTGGCGGACGCGGTGTCACGCTGCCTGCTGACCACCAATGCCAACCTCGGCGGCTTCTTCGAGACCACCATTGCGGCACAGGACATTGTCGACGAGGCCCATCTGGCGATGGCCGATTTCCTGGGTGCGGCAAGTCCGCCGGAAATTATCGTCGGTGCCAACATGACGACATTGACCTACCACATGTCGCGAACGCTCGGCCGCACGATGAAGCCCGGGGACGAGATCATCCTCACCCGCATGGACCATGAGGGCAACGTCTCACCCTGGCTGCAACTGGCTGAAGACCTTGGCCTTGTCGTGCGCTGGCTGCCTTTCGACCAGCAGAGCTGGCAGATCGAGGAGGCGGCGCTCGCCGCGTTGCTTTCCGAGAGGACGCGGCTCGTCGCGCTCAACTACGCCAGCAATCTCACCGGGTCGATCAACCGGGTGAAGGCGTTGACCGGCATCGCTAGGCGGGCTGGTGCGTTGGTCTACGTCGATGCCGTCCAGTTCGCGCCGCATGGTCTGATCGACGTCCAAAACCTCGGCTGCGATTTCCTGATCTGCTCGGCGTACAAGTTCTTCGGCCCGCATATGGGAATTTTGTGGGGCAGGCTGGGCGTTATCGATGCGCTTAAGCCGTATAAATGCCGTTGCTCGTCCAATGCCTTGCCGGAGCGCTTCGAGCTCGGCACGGTGCAAATTGAATTGATGGCCGGCCTGTCGGCGGCTATCGATTATTTTGCCGAGTTGGGAGCGGCAGCTGGCGCGCAAGGGTCGCGTCGGCGGAAAATCGCCAAGGCCTTCGAAGTCTCAATCGCTTACGAGAACCCGCTGACGCAACAGTTGATCGACGGTCTGTCGGATATTGCCGGCCTGACCATCCACGGCATCACCGATCCGAAGCGGATCGATGAGCGTGTGCCGACGGTGTCGTTCACTGTCGAAGGCATAGTGCCGGAGACGGTCGTGCGGCAGATGAATGCGGAAAACATCTTCCTGTGGTCCGGCCACAACTACGCCTGGGAGATCGTCCACCAGCTCGGCATTCCGGCCGAGCAGGGCGTGGTGCGCATCGGCATCGCTCATTACAACACTGCAGCCGAGATCGACGAGACGCTGGAGAGCGTGCACCGCGTTGTCGCCATGCTGAGGCAGGAGCGATCCTGAGCGGGCCACGCCGACGGATCATCGCTTGTGGGCGCCGCCAAAACCGGTGAGGAAGGCGGTGAGATTGTCGCCGAGCTCATCGCAGAGATAACCGCCTTCCTGGACGATGACCGTTGGCAGGCCGAGCCGGGCGATCGCCTCGCCAATGCGCGAAAAACCAGGCGTGCTCACCGACAGCCCGCCGAACGGATCACCTTCGAAGGCGTCTAGGCCCAGCGCGACCACAAGCGCATCGGGCGAGAAGGCGTCGATGCGCTGGAACGCTGCCGCCAGTGCTTCGAGGAAAGCCGCATCGCCGGATTTGCGCGGCAGCGGCAGGTTGAGATTGTAGCCGAGGCCGGCGCCTTCGCCGCGCTCGTCCGCATAGCCCCAGAAAAACGGATAGAACCGCGCCGGGTCGGCATGCAGCGACACGGTGAGCACGTCCGGCCGGGCATAGAAGATGCCTTGCGTCCCGTTGCCGTGATGCAGGTCGACATCGAGGATCGCCACCCGCGCTGCCTGCTTGCGTAGAGCCTGTGCGGCGACCGCCGAATTGTTGATGAAGCAGAAGCCGCCGGCGACGTCGGCAAAGGCGTGATGGCCGGGCGGCCGGCACAGCGCGTAGGCGGCCGGCGCTCCCAACATCACCGCCTCGGCGGTTTCAACCGCGCTCCAGGCGCTCCAAAGCGCGCTCTGCCACGTCTCGCCGGAGATCGGGCAGGCTGTGTCGGCCATGTGGTAGCCGGCTTGGCCGACCGCCGAGGCCGGATAGGAGCCGTTCCGCGCGATCGGGTGGATGTTGGGGATGACCTCGGCCGAGGCGCCCTCGATGCGCTGCCAGCGCGCGAAGATATGGTGAAGGAAATCGAGATATTCCGGCGTATGTACCGCGGCAATAGGGCCGAGTCCGTGATCCCGCGGCCGTTCGATCGTGCAGCCGGCAGCCTTTGCGCCGGCCAACAATCGCTCGACCCGTTCCGGCTTTTCCGGATTGGGCTGCGGCGCGCCGCTGGAGAGGAACGCCTTCGGGTCGTGGCGCTTCTGTTCTTCGGCATAGAAGGCTTTCATGTTGGCTCCTCCGGTGCATCGGCGAAGGCGAAAAAGGCGTCGCCGACGATCTTCTGCACCTGCTCGTAGCTGGACCAGGCAATGCCCAACCGTTCGTAAAAAGCCTTGGCGGTCTCGTTGTCGGTATCGACAGACAGCTTGAGATAGACGCCGCCGTCCTTCCGGCATTGCGCCGCGACCCGGCGCAGCAGGTGCTCGCCGATCCTGCGGCCGCGAAAACGGTCCTCGACATAGAGGTCCTGCACATAGACGCCGGGCCGTCCCATCCATGTCGAGAAGATTGGAAAATGCAGGCAAAGCCCGGCAAACTCGCCGCCGACCTCGGCGATCAGGGTCGAGAAGGCAGGCTTCTCGCCAAAGCCATAGGTGCGGAGATCCCGAGCTGTCGAGGTGATCTCCTGATGTGCGCCGACATGCGCGCCGAGCCGTAGGAGCGCGGCGTGGATGGTTTCGACGTCCTCCACCCAGCCGGGGCGGATGACGATGTCTCTTGACGGTGGGTTGGTCACGGCCGCATCTCAGAACGCCACGCGATCGCCGCCCTTGAGCGCCAGCATCTGCCGCGCCTCGGCCGGCGTCGCGACGTCCAGCGACAATCCGTCGAGCACGCTGCGGATGCGGCGCACCTGGTCGGCATTGGACTTGGCGAGCTGGCGCCCGTCGTAGAGGCTGTCCTCCAGCCCGACGCGGACATTGCCGCCCATCGCCGCCGCAATCGAGATCATCGGCATCTGGTGGCGTCCTGCGGCCAGCACCGAAAATTGGTAGCTGTCGCCGAACAGTTTGTCGGCGATGCGCTTCATGTGGATCAGGTTTTCTGGATCGGCGCCGATGCCGCCAAGGATGCCCAAAACAAACTGGATGAACAAAGGTCCAGACACCAGCCGACGATCGCGAAAATGCGCCAGCGAATAGAGATGGCCGACATCGTAGCACTCGAATTCGAAGCGGGTGCCGCAACCGCGCCCGAGCTTCTCGAGCACCGTCTCCATGTCGGCAAAGGTGTTTTTGAAGATCGTGTCGCGGGTGGCCTCGAGCAGTTTCGGCTCCCATTCATGCTGCCATTCCCGCGGCCGCTCGAGCATCGGGAACAGCGCAAAGTTCATCGAACCCATATTGAGCGAACACATTTCCGGCTCGGCCCTGAGCGGCGCGGCCAGCCGCTGGTCGAGCGTCATCAGCGACGATCCGCCGGTGGTGATGTTGATCACCGCATCAGTCGCCTGCTTGATGCGCGGCAGGAACTGCATGAACACCTCGGGGTCGGCGGTCGGCCGCCCATCATTAGGGTCGCGGGCATGAAGATGCAGGATCGAAGCGCCGGCCTCGGCGGCGGCGATTGCGTGTGCGGCGATCTGGTCCGGCGTCACTGGCAGATGCGGCGACATCGACGGGGTGTGCACCGACCCGGTGACGGCGCAGGTGATGATGACTTTGCGCGGTGCCATGGTTCGTTCCTCAGCCTTCGACCGGCAGGTCGAGCTCGCCGGCCAGCACCTCGAGCGCGTCACCGATGATGGATATGATCTCGCCGATCTGCGCGGCGGTGACGATCATCGGCGGCGCAACCATGAAATTGTCGCCGTCGACACCGCCCTTGACCTTGCGTCCGTAGATGATCAAGCCGCGCTCATAGGCGAGGTCGAGCAGGCGCTGAGTGGCCTTTTTCGCCGGCTCGATCGGCCTCAGCGTGTCCGGATCGGCGACCATTTCGGCACCAGTGAGCAGGCCCTTGCCGCGGACGTCGGCGATGAACGGAAACCGCTTCGCCAATCCCTTCAGCTCGGCCATCAATAGCTCGCCCATGACAGCCGCGTTCGCGATCAGGCCGAGACGGTCCATCTCGCCGAGCACGGCGAGCCCGGCGGCGCAGGCGAGCGGATTGCCGGCATAGGTATGGCCGTGCTGGAAGCCGCCCGACGCGAGCAATGGCTGCACCAGCCGCATCGGTACCGCCAGCGCACCGAGCGGGGCATAGCCCGAGCCCAGCCCCTTCGACAGCGCGACGATGTCAGGCTTGCAGTTCCAGTGGTCGCCGCCAAGGAATTTTCCGGTGCGGCCGGCACCGCTCATCACTTCGTCATGGATGAGCAGGATGCCGTAGCGATCGCAGATCTCGCGGATGCGCGGATAATAGCTGTCGGGCGCCACCAATGCAGCCGTGGCAGCGCCGCCGACCGGCTCCATGATGAAGGCGAGCACGCTCTGCGGTCCCTCGGCGAGGATCTTTTCCTCCAGCATGTCGGCGTAGCGGGTGCCGCGCTGTTCCATCGAAAGATTGTCGCGGTCGCGCCAGGCGGCAGGCGCCGGCACCGTCGGCATGACCTGCATCATCGGCGCAAAAGTTTCGGCCAGCGCATCGTCGCCGGTGACGGCGAGCGCGCCGAGCGTGCCGCCATGATAGGACGGAAAGCGCGTGATCACCTTCCAGCGGCTGGGCTGGCCGATGGCGACTGCCCATTGCCGCGCCAGCTTGACGCAGGATTCCGTTGCCTCCGAGCCACCGGAGACGAAAAAGATGCGGTCCAGGCCCTCGGGGAGTTTGGCCGCCAGTTGCCGCGCGAGCTCCTCTGCCGGTTCGTTCTCGAAATGCAGGCGGTAGGCGAAGGTGGCGCGGTCCATCTGCCGTTTCATCGCATCAAGCACGTTGCGATTGGAGTGGCCGATATTGGCGACCATCGGGCCGCTCGATCCGTCGATGAAGCGGCGGCCATCCTGCGTCCACATGTAGATGCCTTCGGCGCGGTCGATCAGCGGCCGGCGCAGGCTGGACAGGTAGAACAGATGCGAGGCTTCGCGGGCTTCCGGGGCAGGGGACTTCAGCATGTCATGACTTTCCGAGATAGCGGTCGAGGACATTTCTGGTAACACGCTCGACCATCGCATCCTGCCTTAGCAGGCCGGCAACCCATTCGCAGCTTCCGGCGTGAAACACCTCGCCTTTGCCGCGCCGGAAATTGACGATCATGCCGTTGCCGCGTTTGACCTTGTCGAGATTGGCGTCGCTTGCCTCGCCGAACAGCGTTTCGGCGGTGAAGCGGCCGTCCTCGTCGCCGAGGAACTGGTCCTCGAACGGAATGTCGGCGCTTTCCTCGACCTGGGCAGCCATGCCGACCGCGAGCACCTGCAGGCCGTCCGGTGCGCCGCTGTCGGGCGTGGGGTAGGGCAGGCCGCCGCGGATCTCGAAATCGAGCCCATCGACCTCATAGCCATAGACATGGCTGTCGGCGCCGAGCAGGTCGCCATAGTAGATGCCGGTACCGCCGAAGGCCCAGTGCTCCGGCCGGTAGACCGGAAAGCCGCGCACGCCGCGCGGCGCGCAGCCGCCCCAGCCGGCATAGACGCCTCTTGTCGCGTTGAGGCCGAAGGTCGCCGCACCCGGCCGGCCGATTTCCGGCGCTTCCCAGGAATTGGTGGCGCGCCTTATATCGCCGCCGCGATAGGCCGGGTCCTCGGCGCGGGCGCGGTATTTGTAGCAGACCTGCCGGCGGCCTTCGTCCTCCAGCCTGGTCTGCCACATGAAATTGCCGGCAAAGCGCGCCGCATGGCCGCCGCGCTCGACATAGGTGTCGACCGCATCGCGCATTTCCCAGGTCCAATATTCGTCGTGGCCGACGAAGACGACGCAGTCATAGCCGTCGAGGATGTCGGGCGAAAAATGCAGGTCGTGCTGGCTGGCGAGATCGACGGCGTAGCCGGAACGCTCGGCGAAGCGGAAGAAATGGCTGTCGTAGCTTGCCCAGCCGGCTGAGGCGTATTTCTTCGAATGGCCGGTGGCAAAGGCCCATTCCATATGCGGATAGCGCGGCACGGTTTTCGGCGGCACCGCGACTTCGAGCGGCACGCGCGGCGCATCCTTGGGCAGCACGACGAAGCCGCGGCACCAAGGCCGCTGCGTCGACACCATTCGTGCATACTGGTCGCGGGCCGGCCCGGTGATGCCTTCGTAATGGTTGGAACCGCCCCATGTGTTGTAGGCGAGCCAAGTGCCGGTGGCCGCGACCTGCAGCACGCGGCCGGGTTTCTTGCCGGGCTGCGGCGAGACGATGAAAAGGTGATGACAGCGGATCGGCTTGCCGTCGCGACCGTCCGCTTCAAGCGTGACGCGATAGGCGCCGGATGGCCAGTCGTCGCCGATGCGAAACTCGAACGACGCCTGCCAGCCGCAGCCTTCGACCGAACATTGATCCGGCGTATCTTGCCAGCGCGCCGCAATCCCGGTCCTTTCGAACATTGTCGTTTCCGCGCCGCCGTCGCGGATGATCGCGATGCCGAAACCGGCGGCCGTCGAACTGACATGCAGCGCCACCATCTCGCCGGGGCGATAGGAAAAACGGTCGCTGTAGCACCAGATTTCGCCGCGCCCGCCATCCATACCGGGCCATTCCCAGTAATGGCTGCGCACCGCCTGGCGTCGCTGCTCCGGCGTCAGTCCGAAATCGGGAAACTCGGTCGGCAGATGGTTCATGGACACCGCTAAGGTCGAAGGCCGCCATTTCGGCTATCCGCCGGCCAAGCGTCAATTGGAAACGATCGGGCCAGCCATTGCCGGGCTGCTCACTTGGCCTTGCCTGACAAACAGACTATCTCACAAAGGGCGGCATTGTCCGCCACGGGAGCCGATATGCTGAGAGTGCAAAAGGTCAGGGTCAACGATATCTACGTGCCGACCGCGCGCAAGAAGACGCTGCATCCCGAGACCGTCCGCCATCTGGCCGAGGACATTCTGGAAAACGGCATGAAGATGCCGATCCAGGTGCGCCATGACGGCAAGCGCCATATCCTGGTCGAAGGGTTGCATCGGCTGGAAGCGGCCAAGTGGCTCGGCGAGACCGAGATCGACGCCTATCTGGTGCAAGCCAAGCGCCACTGAAGCCACTCAGTTCCGTCGCTCGAATCTCCGGTCCCGCGGATTTTTTCGCGGACCGTGTCGGCTTGCGTCTTGTTGGTTCGTCCTAGACACGGAAGCCAAAACCGACGTGTGAGGAACGCCATGACCACCAAGCTCGACATCGCCCCCAACTCCGACCGCGAGCTGGTTCTCGCCCGCATCATCGATGCGCCGCGCGAGAACGTCTATCGCTGCTGGACCGAGCCGAACCTGTTGACGCAATGGTTCTCGCCGAAGCCGTGGACGACGCCGCGCGCCGAAATGGATGTGCGGACCGGTGGCTCCACCCTTGTCGTCATGGCCGATCCCGACGGCAAGGAGTTCCCGAATCCAGGCATCTTCCTCGAAGTCGTACCAGGCAAAAAGCTCGTCTTCACCGATGCCTATACCAAGGCATGGGAGCCGTCCGAAAAGCCGTTCATGACGGTCGTGCTGACCTTCGACGACGAGGGCGAGGGCAAGACCCGCTACATCGCC
The DNA here is from genome assembly GCF_040321435.1 of Mesorhizobium sp. M0410. Classification (NCBI taxonomy): domain Bacteria; kingdom Pseudomonadati; phylum Pseudomonadota; class Alphaproteobacteria; order Hyphomicrobiales; family Phyllobacteriaceae; genus Mesorhizobium; species Mesorhizobium sp. M0410. The sequence goes on from NZ_JAMYRN010000004.1 coordinate 279,121, forward strand.
CGGGTTGCGCATTGGTCGGTCGCCGACCGCGAACAGCACGAGAAAATGGGTTTTCACGACGGCTGGGGCCAGTGCGCCGAACAGCTCGAGGAGGTCGCCAAGCTACTTTGATGCACAAGCGACTTTGATGCAAACGAGAGAGGGAGACTGATATGTCCAGATCGATATTTATTGCCATTTTCGCCTCGGCCGCCGCGCTCTTTGCCGCGCCGGGCGCCATCAACGCAGAGGAGGCCAAGCCCGCCATGACGACCGCAACCGCAACACTGCCGAAGCCGCAAAAGTCCGGCCTGCTGCCGATCAACGGCCTGAACTATTATTACGCCGTCTATGGCAAGGGCGAGCCACTGCTTCTGCTGCATGGCGGTCTCGGCACAACCGACATGTTCGCGCCGATCCTGCCGAAGCTTACCGAAAACCGCACCGTCATCGGGGTCGACCTGCAGGGCCATGGCCGCACCGCGCTCGGCGACCGGCCGCTCAGCCTGGAGGCGATGGGCGACGACATGGCGGCGATCGTCAAGGCGCTCGGCTACGACAAGGTCGACGTCATGGGTTATTCGCTGGGTGGGGGCGTCGCCTTCCGCATGGCCGTGCAGCATCCCGACGTGGTGCGCCGGCTCGTCCTGGTCTCGACCGGCTACGCCGCGGACGGCTTCTATGCCGAGATGCGTGGCCAGCAGGCACAAGTCGGCGCAGCGATGGCCGACATGATGAAGGACACGCCGATGTACAAATCCTACGTCGCGGTCGCGCCGCATCCGGAGGATTTTCCGAAACTGCTCGACCAGCTCGGCGCCTATATGCGCAAGGACTACGATTATTCTGCCGACGTGCCGAAGCTGAAAATGCCGGTCATGCTGGTGTTCGGCGACAGCGACATGTACCGGCCCGAGCACGAGATCAAGTTCTACCAGATGCTTGGCGGCGGGTTGAAGGACGCCGGCTGGGCGCGCGAGAACCTGTCGCAAAACCGCCTGGCGATCCTGCCGAACCGCACCCACTACGACGTGTTCTTCGCGCCGGAACTGACAGCTGCCACGCTGCCCTTCCTCAATGGCGAGACCAAGGTCAAGACTTGGGATGAGGTCGTCAACGAAACGAACTGACGCCCAGTCAATTGTCTGCCGGCCGTCTCCCGCGAGATGGCCGGCATTTCGTTGATGAGGCCTTGGCTCGGCGCATCTAGCCGATCGCCCGGATCACAGCTTTAGATAACGCCATCAAAGCTTTTCAATTGACGGTGCCACGCCTATCGATAGGTATCGCCTATCCTCGCAGGAAGGGACATGGGCGATGGCAAGATATCAGGGCGGGTGTTTGTGCGGTGCGGTGCGCTACCATGTCGAGGCGACACCCATTAATGAGCGCGTCTGCCATTGCCGGCTCTGCCAGAAGGCACTGGGTGCCGCCTTCAACGCGCGCGTGCTGTTCCGCATCGACGATGTGACGGTCGACGGTCCGCTGGCGACGGTGAATTCCTCGCCCGATCTCAAGCGTGGCTTTTGCCCGCGTTGCGGCACGATGATGTTTTCCCGGCGCGATTCCGCCGGCATCATCGGCATCACGACCGGCTCGCTCGATGATCCTTCGGTGTTCAGGCCTGAGATGCATATCTGGACCGCCTCGAAGCAGCCCTGGGTCCAGATCGACGACGGCCTGCCGCAATATGAAGGCGCGCCACCTCCGGCTTGAGGTGAAGTCTGGATAAAATTTAATCCAAAGCGACACGAGATAGCCGGCAAAGCGTCATTGGCGGGCCATCATTGCTGCCTATCTATTGCGTGCGGGCGGCAGTCGAGGAGGCGACGGAATGAACGACAGCATCAACACCCTGGACGAGCTCTTGAGTGATCCGATGATCAAGCTGGTGATGGAGCGCGACCGCGTGCAGCCGGCAGAACTTCGCACGCTGCTTGAGGAAAAGGTCCGCCGGGCGGGCGATGATGTGGCGGTCAACGATCGTTTTGTACCGCCGGCCCACCTTATGGCCACGACCTGCCACAAGCTGTGGCTGTGCGGCTAAGGTCTTGAAGCGGTCAGCCGGAATTTGCCGGCAAATAGCTGTAATGGCTGCGGAAATAAGCGAGCCTGAAGCCGAGGCGCGCATAGCTGCGATACGCCGGCCCGTCGCGTTCGGATTGCGGCGCCTCGATGTCGGCCACGAACAGTTTTGCACCGGCCGCAAGTCCGTCGCGCACCATCGCTTCGCCGAGCATTGCATCGAGGTCGAAGCTCGGCGCCATGATGCCGGGAACCGGCGCGTCGATGCCGCTCCAGGCCATGCCGTCGGCACCGATGAACATCGAGCGCACCGCCGTCACCGCGCCGTCCCGCCGCAGCATGTAATGATGCCAGCCGCGTCGGCCGGCCAGCGCCAGCAACCACGGTGAGGTCGGCAACCGATATTGGCCGTCGATGAACCCAGCCCATTCCCTTGCCGTTGCCGGCGTCACCCGCTCGACCGAGACACCCTTCGACGGGAAAAGCGGCTCTGTTGGCAATGGCGTGGCATCGCGAAAGATGCGTTCCCAACCGCCCTGACGCTGCAGGCCGCGTGCCTCGAGCCAGCAGCTGAGCGTCGCGGGCTCGGTATGCGGATTGGTGTAGAACCAGGGCCGCAGAATACCGGCCTCGCGATAATGCGCCAGAAGCGCGTCGAGCCGGCTCTCGGTGGCAGCGCTATCGACACCGAGATTCTTGACGCAGTTGAAATGGATGAACGGGATCGTCGTGCAGGTGGTCCAGACGAGATCGCCATCTTCGGCGATGGCAAGGCCTTGCCCTGCGGCAAAGTCTGACGGGGCGGCGCGATAGAGATCGAGCCAGGCATTGACCTCGGAGCGTTCGATGACGCGGCTGAGATCGCCAGATATCTCGTCGATCCCGATGGCGGGCGAGCGTGGCTCGGGTGGGGCTACGGGCTGAAATTCTGACAGGGCGGCGGGGTGCATGACTTCCTCCCAAGTATGGCCTTACACCGTAAGATTAGTGGAGACTAATCTCATGTCGTGAGTTGTCAAGCGGGATTGCGAGGCAGCCATGTGGCCGAACGTTGGGGGAAAGCGCACCCCGTCCGGGCGAACGTCCCGATGCAAACCCCTAACAATTCGATTCAAACTTTGTTGGTAGTTTCTTGTTAGGAATCCAGCTTGGTTTGTCCGGCGGCGTTGTCCTGCCTTCGGTCTGTTGTGTTTTGCGTACAGGTCCAGATGCGGATATCAGGCGTCGTCATCTTTTCGATCGCAGCGCTGTGCCTTGCCGGCTGTACGTCGACCTCCGGCGTCGATGCGCTGCAACTGCCGTCCAGCGAGACCACCAGCTCGGTTTTGCGGCCACCCGCGCCGGTGGCATCCGTGGCGAAAACTGATGCTGCGCCCGCTTTTGCCGAACAGGAGCAGGACGAACAGCCGGTCGCGATGGGCGTACCCGATCAGGACGTCGAACCGCCGGCCGAGGTCATCGCGCTGATGTCGCCGCCGAAGCGGCTGACACGCGCAGCACCGGCGATGCTTGCCGAGCCGGTCACGCGCTATGGTTTTCGCGACGCCAAGCCGATCAATTTCGGCAAGACATCCTCGCCCAGACGCCTCGCCGTCCACGGCGTCGACGTTTCGCGCTGGCAGGGCAATGTGAACTGGCAAAAGCTGCGCGCCCAGGGCGCCAACTTCGCCTACATCAAGGCGACCGACGGCGGCGATCATATCGACCCGATGTTTACCAGGAACTGGCGCAATGCCGACGCCGCCGGCCTGAAGCGCGGCGCCTATCACTTCTTCTACTGGTGCCGCACCGCCGGCGAGCAGGCCGACTGGTTCATTCGCAACGTGCCGAGGGTCGAGGGCGCGCTGCCGCCGGTGATCGACGTCGAGTGGAACGGCGAATCCAGCTGCAAGCGCCGCCCTTCGCGGCAAAAGGTGCTGGAGAAGATGCAGGTGTTCATGGACAAGCTCGAGCGCCACTACGGCCAGCGGCCGATCATCTACACCGCCCCCGACTTCTACCGCGACAATCTGCGCGGCGCCTTCCCCGATTATCCATTCTGGCTGCGCGCCGTAGCCGCCCACCCGTCAAAGGTCTATCCCGGCCGCAAATGGCTGTTCTGGCAATATTCCGGCTCCGGCCTGTCGCACGGGGTGAGGGGCCGCATCGACCTCAACGTGTTCCACGGCGATGAGAAGGCTTGGCGCGACTGGGCGGGTGGACGGCAGATGGTGGCCGAGGCCGAGTAGCGCTTCGCGGGCGTTAGCTGTTAGCCTTCGCCATTCTCGGGCGGTCCGAACACGAAATGTTTGTGCAATGGCGCCAACCACACCTAGGTTAAGACCGGCCGTATCTACCCGTCGCTGCAAAAGGTTACGCCTCGCCCTCCGCTTAGGCGCGATGAACATTTGATATCGCTATGCTATCCAGCCAGGACAAATGGTCGATACAACGAAGCTGAGATGTTCGATACTAGCGAGTTGCTAAAGTAATCAGCCTGTCCTAAGAGGGTGGAGGACGGGAGGGAAATAATGCCTATAAAGCGAGTACACGAGTTTCGAGATCCGTTACACAACTTCATAGAGCTCGATCGACAGCAGCGTGCATTGGTGGATTCGATCCCATTTCAGAGGCTGCGCCATATCCACCAACTTGCTCTTACTTCATTCGTATATCCAGGAGCTACCCACAAGCGCTTCGACCATTCAATCGGTGTGATGCATTTGGCTCAAAAGGTTTTTGACGTCCTTGTTGATCCAGCAAATATACATCCAACCGTTGAGCACATAATACCCGATCGACAAAATCTTGCCTATTGGCGTTCTGTACTCTCTCTTTCTGCGTTGGCGCATGATCTCGGCCACTTGCCCTTCTCTCACGCTGCAGAGAAAAAGCTTTTGCCTCATGGCGAAGATCACGAAAACCTGACTTTGGATCTCATCTCAAGTGATCTTATGGCAGGCGTATGGGATATGGGTCACCGGGTTCATGTGAGGGACGTTCAAAAACTCGCTGTTGGGCAAAAGAAGTTAAAAAATGAAAATTTTACAACCTGGGAATCGATTCTGTCAGAAGTAATAACTGGAGATTCGTTTGGTGTTGATAGGATGGATTACCTTCTTCGGGACTCATACTATGCGGGAGTTAATTACGGCAAATTTGACCACGCCAAGCTTATCCCGTCTCTCCGAATATTGCCAGAGTCCATGGGAAACGGCGGAAGTACAGAGCCATTGCTAGGTGTGGAGTTCAATGGATTGCATTCGGCAGAGGCGCTTCTTTTAGCTCGCTATTTCATGTATGAACAGGTATATTTTCACCCGATTCGCCGGATATATGATCTTCATCTGATTGATTACATGGTAAGCCACTACGGTGCGAACGGCTATCGTAAAGACGTTGCGTTCCACCTCTCTCAAACAGACAATGAGGTGATGTCATCGATTCGGGCGGCGTTTGGAAATTTCGATGCTCCCGGTCATGATTCAGCACAGGCAATTCTTCGACGAGGGCATTTTAGGTCCGTCTACAGCTACAACCCGACAGATCAGGAAATCCTTCAAAGCGCTATTGAAAGTGGGAGTTTAGAGCCTGATATCAATAAGCCGCTAAATTCTCCTGCGTATCAGCTTGGAAAGATACTATCGAAGAATTTTGGGGAGGCTAATATCAAAACGGATCTCTATATCCAGGGGTCGTCGCCGGCATTGTTCCCGGTGCTTATGCCTGATGGCCGCGTAGAATCTTCCGTGTCTGTGTCTCCGATCCTCGCCAATTTTCCTCTTATGACCGTTGATTCAATTTACGCTTCTCCAACTATCGCTGGCGACGTCCGTGCTTGGATTGCCCAAGAACGCCACGCCGTTCTCACTGGGGCCGTGAAATGACTACTACTAGGGAAATGGTCCTTGTTGGTGGCGTCGTTAAGGCGCTGAGAGATCGCCACAGCTGGACAGGTGAAACGCATATACAGAAAGCTATTTTTATAGCGAAAGTAGTGAAGCATGTTCCCTTCGAAAGTGAGTTCGTGCTTTATAAGCATGGCCCTTTCTCATTTGATCTGAGCAAGAGTATTGTTCATATGCGAAGCCGGGGTCTGCTAGTGACGGAGGTGAACCCTGGGTATGGGCCTTCCTTTAGTGTCAATGAAACGCTTTGGCGTGCTCTTGACAGGACGGCATCTAATATTTTTGCGCAGTATGAGGCTTCTGTTTCCAAAATATGCGAAATTTTGGCTCCTAAAAACGTTGCCGAACTTGAGAGGATAGCTACTGCAATTTACGTTTCGGAGCTTTTACCGAATTCCTCAAAGGAAGATAAAATTGGAGAACTTGTTCGGTTGAAGCCTCATATACTTCCAGATTTAGCTAAGAAAGCTTTTGAAGAGGCGAACCTCTTCCAATAAAAAAGCGTGGCCAATAGAGCTACTGACGACGCTTTAATTGCTATCGAAAGAGCTATCCTCAGCCCCCCTAGTCATCCCGATCCGAGTCACGCCAACGGATGTGGAGGAGCAGGCGGAGTTCGCCGATCCTTTGTGGGCGACCGCAATTCTTCCTCCACACCCAGGATAACTTCTTCGATCCGGAGTGCGAGGTTGTGTCCAATAGCCACGTATCGAGCATCCTCAACTGACCAGAAAAGCTGAGAGTCGAGCAGTGACAGCACGACCAGATTATCTATCTCTGGATAGCTTTGCTTGATTAAAGAGAGGGCTCCAATCGTCAATCTCGTTGATAGAGGAGGCGTCTTTGTATTCCAGAGGTGAACCGCACATCTTTTACCGTCTATCACTGTCCCAAAATCCGCCGTGAAGCTGAGTTTGAAGACGTCGTTTGGGCTAGTGTAAATGTGGCTCTTAACTTCAAAAAGTTTTGCGGGATGAGAAGCACGCCAATTCAAGAGGGTTGCGAGGCCCGCCTGGACGGAAGTTCGTTCTGGCAGTTTTGTTATGCGACCTACGGATTCGAGCATGCTCTCTATGCTCTCGCCCTTCGCGAGCAATCGACTAGAGTGAAGGCGTAGTGAGCGATGAAAGTCATAGGGAGCGTCGCTCGGAGAGAGCCTTTTTCGCAACTCCGTGCGCTGAGGCTTCGTATTGAGAGAGATCAATTTTAGATAAGCTGAGGTTCCAAATTTAGGCATTTTCTATGTCCCATGTTGCCTTAGCTACCTCGACTCTAAGTCCCGACTCCCCATATGATAACCTTGCTACAGGAGAGGTCGTCAGGTCTCTTTGTCCCGCGTTGGCTTCGGCTTATTCGCGGCATCCAAGGCCGACCCGGGAGGGTCGGCCTTGGTGTTTCCAGAGGATGTCACATAAAGACATCCTTATGCGTCGTACCCTTTTTGTTCCTCTTGCCATTTCGGCCCGATCTTGCGACCGGGCCGATCATGTTACGTTTTAGCGCTGCAGATTTTCTCAGCTACATCCGCTCGTAGCCCCGCAAGTATCACACTTCTCGCAAGTCCCGTTCCGCACCATCGTGAAGTTATGGCATTCCGAGCATTCGTTGCCGGTGTAGCCCTGCATCAGTGATTGCTGGCGCCGGTTGGCGGCGAGCGCTTTGGCTTCGGCTGCTTCTTTCGCGGCCTCGTCGGTGAACAGCTCCGTCGGGTCGGAGGCTTCCGCGTAGACGATGTCCTCGACCAGTTCCCTGGCGCGCTCCTCGTAGTCGCGCTTGTAGGCAATGGCCTCGTCACTGGCCGGCTTCAGCGTCAGCACGTTGGAGCCGGAGAAGGCGGTCGGGGCGGTACGGGCCGGAGTTCCGGAGCCCGCAAAGCCCTTGGGCTCGGCACCCATGCCCGACACCAGCTTGACCGGCGAGGCGCCGCGGGTCAGCCCCTTGGAGAAGGGCGTCGCCTTGCCTTCGTTGATGCCGCGTCCGAGTGCGGTCTTGTCGAAATCCGACTGGTCGACATGGGCGAGGTCGTGGCGGCCAAGATAGGAGACGGCGAGTTCGCGGAACACATAGTCGAGGATCGACGTGGCGTTCTTGATGGCGTCATTGCCCTGCACCATGCCAGCCGGCTCGAATTTGGTGAAGGTAAAGGCTTCGACGAATTCCTCAAGCGGCACGCCATATTGCAGGCCGAGCGAGATGGCGATGGCGAAGTTGTTCATCATCGCGCGGAAGGCGGCACCTTCCTTGTGCATGTCGATGAATATCTCGCCGAGGCGGCCATCATCGAATTCGCCGGTTCGGAGATAGACCTTGTGGCCGCCGACGACCGCCTTCTGGGTATAGCCCTTGCGGCGGTTCGGCAGTTTCTCGCGGTCGCGGTAGAGACGCTCGACGACGCGCTCGACGATCTTCTCGGTCACCTGCACGGCGCGCTGCGCGGCCGGTGCCGCGATCAGCTGCTCGACCGCTTCGTCCTCGTCGTCCTCGACGTCGGCAAGCAGCGAGGCGTTGAGCGGCTGCGACAGCTTCGAGCCGTCGCGATAGAGCGCGTTGGCCTTCAGCGCCAGCTTCCACGACAGCATGTAGGCGCCCTTGGCGTCTTCCACCGTCGCGTCGTTCGGCATGTTGATGGTCTTGGAAATGGCGCCGGAAATGAAGGGCTGTGCCGCCGCCATCATCATGATGTGGCTGTTGATCGACAGCGAGCGCTTGCCGATCTTGCCGCACGGGCTGGCGCAGTCGAACACCGGCAGGTGTTCGGCCTTCAGGAACGGCGCGCCTTCCAGCGTCATCGCTCCGCAGACATGGATGTTGGCGGCCTCGATGTCCTTCTTCGAGAAACCCAGCGCCGGCAGCATCTCGAACGAGAAATCATTGAGCTGCTCGTCGGTGAAGCCGAACGTCTCCTTCACCCAGTCGGCGCCCAGCGTCCACTGATTGAAGACGAACTTGATATCGAAGGCCGACTTCAATGCCGCATTGAGTGCGGCGATCTTTTCGTCGGTAAAGCCTTTTGCCTTGAGCGACCCGGGATTGATGCCCGGCGCCTGGTTGAGATTGCCGTGGCCGACGGCATAGGCCTCGATCTCGGCGATCTGGGCCTCGGAATAGCCGAGGGTGCGCAGCGCTTCCGGCACGGCGCGATTGATGATCTTGAAATAGCCGCCGCCGGCGAGCTTCTTGAATTTCACCAGCGCGAAGTCAGGCTCGATACCGGTGGTGTCGCAATCCATCACCAGGCCGATCGTGCCCGTCGGTGCGATCACCGTTGCCTGCGCGTTGCGGTAGCCATGCTCCTCGCCAAGCTCGATGGCGCGGTCCCAGGCGGCCTTGGCATGGTCGGCAAGCTCCTGCTGCTTGAGATCCGAGGCGACCAGCGGCACCGGGTTGACGGCAAGCTTCTCGTAGCCGTCCCTTTCGCCGTAGGCCGCGCGGCGGTGGTTGCGCATGACACGCAGCATGTTCTGCGCATTGCGGTCGTAGTCGGGGAAGGCGCCGAGCTCGGCGGCCATTTCAGCCGAAGTGGCATAGGCGGTGCCGGTCATGATCGCGGTGAGGGCGGCGCAAATGGCGCGGCCCTCGTCGGAATCGTAAGGAATGCCCGAGGTCATCAGCAGGCCGCCGATGTTGGCGTAGCCGAGGCCGAGCGTGCGGTACTCGTAGGAAAGCTTGGCGATCTCCTTCGACGGGAACTGCGCCATCATGACGGAGATTTCCAGCACCATGGTCCACAGCCGCACCGTGTGCTCGTAGGCAGCGATGTCGATGGTGCCGTCGGCGTTGCGATAGGGCAGTAGGTTGATTGAGGCCAGATTGCAGGCGGTGTCGTCGAGGAACATGTATTCCGAGCACGGGTTGGACGCCCGGATCGCACCGGCCGAGGCGCAGGTGTGCCAGTCGTTCATCGTCGTGTTGAAATGCAGGCCCGGATCGGCCGACGCCCAGGCGGCATAGCCGATCTTTTCCCAGAGATCGCGTGCCTTCAGCGTCTTCAGCACCTTGCCGTCCTTGCGGGCGGTGAGATGCCAGTCACCGTCCTGCTCGACGGCGCGCAGGAAATCGTCCGTCAGCGACACCGAATTGTTGGAGTTCTGGCCGGAAACGGTGAGATAGGCGTCCGAATCCCAGTCGGTGTCGTAGGTCTTGAACGACATCGAGGTGTAGCCCTGCTTGGCGAACTGGATGACGCGGTAGATGTAGTTCTCCGGCACCGCGTCCTTCTTGGCCGCCTTGATCTCGCGCTTCAGCGCGGTGTTGACCGCCGGGTCGAAGCAATCGTCGCCATTGCCCTCGCAGTTGATGCAGGCCTTCATGATCGCTTCGAGGTGCTTCTTGACAATCTTCGAGCCGGTGACCAGCGAGGCGACCTTCTGCTCCTCGTTGACCTTCCAGTCGATGAATTCCTCGATATCGGGATGATCAGCGTCGACGATGACCATTTTCGCGGCGCGGCGCGTCGTGCCGCCCGATTTGATAGCACCCGCCGCGCGGTCGCCGATCTTGAGGAAGCTCATCAGCCCCGACGAGCGGCCGCCGCCCGACAGCTTTTCGCCTTCGCCGCGCAGGAACGAGAAGTTCGAGCCGGTGCCGGAGCCATATTTGAACAGGCGCGCCTCACGCACCCACAAATCCATGATGCCGCCCTCGTTGACGAGGTCGTCCTGCACGCCCTGGATGAAGCAGGCATGCGGCTGCGGATGCTCGTAGGAAGACTTCGACTTGGTCAGCTTGCCGGTGAACGGGTCGACATAGAAATGGCCCTGGCTCGGACCGTCGATGCCATAGGCCCAGTGCAGGCCGGTGTTGAACCATTGCGGCGAATTCGGCGCGACGCGCTGGGTGGCCAGCATATAGGCGAGCTCGTCGCGAAAGGCGCGCGCGTCTTCCTCCGACTTGAAGTAGCCGCCCTTCCAGCCCCAATAGGTCCAGGTGCCGGCAAGCCGGTCGAAGACCTGGCGGGCGTCGGTCTCGGAACCGTAGCGCTCGGCTTCCGGCAGCTTGGCCAGTTCAGCCTCGTCGGCCACGGAGCGCCACAGGAAGGAGGGAACTTGCGTCTCTTCGACCTTCTTCAGCCGTGCCGGGACGCCAGCCTTGCGGAAATATTTCTGCGCCAGGATATCGGCGGCAACCTGGGAGAACTGCGCCGGCACGTCGATGTTGTCCAAGCGGAACACCACCGACCCATCCGGATTCTTGATCTCGGAAAGCGCCTTGCGGAATTCGATCTCCGCATAGGCAGATTGTCCTGGCTTGGTGAAACGACGCTCGATGCGCATTGGTCCGGTCCCTTTTGTCTACATATAGCGCTTTTCCCAGAGGATTTCTGCCCTCTTGACGAAACGCGCATGCCCGCCGTCTGCCGGCGTTCGAAAACCCCGGCTCTCATCTTCACAGTCTCCGCCGCCCTGCCGGTCGAACCTCTTGCGAGGCCGCTGTCCAACATGCTCACGGACCCTGTGGGTCCCTCAAAACTGAAAACTTTTTTGTAACGCCCTCGGTCGAGGGAAATTCACATTATCTAGCGTCGAACCTGCCTGCAAACACTAAATATAGTATTAACAGACAATTTATTCAAGTCCGACAATCCTCCCCTTTCGCCCCCAAGGCTTCAAAATCCCACGCCTCCGCCGGCCTCGTAAACAGGCGGGAATGCGGATCAAAACGCACATATTCCGGGAAAAAGACCGGCCTCGAAACTTTTCCGGTCGCACTCTCAACAGGAGCGCATGGCCTATAAAAGGCGACTCGTTTTGCGCCGTCAAGGATTCGTTTGCGGAGCTTTTATGACCCCAACATCTTGTGTGTCACATATGTGGATAACGGGGATAGAAGCGGAGCGCGGCGAGGAAGGTTCGGCGCCGCGCGGAGGTGCTTCGGGATGGCGTTCGCGGCACCTGACCGCGGCTATGCGCCGCTCGGGCTCAGGAGAACCGGCGTGGATCGGCGCAGAAATGGGCGATGATCTGGCGAAGGTCCGGTTCATGCACCATGCCCACAGCCTCGGCGGCGCTGACCCACTTGCGGGTGCGTGCCCGCTTTTCCTTCCACCGGTCGGCGACCTTGTCGACCTGCAGCGGGAACACCAGAACCTCGCACGGCACTTCCTCGCCGGAATCCAGCACCTTGGCGTAGAAATAGCGGCCGGCCTCTTGATGCGAGATCGTGCCGCGCAGCCCGGCCTCCTCGCCGGCTTCGCGCGCCGCCGCTTCGCAAAGCGGCTCCTTCGCTTCCGGCCAGCCCTTGGGAAGCACCCAACGGCCGGTGTCGCGGCTGGTGATCAGCATGATTTCGACGCCGTCCCCGCTATCGCGCCAAGGCAACGCTGCAACCTGCAGGCGGGACGGCACCGCGCCGAAGAGTCGCTGGACCCTTTCGGCCAGATGGTTGTGCGTCGTTGGCCTCGTCAACATCGGAGAAGCTTGCCCCAGCTTCCAGAATCATTTGCCGTCTCATGAATCTTACGGCTAATTATAAGCAATAAAAGTAAAAAATGTTTCATGGACCAGCGAGATTCTGCCGATTTGCGCCCGGTCTCGCTCAAATGGGGCGGCCGCGCGAGCATCAAGTCGGCATTTCTCGGCTGCGGATGATGCCTTGGGCGGGCTGGTTGCAACAAGCCGCGTTGCCGCGAATCAGCCGGCGTGGTCGTCGGCGATCGGCTTCTGGTAGGTGAAGCCCATGTCCCAGGGGAAATAGATCCAGGTGTCCTGGCTGACCTCGGTAACGAAAGTGTCGACCATCGGCCTGCCTTTCGGCTTGGCGTAGACGGTGGCGAAGTGCGCCTTGGGCATCATCGCGCGCACGATGCCCGCCGTCTTGCCGGTATCGGTGAGGTCGTCGATGATCAGCACGCCGGCCCCATCATCGGCGAGCAGCGCTGGTGTGATCTCCTTCAGCACCTGCAGCTGCCCCTGGCTGGTGTAGTCGTGGTAGGACGCGACGCAGACCGTCTCGATGACGCGGATGCCAAGCTCGCGCGAAATAATGGCGGCCGGAACCAGGCCGCCGCGCGTGATGCAGACGATCGCCTTCCATTGCCCCTTGTTGGCGCCGGCAAGCCGCCAGGCGAGCGCGCGCGCATCGCGGTGGAACTGGTCCCAGGAGACCGGGAAGGCTTTTTCGGGCAGGGACATCTTCGCGCACTCCGCAAAGCGCGCATCGCGCGCAGACACTATGGAATGCGCGCGGAATTAACTGGAAAGGCTTGGCTTTGGCAAGGGGAGTGGAAAGCTATCCCTGTGAAGCTACCGCGACAGGAAAGCCGCCACCGGTGCGGTGCGCAGCACCGTCCGCGTGACCCCGCCGAACAGCAGCTGGCGCAGCCAGGAATGGCTGTAGGCGCCGAGCACGAGCAGGTCCGCACCCGTTTCGGCGACCCTGGTCTGGATGATGTCGTCGACCGAGGCGCCGCCGGACCTCAGCACCGAGACGCTGACGGTCGCGCCGTGCCTGGACAGCGAGGCGGCGATCTCTGCGCCGGCCGTTTCCGGCGCCTCGTCGAGCGTATCCGGCGGGTCGATGACGACGATGTCCGTCTTTTCAGCCTCGATGATGAAGGGCAGGGCATCGAAGGCCGCACGCGCGGCTTCCTTGCTGCCGTTCCAGGCGAGCAGCACATGCTTGAAGCTGGTCACCAGCGGACCCGAATGCGGCACCACCAGCACCGGCCGGCCGGCATCGTAGACCAGCGTGTCGACGTCGGCGCTCGGGTCGCTGCCCGATTCGCGCTGCGCGGCGATGATCAGGTCCGCGGTGCGAACGGTCGAGATGCCGGTCAGCGCGCTGTCGCCGGAAAAACTCTCGAGGCTGCGCCATTCGAACGACAGGCCGGAATTCTCGACGCGATTGTGAAAGGCGGCCTGCAACTTCTCGGCGCGCTCCCGGTTCATGTCGGCCGAAACCTGCAGGAACTCGGTGTCCGGAAAGCCGGTGGCCGAGGTGTAGGGCACGGGCAGCGCCTCGGCATGAATGCCGATCAGATGGCTCTGGAACCGGCTGGCCAGCGGGATCGCGCAGTCGAGCACGCGCTCGGCGTCCTGTTCGTTCTGCAGTATGGCGACGATGGTCTTGAATCGCATGGCCGTCCGTCACTCCTTACGGCGATCCCATCGTGAGAAACGTCACTGCGTGATGCTTGGTTCCGTCACGCCGGCCGATCAGCCCGCCTTGTTTGCCTTGATCAAACCCGCCACCATAGCCTCTACGTCGGCGCGTGCGGAGTCCAGCGCCTGCCGGCTGCGGGCGCGCACCACCAGTTCCGTCCAGAATTTGCCGTCGCCATATTTCGGATAGGAGCCGATGATCGTTTCCGGATGCGCCTTCTGGATGTCGCCCAGCGGCCCGCCGATCAGGCCTTCGCCGAACGGACATTCCACGGTGGCCGACAGCATTTTGGTGCCGGCCCGCAACGTCGGCACGACATTGTCGAGCATCGCCTGGAAAATCGCCGGCACGCCGGCCATGACATGGACGTTGCCGATGCGAAAGCCCGGCGCAACCGACACTGGGTTGTCGATGTGGTCTGCCCCGCGCGGCATCCGCGCCATGCGCTTGCGCGCTTCCGTGTATTCGATGCCGCGGGCAGCATAGCTTGCCTCCAGCAGGGCGTAGGCCCTGGCGTCGTATTCGCATGGCACGCCGAAGGCCTTGGCAACCGAATCGGCGGTGATGTCGTCATGCGTCGGGCCGATGCCGCCGGTGGTGAAGACATAGGTGTAGCGGGTGCGCAGCGCATTCACCGCAGCGACGATCTCGTCTTCCTCGTCCGCAACGATGCGCACTTCCTTCAGGTCGATGCCGATCGCCGTCATGATATCGGCGAGGTGGCCAATGTTCTTGTCCTTGGTGCGGCCGGACAGAATCTCGTCGCCGATGACGAGCATGGCGGCGGTGACGATTTCGGTCATGGCAGGCTCCGGCAAACGGGTCGCCTGAGATAGCGCGGCGGACGGCCGGCGGCAATGCCGCCAAACGACGGATCCACCTGTGCCACCTCCCTTGCAGTGGACCCTTCGGCGGGTGATGCTGCGTGCCGGTTTGGAGCCTTGAGCAAGACATGCCGGTACCGATTCTTCCATGGCTGCCCGGCGCGCTGGTTCTGCTGGTGCTCGTCGTGGCAGCCTATCCTCTGCTGGCGACACGGCGGATCGCGGCGAAAGCCGAAAGGCTGGTGCCGGCCAGCGGGAAATTCATCGAGATCGACGGCAACCGCATTCATTATGTCGAGACGGGCGAGGGCCGGCCGATCGTCTTCCTGCACGGTCTCGGCGCGCAGCTTCATCATTTCCGCCACACGCTGTTCGGAATTTTCGGCTCGAACTATCGGCTGATTGCGCTCGACCGTCCGGGCTCCGGCTATTCGGTGCGGGCCACGGGCGCCAGCGGGCGGTTGCCCGAGCAGGCCGAAATCGTGCGGCGCTTCATCGAAATGCTGGGACTGGAAAAGCCGCTGATCGTCGGCCATTCGCTGGGCGGAGCCATCGCACTGACGCTGGCTGTCGAGCATCCCGAGGCGATTTCCGGTGTCGCCTTGCTGGCGCCGCTGACCCATATGGAGCCGGACGCGCGCGAGAAGTTCGGCCCGCTTTACATCAACTCGCCGTTGCGGCGCCGGATCATGGCTCATACGATGGCGATCCCGGCGGCTCTCAAATATGCAGAACGCACGTTGGCCTTCATCTTCGCGCCACAGACGGCGCCGGCCGACTATATGGTCGAGGGCGGCGGCTGGTGCGGACTGAGGCCAAGCCATTTCTACGCAACAGCGACCGATGTCGTGGCCATCGCGCATGACCTTGGCCGCATCGAGCAACGCTATGGTGAAATCACCATGCCGGCCGGCATTCTGTTTGGTGCTTCCGACCGCGTGCTGGGCATCGGTATCCACGGCTGGCCGGTGATGGAAAAGATCAGCGGGCTCGATTTCGAGCCGGTCGAGGGGCTTGGCCACATGCCGCAATTCGTCGAGCCGGAACGGGTCGTCGCTTTCATCGAACGCATTGCCGACCGCGCATTTGCGCCGAAGTCCGACACCGGCAGCTGACACCCTCCCGGACGCGGTATCGGCCGGCAGGGTGCCGCCCCGCGCATCCCGGCCGCCGGGAATACCTCCGAACCTAATCAGGATATCGGCTATTCCTTCACGGCTCCGGTCATCGAGGAAACATAGTGCTCGACAAAGAACGAATAGAGCACCACCACCGGCAGCGAGCCGATCAGCGCTCCCGCCATCAGCGCCCCCCATTCATAGACGTCCGAGCGCACCAGCTCTGTGAGCACGCCGACCGGCACAGTCTTGTTTTCGGACGACTGGATGAAGGTCAAGGCGTAGATGAACTCGTTCCATGACAGCGTGAATGCGAAGATGCCAGCGGAAATCAGGCCCGGCACCGACAGCGGCAGCACGATCTTGGTGAGGATCTGCCAGCGGCTCGCCCCGTCGATCAGCGCGCATTCTTCCAGCTCGAACGGGATCGAGCGGAAGTAACCCATCAACAGCCATGTGCAGAACGGGATCAGGAAGGTCGGATAGGTGAGGATGAGAGCGAAGGGCGTGTCGTAAAGCCCAAGGTTGAACACCATCACCGACAGCGGAATGAACAGGATCGAAGGCGGCACGAGATAGGCGAGGAACACCGCGAGGCCGACCTGACGCGCCCCGGAGAACCTCAAGCGCTCGATCGCATAGGCAGCGAACACCGCAGCCAGCAGCGACAGGAAGGTGGCGGCGGTCGAGATGATGATCGTGTTGAGCAGCCAGCCCGGATAGGACGTCTCGAAGAGCAGGTAGCGGATATGCTCGAGCGTCGGATGCACCACCCAGAACGGGTTGAAATTGGCGTAATCGGTCATCTCGAGATTGGGCTTAACCGCCGTGATCGTCATCCAGTAGAACGGAAACAACAGCACGATGACGAATATCAGCAACGGCAGGTAGACCGTCACCACGCGGCGCGGCACGCTCTGCAGGTAGCCCATGCCGCCTTCGTCGAGTTCCGGGCGTTTGCTCGTTTCGATCGCGGTCATGTCAATCTCCGCCGCCCTGCTGCCATTTGCGCCGTTGCAGGCCAAAGTAGCTGAACAGGATCGCCGCCAGCAGGAACGGGATCATGGCGACTGCGATCGCGGCGCCTTCGCCAAGCTGGCCTCCGGAAATGCCGCGCTGGAACGACAGCGTCGCCATCAGGTGGGTGGCATTCACCGGCCCGCCGCGGGTCAGCACATAGATCAGCTGGAAGTCGGTGAATGTGAACAGCACCGAAAACGTCATGGTGATGGCGATGATCGGCGTCAGCAGCGGCAGCGTCACATAGCGGAACAATTGCCAGCGGCTGGCGCCGTCGAGCGTGGCGGCCTCGTAGAGCGACTGCGGAATCGTCTGCAGGCCGGCAAGCAGCGTGATCGCGACGAAAGGAATGCCGCGCCAGACATTGGCGGCGATGACCGAAGCCCGCGCATTCTCGGGATCGCCGAGGAAATTGATGCGATGGTCGATCAGGCCCATTTCCATAAGCGCCCAGGACAGGATCGAGAACTGCGAATCGTAGATCCACCAGAAGGCGATCGCCGACAGCACCGTCGGCACCACCCAGGGGAGCAAGACGATCGCGCGGAAGAACGATTTGAACGGCAGGTTCTGGTTGAGGATAAGCGCCAGCCAGAGGCCGAGCACGAACTTCAGGATCGAGGCGCTGATCGTATAAAGCAAGGTGTTGAAAACGGAGAGCCAGAAGACGGCGTCGTCCCACAGATATTCGTAATTCTCGATGCCGATGAAGATGCCGGGGCGGCCGATGCGAGCATCGGTGAAGCCGAGCCAGACGCCGAGCCCGAGCGGATAGGTCAGGAAGACCAGCAGCAGTGCCGCCGCCGGCAGCATGAAGCCGAAGCCAAGCGCGTTTCGGCTATCGGCCAAGGTCGCCAGGATGCGAGACAAGATCGAGGGACGCGGCTGAACGGCGGCGGAGGTCACGGCCATGGGTCGGCTCCTCTAAGGTTTCGTAAACGGCCGGGCGGCCATGCGCGATTCGAAGCCGGGCAGCATGGCTGCCCGGCCGAGCCGGCTCAAACGCGATAGTAGCGGTTGGCGCGCTTTTCGGCCTCTTCCATCGCCTCTTGTGGCGTCGCCTGGCCGGTCACCGCCTTGGCGAACATGTCGACCAGCACATAGTCGGCCATGGTCGCCGCCGAGGCATAACCGAGCGGGCCGGCATAGCCGTTGGGCCGCAGCGTCGCCGAGGCCTTGGCGTAAGCGGCATTGTTCGGATCGGCCGTCCAAACCGGGTTGTTGTCAAAGGCTTTGAGCGTCTGGCAGCAATAGCCTGCCGACGACGTGATCCACTGCGACATTTGCGGATCCTCGAACATGAACTGCAGGTAGGCCTTGGCCGCGTTGGGGTAGGGCGTGTAGTCGAAGATCACGGCCGTGGTCACCTGGAACAGCTCGACGGATTTCCCGACCGGGCCGATCGGCAGGTTGGTGGTGCGGATGTCCTTGGCTATTTCAGCCAGCTTCGGATCCTTGTCCTTGTTGATCTTGGCGGTGTTGTAGGCCGAAATGCCGTTGGCGATGACGCTCAATTCGCCGGCCAGGAAGGCGCGGTTGTTGTTGACGTCGAGCCAGCTTTCAGTGCCGGGAATGAAGGTCTTGTAGAGTTGCTGCGCGTATTCGATCGCCTTCAGCGTCTCGGGGCTGTTGATCGTCACCTTGCTGTTCTCGTCGACCATCTGGCCGCCATGGCTCCACAGCAGCCAGTGCGCGTAGTTGTTGCCGTCGCCGACGCCGTGGCCGTGCGTGAAGCCGGCCGGGTGCCCCTTCGCCTGCAATGCCTTGCAAAGCTCGAGCAGGCCTGCCGTGTCCTTTGGAAATTCTGAGAAGCCGGCTTCCTTCACCCAGCTTTCGCGATAGACGATGGCATTGCCGATGGTCGCCAGCGGCAGGCCGAGGAACTTGCCTTGCCGTGTCGCATATTGGTGCGGTCCGTCGTGCCAGCCGCCATATTTCGAGCCGAGATATTCGCCTAGTTCCGTCACATCGTGCAGTTTGTCAGGATATTGGTGCGGGTCGTCGAACCAGACGAACATCAGGTCCGGGCCGGAGCCGACATTGGCGGCGACCGCCGCCTTGGGGCGAATGTCCTCCCAGCTTTCCTTGTCGACGCGGACCTCGACGCCGGTCGCTTCGGTGAAGCGCTTGGTGTTGGCCAGCCATTGATCCTCGTCGCCCTGCACGAAAGGCGACCAGCGCAGCAGCCTGAGCTTGGCGCCGTCCTCGGGCTTGTATTTCAACCCCTCCTGAGCAAAGGCGGGAGAGCCGATGAACCGGCTTCCCAAGGCTCCCGCCGCTGCGCCGGCGGTGGTGCGGATCACGTCACGTCTGGTGAATTTCATGTTCGCTTCCTCCTGCTTATTGTCCTTGCCGTCCTACTGCCCGATGGGTGTTTCGAACCGCTGTCCGGTTTTGCCGTGAAAGAGATGGATGAGGCCAGGCTCGGCCGTAAGCCGGATGGTTTCGCCCGGCGTGAAGGAATGCCGTTCCCGGAAATTGGCGACGATCTCCTCGCCGCCGGCGGTTCGGCCGATGAGCTGCACTTCGGACCCTGTCGGCTCGACCACCGCGACGGTGACCGGAATGCCCTGATGGTCGGACAGCCGTAAATGCTCGGGCCGTATCCCCAGCACGACCGGCTCACCATTGCCGATGGAAAGTGCCGAGGCCAACGGGACCGAAATCCCTCCGGCGCCGCGAAACGACGGCGAGCCGTCGCTTACGATCTCGCCCCTGAGCATATTCATGGCGGGCGACCCGATGAAGCTGGCGACAAAGAGGTTGTTCGGCCGGTCATAGAGCTCGAGTGGCGGCCCGATCTGCTCGACGATGCCGTCATGCATGACGACGATCTTGTCGGCCATGGTCATCGCCTCGATCTGGTCGTGGGTGACGTAGACCGTCGTCGTCTTCAGGCGCTGGTGCAGTTCCTTGATCTCGGCGCGCATCTGCACCCGGAGCTTGGCATCGAGATTGGACAGCGGCTCGTCGAACAGGAAAACCTGCGGGTCGCGCACGATCGCCCGGCCCATGGCGACGCGTTGGCGCTGGCCGCCGGAAAGCTGGCGGGGATAACGGTCGAGCAATGGCACCAGTCCCAGGATCTCGGCCGCACGCCGCACGCCGGCATCGCTCTCCGTCTTGGGAACGCCCTTGAGCATCAGTGAGAACGCCATGTTCTCGGCAACCGTCATATGCGGGTAGAGCGCATAGTTCTGGAAGACCATGGCGACGTCGCGCTCCTTTGGCGCAACGTTGTTGACCACACGTTTGCCGATCGCGATCTGGCCGCGCGAGATCTTTTCCAGGCCGGCGATCATTCTGAGAAGGGTCGACTTTCCGCAACCCGAAGGTCCGACCAGCGTGACGAACTCGCCGTCGTTTATATCGACGCTGACCCCGTGCAGGACCTCGACGGTCCCAAATGATTTGTAGACATCGCCGATTGCGACAGACGCCATCGATCTCCTCCCGATTGATTCCTGCAACGACTTCGAAGGAAACCGCTTTCTGCCTGGCCCGCGGCGACGCCCAGGCTCCTCCCCGGTCACGCGCGATGTAAGACGGTAGCGCTACCAAACCGACCTGTAAAGCACGCCGGCATCACTGGGATATCGACACGCCCTAATCCGAAACCTCGGTCTGCGGCCGGTCGCGGCCGTCGGCGAGCTCGTCGTGCCAGTTGCCGTCGGCGTCCTCGTACTGGATGCCGTCGGTGTTGCCGGCGACCTGCTGTTCGGCCGAAGCGATCTCGGCGGCGCGCAAGGCATCCTGATGGGTGGGGAACGTTTCGGAGAATGTCGAGCCGACCTTGTAGGCCCAGCCTCCGTCATGCTCAACGATCTTGTAGGTCAGTTTCGCCATGAAACCCTCCGGTTGAAAGCCCGTTGCCTCAATGCAGCCTGTCGTCGGCCAGCCTGTCGTCTGGCAGCCTGTCGTCTGCGACCAGCACGTCCGATTCCCTGGCGGCTTCGATCAGTGCCCGGCGCGCATCCGCCGTCGAACGATAACCTTCCAGCACTTTTAGGCAAGTGTCGAGGGCATCACGATGACGGGGCCCGCGATTGAGTGGCCAGACCGTCATCAGGCACTCCGCCGCCTCCTGGGCGCTGCGGATGTGGCGATACTTGCCGACATGGCCGAGTTCGACCACGACCGGCTTTTCAAATGGCTTGCTGTCCATCATCGCCGCCAACGCGGAGCGGCCGATTTGGTTGCAACTGCTATTTTAGCTCAGGCGAAAATAGCTCAATAGCCGCAGCCATTGCGCAGCCAGCGCGCATTCGCCCAGCCGGTGCGGCCGCCGAAATCGACCTGGTACCAGTTTCCGCGCCGGTCGAAGATCTCGGTTTGGTCGCCGTTGAACAATTGCCCGATCATGCGTGACGACGAGTTCGGTCGGGCCCGAACGGCGAGAAAGCCACTTCCGGTTGCCAGATTGTAGTGCTTGGAAAGACCGTGAACCGTACCTTCGCAATATTGCGCCCCGGCCGGCGTCGATGCGGCGAACGACAGCCCGGCCACGACCGCGGCGGCAGCCGCAATGGAAATCCCCCTGAACGACATATCTCTGCTCCCCCAACCCGCCGCGCCCAGCCGCGGCCCCGGCCACTCTACACCGGCAGAGGATCAGTGCGAAGCTGTGCTGGCCCGCCCAGCGAGACGAACCCGCCGTCAGTTCGCCGCCTTCATCCAGTGCTGCATCGTCGTCACCGAGCGGGCAAGCTGCGGCGCCGGGTGGATTTTTTCGCCGAAGGTGGCCGCGGCGCGCCAGCCCCAGCGCGGATCGGCAAGAAAGGCGCGCGCCAGCGCCACCATGTCGGCGCGGCCGTCGGCGACGATCGCCTCGGCCTGTTTCGGATCGTCGATCAGGCCGACGGCCCGCGTCGGGATGCCGACGGCCTTACGCACCGCTTCGGCCAGATGCACCTGGTAGCCGGGCCCAGAGGGCAGCTTCTGCAACGGCGAATTGCCGCCACTCGAGCAGCAGAGATAGGCGACGCCGGCTTCCTTCAGCGCTTTTGTCACTTCGATCGCATCCTCGACGTCGAAGCCGCCATCGACCCATTCCTTGATCGACAGACGCGCGCCCAGCATCAGCCTGGGCACCGCCTTCTTTACCGCCTTGGCGATCTCGACGGCGAAACGCATGCGGTTTTCCAGCGAGCCGCCCCAGCGGTCGGTACGCCGGTTGGAAAGCGGCGACAGAAACTGGAAGATCAGATAGCCATGCGCGGCATGCAGCTCGATGAAGTCGAAGCCGGCGCGCTCGGCCCGCCGCGCCGCGTCGGCGAAGCGTTCGATGATTTGCAGGATCTCGTCGTCCTCCAGCGCCCGCGGCACCTGCCAGCCGGTGTCGTAGGCGATAGCCGAGGCCGATACGATCGGCCACGGGTCCTGATCGGCGTGCAGCGGGCCGCCGCCCTCCCAGGGTTTTCGGTTGGAGGCCTTGCGTCCGGCATGGGCAAGTTGCGTACCGAATTTCGTGCCCGGCGCGGCGACGCGCTTGGCTGCATCCAGCGTGCGTCGCGCCGCCGCCTCATTGTCCTCGGAATAGAGGCCGAGACAGCCATGCGAGATGCGGCCGCGCCGTTCGACATCGGTCATCTCGACGGTGACCATGCCGGCGCCCGACATCGCCAGGTTCATCCAGTGATAGAGATGCCAATCGCTGGCCGAGCCGTCCTCGGCCGAATACTGGCACATCGGCGCGACCGCGATGCGGTTGGGGAAGGTGAGGCCATCGAGGGTGATCGGCTGGAAAAGCGATGAGGTCATAAAAAACTCCGGAAAGGGTTGCCGCTATTTAGGCAGCCGACTGTGCCAGCGCCAGACACGAGACGGTGAAACGGCCGCTGGACCAATTGGTGGACCGATTGCACGAACGGCCGTTCGCGGCTACGCCTTGCCGCGGCAGCAGAGAGTCCACCATGGAAGATCGCATTCGCATCCGCTCTGAGGAAATCCTTTCCGACGAATGGGCGGTTTTGAAAAAGACCGTCTTCGATTATCGCCGGCGCGACGGCAAATGGGAAACGCACACCCGCCAGACCTACGATCGCGGCGACGGTGCGGTGATCCTGCCTTTCGATCCCGAGCGGTCGACGGTGCTTCTGGTGCGGCAGTTCCGCTACCCGGCCTACGTCACCGGCCACAAGGAGCCGCTGATCGAGGCCTGCGCCGGCCTGCTCGACGAAGACGATCCCGAAACCTGCATCCGCAAGGAGGCCGAGGAGGAACTCGGCTACCGCCTGAAGGACGTGCAGCGGCTGTTTTCGCCCTATATGAGCCCCGGCAGCGTGACCGAGCGGCTCTGGTTCTTCGTCGCCCGCTATTCGCCCGCCGACCGCATTTCCGACGGCGGCGGCGCGCATGACGAAGGCGAGGACATCGAGGTTTTGGAAATGCCGCTCGACGAGGCGCTGGCCGGCATCCACGATGGTCGGATCATCGACGCCAAGACGATTATTTTAATCCAGCATTTGAAGCTGAACCCGATTGGGAGGTGAGGGGGCCAGAACCGGGTCGAGCGCCCTGGTCTCCAGTTACGAAGGGTATCAAACGAAGACCAATCTGGTGCGGACGACGGGAATCGAACCCGTACGATCAGAGATCGAGGGATTTTAAGTCCCTTGCGTCTACCAATTCCGCCACGTCCGCAGGCCAGCCCTTTTCAGCCGCCAGCCAAAGGCCGTCAAGCCGTCTTCTGCCGTCGACAAATCTGGCACTGGAAGCTAGCGAGGGCCAATCACCCACGGAGATACAAACAAAATCGTTTCACCTGGAGATGTTTTTAGCGACAGCTTCCGAGGCTACCGCGAATGCGTGTCCCCCGTTCGCAGGATGCGTTCGGGCGCTCTGGCCTGATAGACTCCAATCGGCAAGTGGATCGGCGCGCCGATACTCGACGCCGTCGTCTACAGACACTGGGAGATTGTCATGCTCAAGCTTGCCTCTGCCCTGGCACTGCTGCTTGTTGGGACGGCGCCTCTGTCTGCTGACGAGATGCCGATGAACGCCAAAGACATCAAATGGGGTCCTGCTCCTGCTGTCATTCCTGCTGGGGCGGAAATGGCTGTTGTCGCTGGAGATCCCTCAAAGGACGGCGCCTTTGTGCTGCGGTTGAAGACACCCGCAGGCTACAAAATTGCCGCACATAATCATCCCACCACGGAATACATGACGGTGCTTTCCGGCAACTTCCATTTTGGAATGGGCGATAAGCTCGACGAGGCGAAAGGCGTCGAACTGACTGCTGGCGGCTTCGGCGTCGCACCGGCCGGAATGAATCACTTCGCCTGGACGACAAGCGATACGATCGTAGAGGTTCATGGCGAGGGGCCATTCAAGATCACCTACGTCAACCCGGCAGACGACCCGAGCAAGAAGTGACAGTTCGGGATCGAATTGATTGAACCGGCCGAAGGCTAGAACGATGGAGTGCGTCACACTCCGCGACCGTCGATTCAGTAAGATCCGCTAACGCGGCGAAAGCTGATTAGCCGGAATCATATTCCGCTTGGGCCATTTTGCCATGAACGACGCTAAAACAAAAAACCCGCCTCGGCGGGCGGGTCGTTGGAGCCAATTAGCACCATAGCCAAATTAGTAGCATAGCTGCCGGCACAAAGCAAGAACAAAGTTGCTGCGGCCGGCACAAAATGCCCTTGGCGATTGGCGAAAGCCGTGGCGCATCAATCTCCCTCCTTGAGGGGGAGATGGCCGGTAGGCCAGAGGGGGTCGTCGCGCGTGGATCGGCGACCCCCTCTGTCGCCTTCGGCGACATCTCCCCCTCAAGGGGGGAGAGCTGCAACTTCGCCGTCCGCGCTTGCTTCCTCGCTGGTCAAAACCCTCGCGGCTTGGCACAGTCGGGCAAACGGGAGCCTGTTGATGCCGAAGACCGCCAACGCGACAAAACCAAAACCCTGGGCCGAGATGGCGACGCATCTGGTCGATGTCGCCATGGGCCGCAAGCCCGCCGATCTCGTCATCCGCAACGGGCGCTGGGTCAACGTTCATTCCGGCGAGATCATCGCCGGCACCGACATCGCCATCGCCGGCGGTCGCTTTGCCTATTGCGGGCCGAATGCCGGCCACGCCATCGGCCAGGGCACCAAGGTGGTCGATGCCGGCGGCCGCTATCTGGTGCCGGGGCTTTGCGACGCGCATATGCATGTCGAGAGCGGCATGGTGACGGTGACGGAATTCTGCCGCGCGGTGATCCCGCACGGCACCACATCGATGTTCATCGATCCGCATGAGATCGCCAACGTGCTCGGCCTGCCGGGCGTACGGCTGATGCATGACGAGGCGGTCGCCATGCCGGTCAACGTGCATGTGCAGATGCCGTCCTGCGTGCCGTCGGCACCGGGGCTGGAGCATGCCGGCGCTGAGCTGACCGTCGCCGATGTTGCCGAGGCGATGACCTGGGAGAACATCGTCGGGCTCGGCGAGGTGATGAATTTTCCGGGCGTCGCCGCCAATGATCCGGTGATGTCGGGCGAGATCGCGGCGACGGTGAGGGCCGGCAAGACTGTCGGCGGGCATTATGCCTCGCGCGATCTCGGCCTGCCGTTCCACGGCTATGTCGCCGGCGGCCCCGAGGACGACCACGAAGGCACGCGCGCCGAGGATGCCATCGCCCGCGTCCGCCAGGGCATGAAGGCGATGCTGCGGCTGGGCTCGGCCTGGTATGACGTGGCCTCGCAGATCAAGGCGGTGACGGAGAGCGGACTCGACCCGCGCAGCTTCATCCTGTGCACCGACGACAGCCACTCCGGTACGCTGGTGCACGAAGGCCATATGGACCGGGTCGTGCGCCACGCCATCAGCCAGGGCTTGAAGCCGGTGACTGCGATCCAGATGGCGACGCTCAACACCGCCCAGCATTTCCGGCTGGAGCGCGAGATCGGCTCGATCGCGCCGGGACGGCTCGCCGATCTGCTGATCGTCTCCGACCTCGCCGAAATGACCATCGACGAGGTCTATGGCCGCGGCGTCAGGCTGGCCAAGGGCGGCAAGCTCGAAATCGACATTCCGGCCTACAACTATCCGCGGACGGCGAAGAACACCGTCAAGCTCGGCAAGAAGCTCAAGGCAGGCGATTTCGACATCGCGGCACCCATGGGCGCCAACGAAATGCGGGTGCGGGTCATCGGCGTCATCGAAAACCAGGCGCCGACGCGGGCGCTGGAGGCCGATCTTGCCGTCGAGGACGGGCTGGTCGCCATGGATCGCCGCAACGATGTCTGCCAGATCGCGCTGGTCGAACGCCACAAGGGCACCGGCGGCGTCACCAACGCCTTCGTCTCCGGCTTCGGCTATATCGGCGACTGCGCGATGGCCTCCAGCGTGGCGCATGATGCCCACCACATCATCGTCGTTGGCACCAACAAGCAGGACATGGCATTGGCGGTGAACCGGCTTGGCGAGGTCGGCGGCGGCGTCGTGCTGTTCTCCAAGGGCAAGGAACTGGCGCTGGTCGAAATGCCGATCGCCGGGCTGATGTCGGACGAGCGGGCGGAAATCGTCGCCGCCAAGGCGGACAAACTCAGCGACGCCATGCGGCAGATGGGCTGCTCGCTGAACAACGCCTACATGCAGCACTCGCTGCTGGCGCTGGTCGTTATCCCCGAGCTCAGGATTTCCGACGTCGGCTTGATCGACGTGACGACCTTCCAGAAGGTTGATTTGTTCGTTTAGCGCTGTCGATATGCCGGCCTGCAAATGGCAATTTTCTGCGCTTCCGGTGGTCCCTTCAGGGGTAAATCGCGTACCCTGAAGATTAGCCGAACATCCGTCGCTTCGTCATCCCAGGGCGGAGCAGGAGCGAAGCGACGTCGCGAAGACCCTGGGATCCATGCCGTTACATCTGTGGCGCACGAAGGCGGATCAGAATCGAACGCCTCTTGGCTCCGGCAGGCAATCCAGCGATGCCGAAAGGTAACTGACGCTGTTGCGGATACAAGCCATTCCGAACCGCTGCAATCTTCGGCAGATGTAACGGCATGGATCCCAGGGTCTGCGCTCCGCTTCGCGTTCGCTCCGCCCTAGGATGACGAAGGCATGGTGGCTTAGGTTTAATCGCCAGCGTCGGCGATTAGCGGCTGCAGGCCGATCGACAGCGATCGCTCACCCGCCGGTGGCGATGGTCAGCACTTTGAACGGCGTGGTGATGACGATTTCGGCGACCGAACCGACGGCCTTGCCGAGGCCCTGGCCGAGATTGTCGAGCTGGGCCGGCGCGGTCTCTTCGGAGGCGAGGCCCGCCGGGGCGCGCAGGCGGTCGCCGAGCAGCTGCACCAGGAACGGGTTGTCGGCGAATTTGGCGTGGTTCAGCCGGTCGCCGCCCTTGGTCTTGGTCAGGTCGACCACCGAGACGCCATAGCTGGCGAGGTCGGCCGCGTCGCCATAGTCGCCGACGCGTGGCTTGTCGCCAGAGATCAGGGTCGACAGCCTGAGCGCCCGGTCGTCGCCCGAAAGCAGCACGGCGAACGGCTTGTCGGGCTTGCCGTAGCGGATCATCTGCTTCTTGAACACGTCGACGTCGATGTCGGGTGAGGCCAGGATGACGTAGCCGAGCTTGCCGCCGAGGTCGCGGTCGCCGGTGATGGCAAGCTGGCGCAATGCTTCCATGGTCACCCAGGTCCCCATCGAATGGGCAATGATGTCGATGCTCTTGGCGCGGCTCTTGGCGAGCATGCGCAGCGTCGCTTCGAGATCGTCGCGCGCCGCATTGGCGCTTTCCTTGTCGTAGATGTAGCCGGTCGTCTTGCCGCTCGACGCCCACGAAAACAGCACCGGCGTTCCTGGGTATTTCGTGTCATGCGCGATCTGCGTCAGCCGGTAGATGCCGTCGTCGAAGCCGTTGTTGAAGCCGTGCACGAAAACCAGCGCGCGGTCGCCGCGCATGGCGATATCGGCGCCGACCGCCTTGGCGAATTGCGGCGCGCCTTCGTAGAAGGTGACGCCGGTCGCCGTGAAATCCTTCGCCGGATTGCTGTTGGCCGAGCCCTTGACCCGCTCGATGGCGCCGAGCTGGTGAATTTTGGGCACCGTCACCTCGACGCTGGCAAAGCTGGTGGTCGGCGAACGGTCGCCGTCGAACACCTGCCGGGGCGCTTTCATTGCCTTTTGCCGGGTTGTGGCGACGAAGATCTTGTGCGTCGCCGCAATGTCCGAAGCAGGCACGGTGATCGTCGTCTTGTTGAGCAGATCGTGCGTGTTCTGGCCGGCGCAGCCTGCCAGCGCGAGCGCGAACGCAACGACGAGAAAGATCTTCGAAGGCACGGTCACGCGGGCTCCCGCAAAGGCGACGTCGAGCCGGAGACGTCTTGGCCTATTCGATAGAGGCAGAGGTAGGCACGGTCCAGTTCAAACTGTTCCGATGGTGCGGCGATGGTCAACAGTTACTGCCGCGCAACGCAGCTATTGTCCGACCGAGGCGATGCGGTCCGTCACTTCGCGGTCGCTGGCAAACCCGTCATCCTCGCGCAGCTTCTGGCCGATCAACTGCACCAATTCCGGGTTGTCGGCGAATTTGGTGTGGTTGAAACGGTCGGCACCCTTGACGCTGGAGAGGTCGACGACCGACACGCCGTAGCTGGCGAGGTCGGCGGCGTCCTTGTAGTCGCCGACGCGCGGCCGCGCGCCGGCGATCAGGCCGGACAGCCTGAGCGCCCGGTCGTCGTCGGAGAGCAGCAGGATGAACGGCTTGTCCGGCTTGCCGTAGCGGCGCATCTGGCTCTTGAACACGTCGACGTCGATGTCGGGCGAGGCCAGCACGACGTCGCCGAGCTTGCCGCCGAGATCGCGGTCGCCGGTGATGGCGAGCTGGCGCAGCGCCTCCATGGTGACCCAGGTTCCCAGCGAATGGGCAACGATGTCGATGCGCCGCGCGCCGGTTTGCGCCAGCATTCTCAGCGTTACTTCGAGCTGGTCGCGGGCAACGCTGGCGCTTTCCTTGTCGTAGACATAGTCGGTGGTCTTGGCGCCCGACGCCCAGGAAAACAGCACCGGCGTGCCCGGATAGCCGGAATCATGGGTGATCTGGGTGACGCGGTAGACCGCGTCGTCGAAGCCGGTGTTGTAGCCGTGGACGAAGACCATGACGCGGCCGCCGCGCGCCGCGATGTCGGCGCTGAGCGCACTGGAGAATTTCGGCTGGGTGTCGTAGCCGACAACCTCGGAAGCCATGAAGTATTTGGCCGGATCGTCCGACTTGCCGCGCGAGCGCCGCTCGATCTGGCCTGTCTTGTGGATGCCGGGGACGGTGACGTTGACGCGGGCATAGTTCAGCGTCGCCGACCGCTCGCCGTCGAAGACCTTGTTGGGATCGTCGGAGCGCTTGCGCGTCGTTGCGATGAAGATCGAGTGGTTGCCGGCGATTTCCGTCACCGGCACCGCCATCATGGCGCTGCCGAGCAGTTCCTCGGTTTGGCGGCCGCCGCAGCCGGCGAGCAGCGCGGCAAGGACAATGATGCAAATCGTCTTCAAGGGCACTTAAGCAATTCCACTCCGGCCTGACCAAAGGCCATCCACCTCCGCCGCCCCTCCCGGACAGGCGAAGTGCGGCAGAAGTAAGTCGCGGATGCCGAAATGCGCTCAGTGCCTCGCGACGGCCATCGCACTGTTGCGCGAAAGCCAGAACGGCGGCAGGAACGCCGGGATGTTGGAAAACGGCAGCACTTCCGGCTTCAGCCTTATGCCAAGCACGTCGGTCATGAAGGCGCGGCGCGCCTCGATGCGGCGCCAGGCTTCGGGATAGCGCGCGGCGATCTCTTCGCGCAGCGCGTCGTCTGCCAGCGCGATCCCGTCCTCGATGTTGGTGGTGAAATAATCGGTGCCGGTCGCTGGGATGATGTCGACCTGCAAGGCCATGCCCGACTTCAATCTGATATCGGAGCCGGAAAATACCGGCGAATGCATCCATTCGTCGATATGGATGAGATGGCCGGGGTTGAGCGCTACGCCGAAGAACCGATCGCCGATCCGCTCGTGCACCGCTTGCCACAGTGCGCCGCCGGGAACGCCGATGCCGACCGTCTCATACCAGTCGACGACGGCGCAGAAATAGGGCGCGACCAGTTTCTCGACATAGTCCCGGATGCCCGTTGGAAGCTCGGCCGCGTCCTCGACCAGAAAACCGGCGCGGGCGTTGAGCGAGCCCTGGATGCCATAGGCCATGGTGATCGGGTCGCCGCGTTTGATGACGTCGAGACGGGGGCTCGGCAAGCCATAGGCTGCGCGCCTGCCGGCCGACAGCATCGGGTGACAGCATTGCGGCAGGCCGTTGATGCCCATCAGCCGCGCCGCCTGCAATTCGGTCATGCCGGGTTCGATGACCTGCAGGACATTGCGCAGGCCTTGCGAGGAATAGGTCGCGGAGAATTCGAACGCGGCCAGCTGGTCGGCCTCGTTGATGGCGCGCAGGCCGTCGGCAGGGTTCATCAAAAGGTTCGCCGCGTTGACGATCACACCCCTGTCGCCGGCAAGCGTCCGTAGCGTGTCGGCGATGAAGGACGGCAGGTCGAGCGTCGTTTCGCCAAAACCGGCATCGCCGGGACCGAACGGTTTCCAGCCGATGGCGCCGATGCGCTGGCCGGCCTTCAGGCCGCAATCGGCAAGAATGTCGGCGAGCGCTTGCGAGCGGTCGCGCGGCTGCGCCGGCAGCGAGAACGTCTGGTAGAGCACGCGCTCGTACGGCCCGTCGCAGATCTCGGCATAGCCCCAGCCCTCATTGCCGACCAGCAGTTTCGGCGGCTTGTCGGGAACGATGACCAGCAGCGTCTCCTCGAAGCGCGGATCGTAGCCGCAGAGATAGGCAACATTGGCGGCATGTTCGCGGTCGCCATAGACGACGAACGCGTCGAACTCCGCTTCGCCGCCGCGTGCAACCAGTGCCCTGATGCGGGCCTCATAGGTGGCGAGCGGGAGCAGCGGCATCACCGTCGGCTCGCCGAACTCCGGCAGCGACACGGTTTTCTGGGCCACCGATGCGACAGGCATGAACAGACGCTCCTAACGGCCAACGAGGTTTTGGGAACACCCTTTCAGGGTGGCCGGACAATGGCTTCGTGAAGCCGGATATGCAATAGCGGGACCGAATTCGGCTAGCCTGTGGGGTGCTCTTGCCATGACCAGTTTCTCCTCTCGCGTCGCTGCCGCCGCTGCCGCGATGCGCGAGATCTTTCCGGAAACGCCGCTGCAGGAAAACGACTATCTGTCGAAGAAGAGCGGCGCGCGGGTGCTGCTGAAGCGCGAGGACCTGACGCCGGTGCGCTCCTACAAGATCCGCGGCGCCTTCAACTTCTTCCGCAAGACGCTTGCCGCCGGCAACGCTGCCGAGCTGTTCGTCTGCGCCTCGGCCGGCAATCACGCGCAGGGCTTTGCCTTCGTCTGCCGCCATTTCGGCAAGAAGGGCGTCGTCTTCATGCCGGTGACCACGCCGCAGCAGAAGATCGACAAGACGCGGCTGTTCGGCGGCGAGTTCGTCGAGATCAGGCTGGTCGGCGATTTTTTCGACGACTGCTACCGCGCGGCACTCGAATTCACCGAAACTGCCGGCGCCCACATGGTGCCGCCGTTCGACCATAAGGACATCATCGAAGGGCAGGCGACCGTCGCCTACGAGATATCAGGCCAGATGCCCGGTGCGCGCATGCCCGACATTGTCATGCTGCCGGTCGGCGGCGGCGGCCTGGCCGCCGGCGTCACCCATTATTTCGCCGACCAGCACCGCGAAACGCGCTTCGTCTTTTGCGAGCCGGCCGGCGCCCCGAGCCTGAGCGAGAGCCTTGCCGCCGGAAAGCGGGTCAAGCTCGCCAAGGTCGACAATTTCGTCGACGGAGCGGCGGTGGCCGAGATCGGCCGCGAGCCGTTGCGCCACCTCAAGGAGTTTGCTGCCGATGCCGTACGGCTGATCCCGGAAAACCGGCTCTGCGCGACCATGATCGAAATGCTCAATGTCGAAGGCGTCGTGCTCGAGCCGGCCGGTGCGCTGGCGATCGATGCGCTCAAGGATTTTTCCAAAAAGGAAATCAGGGGCAAGACCATCGTCGCCGTGGTGTCCGGCGGCAATTTCGATTTCGAGCGGCTGCCGGATGTGAAGGAACGGGCGCTGCGCTTCGAGGGCTTGAAGAAATACTTCATCATCCGCTTTCCGCAGCGGCCCGGCGCGTTGCGCGATTTCCTCGAATTGCTAGGCCCCGACGACGACATCGCCCGCTTCGAATATCTGAAGAAATCGGCGCGCAATTTCGGCTCGGTGCTGATCGGCATCGAAACCAAGGACCGCCGCAATTTCGACCTGCTCAAGGCGAATTTCGACGCCGAGAGCGTCCACTACCAGGACATCACCGACAACGAGACGCTCGCCGGGTTCATTATATGAGCAGCAACGATCTTCCGAACGCCCCGGCGAACGTTTTTATCGCGCTGTTTTCCGGCATCAATGTCGGCGGCAATCGCATCGTCAAGATGGCGGAACTCAGGTCATTTTTTGAGCAGCTCGGCTTCTCCGATATCGCCACCCATGTGCAGAGCGGCAACGCCGTGTTCCGGTCGCCAGACGGCGATGCGGCGATGCTGACCAGGCGGCTGGAAGCGGAATTCGAGAAGAAATGGGGCTTCCATTCGCGCATCATGGTGCGCGATCTCGGCTGGCTCGAGCGGCTGGCGGCGGACAATCCCTATCCGGAAGTGGCCGGCGAGCCGACCAAGCTGCATGCTTATGCGCTGGAGCGCCGGCCGACCGCCGAGGAGATCGCCCGGCTGGCGGAAAAATGCACCGGGCCCGAACGCTTCGAGATCAAGGGCGACGTGCTCTACCTGCATGCGCCCGACGGCCTCGGCAAATCGGTCTTTGCCAATCTCATCCCGCGCGTTCTGAAGGTGCACTGCACGGCGCGCAACTGGCGCACCGTGCTGATGCTGCTCGAGATGGCCAAGGCCCGCGCTTGACAGGTCGTCTACGCGGCCGGAGCGCGTTTCCAGTCGAATGCCAGCTCTTCACGGAAGGCGAAGCGCTTGATGTGCTCGGCGACGACCGTTTCCAGGCGCTCGAGCGAGCCAGCTTCATCTGTCGTCACCGCAATGTGCAGCGCAGCCGGATCCGCATCGAGAACCGTGCGGCCGAGCGTCAGATCGATGGTGCCGTGGTTCGGGTCGAATTCGACGGGAAACTTGTGCGCCCAATGTTTGCACAGCTGCTGCAGATAGCGGCTGGCATGTTCGGTGGCGACGTCGACATGGCTGGCCGGCATGAATGAATTCTCCTTGGGAAGGCGGACGCGAAAACCGAACCAGCGCCCGCCTGCGTCCGCTCAAGATAGCGTGATCGGTTACCAGCTGCCGGTGTTCGGCATCGACGCCCACGGCTCGGCCTTCGGCTTGGCCGGACCTTTCTGCAACAGCTCGATCGAGATGCCGTCCGGCGATTTGACGAACGCCATGTTGCCGTCGCGCGGCGGCCGGTTGATGGTAACGCCATTGTCCATCAGCCGCTGGCAGGTGGCGTAGATGTCGTCGACCTCATAAGCAAGATGGCCGAAATTGCGGCCGCCCTTGTAGTCTTCCGGGTCCCAATTGTAGGTCAGCTCGATCAGCGGCGCCTTTTCGGAGATGCCGCTCTGCTCGTCTTCGGGCGCGGCGAGGAAGATCAGCGTGTAGCGGCCCTGCTCGTTTTCATGGCGGCGCACTTCCTTGAGACCAAGCTTGTTGCAGTAGAAATCGAGCGAAGCATCGATGTCGGCGATGCGGACCATGGTGTGCAGATAGCGCATGATTTCCTCCTTATGTTGCGTTGCGGCGCACCATAGGGGCGGCCCGGCCAAAGGGCAATCGGCCACGCTTGCCGGCGCCGGCAAACGGCAAATCCGCTATTCCTGTACGGAACCGTGAAAAAAGGCACGTCAGGTCTTGCACACACCGGAAGCCGCGGTGTTAATCTGATACCAAGAATCAGTTGCAGTGTTTCTTGAAAAAAGGGGGCGTTCTTATGGGGGAAAAGGCCTCTTTCATGGGGCGGGACGGGGCCGGTAACGATGCGTTGAAGCGGGATGAGAGCGCCGATACGGCCGATCTCGTCGAAATCGCCGGCGCCATCAAATGGTTCGACGTGGCCAAGGGCTACGGTTTCATCCTTCCCGATGATGGTACTTCGGGCGACATCCTCCTCCACGTGACATGCCTTCGAAAGGACGGTTTTCAGACCGCGCTTGAAGGCGCCCGCGTCGTCTGCCTGGTCAAGCAGGGCGAGCGTGGGCTGCAGGCCTTCCGCGTGCTCTCGATGGATGTCACCACGGCGATCCATCCGGCGGAGATGCAGGAGCAGCGCACCCATGTCGCGGTGACGCCGGAAAGCGGCCTCGAACGGGCGCTGGTGAAATGGTTCAACCGCACCAAAGGGTTCGGCTTTCTGACCCGGGGCGAGGGCACCGAGGATATTTTCGTCCACATGGAGACGCTGCGCCGCTACGGCATCACCGAACTCCGCCCGGGCCAGGTGGTGCTGGTCCGCTTCGGACGCGGCGACAAAGGCCTTATGGCTGCCGAAATTCACCCCGATATGGGTACCTTGCCGGTCTCGCATTAGTTCCGGTCGAGGATTTCATATGGCTCACAGGAACCGGCTGACGGCGGGCGCGCTCTGCGCCGGGATTTTCCTCATCGTCGCCGCAAGTGCGTTCTTCTATTTTCAGCAACCGAGTTCGGCCGACGGCAAGGCGATGATCCTTCCCGTCGACCCGGCGCTGCTTGTCGCGGTGACGAAGGCCGGCGAGCGTTCTTTCTCCGTCGAAATTGCCGACACGCCCGCCGAGCGCGAGGCCGGCCTGATGTTCCGCCGGCACATGGCCGACAATCACGGCATGCTGTTCGTGTTCGGTGCGCCGCAGGATGTGAGCTTCTGGATGAAGAACACGCCGATGCCGCTCGACCTGATCTTCGTCGGCCAGGACGGCCGGATCCGGGCGATCAAGCAAGGCGAGCCGCAGTCGGAGGCGATCATCTCGCCGGACGAACCGGTGCGCTTCGTGCTCGAGCTCAAGGCAGGCACCGCCGCCAAAAAGGGCATTAAGGACGGCGACCTGCTGCGCCATCCGGCCATCGGCACGGCGCCGGGGCCGGCCATGCCGCCGCCCGACAAGGGCGACGCGCCGAGTGTCGATTCCGACTGAACGAACGGGCAGGATCTTCGGCCGATGCAGTTCTTCTCCCATGATGGTTTCGACCTTGCTTTCCTTGACCGCCAACCGGCATCGGGGCAGGGCGATCCGGTGCTGATGATCCACGGCTTTGCCTCGAGCCATTACGTCAACTGGGTGTCGCCCGGCTGGTTCAAGACGCTGAACGATGCCGGCTACCGTGCGATCGCCTTCGACAATCGCGGCCATGGCTCGTCGTCGAAGAGCTATGACGAAGCCGACTACACGCCGGCAGAAATGGCGTCCGACGCGGCAGCGCTTTTGAACCATCTCGGCATCGAACGCGCCCATGTCATGGGTTATTCGATGGGCGCGCGCATATCGGCGTTCCTGGCGCTCTCCAACCCGGACAAGGTGGCGACGCTGGTCTTCGGCGGTCTCGGCATCGGCATGGTCGACGGCGTCGGCGACTGGGATCCGATAGCCAACGCCCTTCTGGTCGACGATCCGGCAGGCACCAGCGATCCGCGCGGCCGCTCGTTCCGCGCCTTCGCCGATCAGACCCGCAGCGATCGCCGGGCGCTCGCCGCCTGCATCGCCACCTCGCGCGAATTGCTGAGCGAGGCCGACATTGCCCGCATTGCCCAGCCGACGCTGATCGCCGTCGGCACCAAGGACGACATCGGCGGCTCGCCGGATGAACTCGCCGCTCTGATGCCCAACGCCAGGGCTTTTCACATCGAAGGCCGCGACCATATGCTGGCGGTCGGCGACAAGACCTTCAAGCAGCGTGTGCTGGAGTTTTATGCCGAGCATCCGCTTTGATGGACGGCTCCCAAAGCGGCCATTGGGCCTGAAGCTGGGGTCCTTAGCGGTTTTGCAACGATACAGGAGTAAATAAGCGCGACGTGTGGATCGGTTCAAACCCGCCATGCGCTGAACGGAGGGCAGGGGGTATCATGGCACAATGGGGAAGGACCGACGCCGCTTTGCTGGGCGTCATTGCAAAAAGCAGGTTCGGCGAATGGTCCGTCGTACTAGCGCTGGCTGCTTTGGCGGCAGGGGCGATGGCGATCACCGCGTTGATAGCAATGCCGAGCGGCGCGTCTCCACTGCTCCAAAACAGTGCGACGGGCTTCTTCGCTGCGGTATTTTTTCTGGCCGGGCCTTTGGCACATCTTACGGGAGTGGTCTTCGGGTTGATGGCCGTTGGTCGCCCAAACGACAATCGTGTGCTCGGCCTGGCTGGCATCGTGGTCAATGGTGCGTCGCTGGCGGCTGGGGTGTTCATGTTGTGGGGAATGGCATCGACTTTTGGCGCATTCACCTGATTTCGGGCAAATATCGCGGACGCACGCGAGCTACGCGAACTACTATCCGCCCGGGCCGTGCCCAAGCGCCTGGAGCGAGCGCGCCATGTTTTGCCGGGCCTGGGTTTCGAAGCGCCGGCGGAATTCCTCGCTGTGAAAGATATGCGGGCGGGTGAGGAAGCCGTTTAGGACGGCGGCACGGCCGGCCCGCCACATCGGCTCGTCGACCCACTGGTATTCGCGGCGAACCGCCTGTTCGTAGGCGTCGAACACGTCAGGCGCAGCACCCAGGATCGCCAGGTCCATGTCGAGGAACAGCGCCGCGTCACGAACCGAATGCTGGTCACCAAGGGGCGGCAATTCGTGGCTGGCAGTGGCAGTGATCATCGCCGCGATGTGGCCGAGGCGTCGTGCGTCGGCGCGGCCGGCGAGCTTCTCCTCGGCAAGTGCGGCACTCCTCGCCTCATTGTCCTTGGCGCGGCTGTCGTAGATCACGTCGTGGAACCAGATCGCCGCTTCGACTGCTTCAGGATCATGCAGCAATGCCTTGTAATCGTTGGCTAGCGCCAGCATCG
The DNA here is from genome assembly GCF_040321435.1 of Mesorhizobium sp. M0410. Taxonomy (NCBI): domain Bacteria; kingdom Pseudomonadati; phylum Pseudomonadota; class Alphaproteobacteria; order Hyphomicrobiales; family Phyllobacteriaceae; genus Mesorhizobium; species Mesorhizobium sp. M0410. The sequence goes on from NZ_JAMYRN010000004.1 coordinate 316,084, forward strand.
CCTCGATATGGCCAAGGTCGTGGTAGTGGCGATCTTCGGCCGCATAGAGCGCGGAAAGCTCGCGCTTCAGGGTCTCGTCGATCAAGGTTGCGTTTTCCATGGCTGCTTGAAATTCCGCCAACCCAATCCATTTGACGAAGCACTAAGGAAAATTGAGTTCACCCGTGCTATGATCTGGTTTATAGGTGCGGCCGGAGAATAGGCAAGCCGCCAACCGAGACAGTGGATGCCGAGACATTGGGTGGCCGGAGACATCAGATGAACAGCGTTACGATTTCTCGTCCCACCATGGTGCAGCCGGTAGATCCGATCTGGCGTTCGATTCGCGACGAAGCGATGGAAGCGGTCAACCGCGATCCGCTGCTGGCGGCGTTCCTCTATTCGACCATCCTCAACCAGGAAAACCTGGAAGAAGCGGTCATTCACCGGCTGGCCGAGCGCCTCGCCCACCAGGACATCGGCTCCGACCTCATCCGCCAGACGTTCAAGGCGATGGCGGCCGACGACAATGATTGGTCGACGACGGTGCGCGTCGACATCCAGGCCTATTACGATCGCGATCCGGCCTGCGACCGCTTCATCATGCCGGTGCTCTACTTCAAGGGTTTTCATGCCATCCAGACGCACCGGCTGGCGCATTGGCTGTGGAACCAGGGCCGCCAGGATTTTGCACTGTATTTGCAGAGCCGGTCGTCCTCGGTGTTCCAGACCGACATCAATCCGGCCGCCCGCATCGGCAAGGGCATCTTCCTCGATCACGCCACCGGCCTCGTCGTCGGCCAGACGGCGGTCATCGAGGACGACGTGTCGATCCTGCACGGCGTGACGCTGGGCGGCACCGGCAAGGCCGGCGGCGACCGCCACCCTAAGATCCGCTACGGCGTGCTGATCGGCGCCGGCGCCAAGATCCTCGGCAACATCGAGATCGGCCATTGCTCGAAGATCGCGGCCGGCTCGGTGGTGCTGTCGCCAGTGCCGCACAACAAGACGGTTGCCGGCGTGCCGGCCCGCGTCGTCGGCGAGACCGGCTGCGATCAGCCTTCGCGGCAGATGGACCAGCTGTTGCCATCGCAGACGATGGACCACGTCGTCAGCTTCGACATCTGAGTGCTCGGGCGGGGGCTGAATTCCTGCCCCCTGTGCCGGCTTGCCTTTACATGGCCATTGTCGACGTGCCAGAAGCGCGCTCACCAATGCATGTCGCCCAAAAGTGCCCAGCAGTTTTGGGATAGCGACATGCATGAAGAAGGATTCAAAGCGCGTCGCATCGATCTCTTCAGACGCGACGCACTTTAGCAAGCGACGATCGGAGAAGACTGTTGAAGCCGGACGAAATCAGAAAGCTGGATGCTTATTTCAAGCGCACCTTCCAGAATCCCAAACTCGAAGTGAAGGCGCGGCCGCGCAAGGAAGATTCGGCCGAGGTCTATGTCGGCGACGAGTTCCTCGGCATCGTCTTCAAGGACGAGGACGACGGGGACTATAATTTCTCGATGGCGATCCTCGACATCGATCTGGCCTGAGCCGGAGATTTAGCTGGCCGCTACGCCTCAAGCGCAGCGGCGGTACGGAACCTTGCAAGACGCCGGCGGGACAGCGCCTCCCTCTGGCCTGCCGGCCATCTCCCCCACTTGGGGACCACTTGGGGGGAGATTGGCAGCTTCGGCGCTGCGCTCTTCCTGCAACATTGGAGATTGGCGAAAGCCAAGATGACGGCCGATCTACCCCCTCGTGGAGATGTCCGGCAGGACAGAGAGGGGCGCGAAGGATCCCTGCGGAACGGCTCGTTTCGTTGCTTACCGCCCGGTCTTCAGCACACGCGCTGCCTCGCCCGAAATCGCCGCGTCGAGCGCCTGCCAGTCGCCCAGGAATTCCCGGGGGAAGCGGTAGGTGAGGCTGAGATTGTCGCCGACCAGGATGTCGCGCTCGCAGGGCGCTAGCGATTCGTCCGCGCTCGGGCCGCTCAGGCAGCGTGCGACGAACGGATCCTTGCCGGGGCGGTCGGCGACCGCCAGCACTTCGTTGAGATAGCCCGATTTTTCGCTGAAGGCGTAAAGCGTCGTGCGGCCAGGGCCGGGCGTACCCAGCTTGGCAATCAGCGCACTGTAGATCGGCGCAAAGCGGCCGCTCATGTCGCGCGACATCATCTGCGGCTCGAACGACAGGAAGACGATGTCCTTGCTGGGTCCGGTGTGGTTGAAGTCGTTGCGGGCAGCCTCGCTGTAGCCGTCCATCTCGGGATAGCGCAGATAGAGGTCAAGCCGTGAGGCGATGCCGTCGCGCCGGGCCTGGGCAAAGCGGATGACATTGGCCGGCACGGCGATGATGTTGTTGCCGATGACGACCTTGTGGACCGTGGTGTCGTCGGTGTACCCGGCCATGGCGATCGAGCGGCCGAACCATTTGCCGCCGAGGCTGATCGCCACGGAAAGCAGCGCCAGCGTCGCGAACGCATAAAACACCCGCTTCATCAGCGTCGAATCGACGACGCTGAGTTGCGGGCCCTCCGTGGCGGCTGCCTGCTTCATCGCGGCCCTCGTTTACCGTCCCGTCGGGTGTGCCTGAGCGGCACATTTCGGCGCGGCACGGCTCTTGCTACGCAGCTTTTGCAGGCGACTGTGCGATTTTATGGTAAACGGAGGGTAAAGATGGGGCCGGTCGAACAAATCATATTCAGTTTTATGGCCGGGCTGACGGCTTGCGGCCTGGCCGGATCGGCGATGGAGCTGATCGCCGGCCGCAAGCTTGCCTTCGTCCAGCCCTATGTATCGTCGAAGCACATGCTGCGCTCGCTCGCGGCGACGGCTTGCGCCGGGCCGCTGATGTTCGCCAACGAGGCGCTGGACGCCTGGCGCGAGCGTCGCATCTCGGTGCTGGGGCTGATCTCCTGCGGCTGTACGGCGACCATCTGGGCGCTGGCGCTGGGCATGGTGGTGATCGCCATTGCGTCCTGGGCGGCTTCGCTTCTAGGGTCTGGCAGCTTGTCGGTGTGAGACGATCTGGAGACAGCAATGCCGATCTACGCGATTGACGGAAAAGCGCCCGCCTTCGAGGACGCCGACAGCAACTGGATCGCGCCCAACGCCACGCTGATCGGCAATATCAGGATCGGCCGCAATGCCGGCTTCTGGTTCGGCGTCGTTATCCGCGGCGACGACGAGCCGATCGTCATCGGCGCCGACACAAACGTGCAGGAGCACACAATCATGCACACCGACGCGGGCTTTCCGCTGACCGTCGGCCAAGGCTGCACGATCGGCCACCGTGCCTTGCTGCATGGCTGCACGATCGGCGACAACAGCCTGATCGGCATGGGCGCCATCGTGCTGAACGGCGCCAAGATCGGTAACAACTCGCTGGTCGGGGCCGGCGCGCTGGTCACCGAAGGTAAGCAATTCCCCGACAATTCGCTGATCGTCGGCTCGCCCGCGCGCGTCGTCAGGACGCTCGACGAAGCCGCAATCGCCAGGCTGCGCGCCTCTGCCGCGCATTATGTGGCCAACGGCAAGCGATTCAGGGCTGGGCTGAAGAAGGTCTAGCCGATCCAGAAATGGTGGAGCCGGCCTTGGGGTACCGAAAGCATAGCCACTTCCAAGTCAAACCGGCTGGGCGGTCGGCCGGAACAAGATCTCGTTGATATCGACGTCGTCGGGCTCGTTGATCGCGAAGGCGACCGTGCGGGCAAACGTATCTGGCCCCACGGCGATCTTGCTCACGAAGTCCCTGGTGTCCTGCTGGATATCCTTCTCGCTGATGTGCTCGAGCAACTCTGTGGTGACAGCGCCCGGCGAGATCACCGTGGTGCGGATGTTGTAGGGTTTCACCTCTTTCCGCAGACCCTCGGACAGCGCACGCACGGCGAACTTGGTGGCGCAATAGACCGCCGCACCCGGGTCGACCACATGGCCGTATACGGACGAGACATTGATAATGTGGCCCGATCGCTGTTCCTTCATGTACGGAAGTGCGGCCGCGATGCCGTAAAGGACGCCCTTGATGTTGACGTCGATCATCCGGTCCCATTCGTCAATCTTGAGCCGTTCGAGCGGGGCCAACGGCATGAGGCCCGCATTGTTCAGCATCACGTCGATGCGGCCGAATTCCCGGACCGCCGTGTTCACCAGGTTCTGGACCTGGCCGGCGTCGGTGACGTCCGTAGTGACGGCCTTGGCTTTGAGCCCAGCGGCGGTCAGTTCCTGGACAAGCGCGTCGATGCGGTGTGACCGGCGTGCACCCAGGACCACGGAAGCGCCTCGCGCGGCAAGATGGCGTGCCGTCGCTTCACCGAGGCCACTGCTGGCACCGGTGATGACGACGACCTTGTTCTCGATTCCTTCGGACATGAGATTCTCCTAGACAAGAATTGAAAGAGTTCAGGTGCGGGGGCCGGCCGAGGCGGCGAGCAAGGCCGAACCCGTGAGCAGGACGGCGGCGAGAAGGAAGGCGCTCCACCAGCCGGCCGCGTCGAACAGCAGGCCTCCCGCGATAGCGCCGCCCGCGATCGCGAACTGGATCAGGGCGACCTGGAGTCCGCCCCCGGCCTCCAGGTCTTCAGGGATGAGCGTGGTCATCCAGGTGTTCCACGCCACCGGGATCGGGGTCGCGAACAGTCCCCAAAGAACCAGCAGGCCGGCCGTGGCCCGTGCAAACGGTCCAAAGGCAATCAGCAGTAGAGCGAAGACCGCGAGTGCACTCGGCAGCCCGATCAGCAAGGCTGTGAGGTGCCGCCGGAGTATGAGGCCGATGATCGACAGTCCCGCCAGGCCGCCGAGGCCGACGCCCAACAGAGCCATTGAGAGGGTGTTGACCTCGAGGCCCGTCACGTTTTCCAGAAACGGCCGCAGGTAGATCGAGAGCGCGTTCTGCCCGATGAACGCGAGCCCGGTTGCGCCCATGCCGATGGCGAATCTGCGATTCCGCAGCAAGCGGAACATGCTCGACACCGAGGCGGCCTCCATCGGTAGCATCTTCGGGAGAACGGCCAACTGCCACACGAGCGCCGCAAGGCCGATGGGGACAGTGACGAAAAAGGTTCCCCGCCATCCGATCAGCGATCCGAGGAAGCTGCCGACGGGCGCGGCGATCACCAATGCGAACGCAGTGCCACCCTGGAGCAAGGCAATGGCCTTGGGCAGGTCGGGTCCCGGGGCCAAGCGGGCCAGAATGGCCGTCGACAGTGACCAGAAACCGCCGATCGCGATGCCGACCAGCGCCCGCCCGGCCAGGAAGACCAGGAAGTTGGGAGCAACCGCCACCGCCAGGCTCGATGCGGCCAGCACTGCCGTATGGAGCAGAACCACCGTCCGTCGATCGACGTTTCGCAACAGCGAGTTGCCGAAGAGGCTGGTAACCACGGCGAAGAATCCGGATACCGCGATTGCCTGGCCGGCCTGACCCTCGGAGACGGCCAGATCCTGAGCGATCGGGGTGAGCAGGCTCACCGGCAGGAACTCCAGTCCGACTAGAAGGAAGGTCAGCAGCGACAGGCAGACCACCGCAGACCATGGGGTCGTCGTGCTGTCAGCAGTGGCGGCCTCGCCCAGCGCGAGTTCAATGGTCATAAGGCAGTCTCCTGTCCGTTCCCGAATTAAGTAGTCGGGCTGGCCAAATGCGACTAGCGGGTATAATTTTGATGTGGTTGTGAATGAGGCTCATCAATGCCACGCGACGAGTTCGCCGAAATGCGCGCGTTTCTGGAGATCACCCGGACGCGGAGCTTCACCCGAGCAGCCGCCAAGCTCGGCGTCACTCCTTCGGCTCTTAGCCACACCATCAAGTCGCTGGAGTCGCGGCTTGGCGTCCGTCTTCTGTCTCGCACCACGCGCGACGTGGCCCCGACGGCGGCCGGTCAACGCCTCAAGGAAGGCATCGAACCGCATTTCGAAGGCATCGCGGCTGAGGTCAGCGCTCTCGGCGTCCTGCGCGACAGGCCGTCCGGCAACATTCGCCTGGTGTGCACCGACGATTCGGTCGACATTGTCTTCCGCGCCCGGCTGCCAAAGTTCCTGAGCGACTTCCCCGATATCAATGTCGAGCTGGTGGTCGATAACGCCTTCACCAACATCGTCGAGCGCCAGTTCGACGCCGGTGTTCGGCTGGGCGAGTCCATTGGCCGGGACATGGTAGCCGTGCGCATCGGAGCCGACGTGACCTACACTGTCGTCGGCTCACCCCGTTACTTCGCCCACCGGACACCGCCGCAGACGCCGCAGGAGCTGACCGACCATAACTGCATCAACTACCGGCTGCCGACGTCAGGATGGGTCTATGCATGGGAATTGCGGGAAGGAGCGCGCGAGTTCAGTGCTCGGGTCGAGGGGCAACTGACGCTTAACAACATGGGGCCGGCGATCCAGGCCGCGCTTGACGGAGTGGGCTTGGCCTATCTACCGCGCGAACTCGTCCTGCCACACATTGAGAGTGGCCTTCTTCAGGAAGTCCTGACCAAATGGTGCCCGACGTTCCAGGGTTACCACCTGTACTATCCAAGCCGACGCCATCCCTCTCCGGCGTTTTCCGCCTTTGTCGACGCGTTCCGTATCAGGGGCAAGTAACAGCGTTTCGACGGCAAACGGCAGCTCGTATCCCACAAACGATCGTGAGACAGCTTGGATGACGAAGCGCAGTTGGAGGCAAAGCCGAGATAACTGTATCGAAATGTTGTTCCGCCGGAAATGGTGGAGCCGGCCCGGGGACGGGGCCGGCTCCTTAAACCCGGTCGTTGGGGACGGGGAGGGTGGGGACTCGACCGGGTTTCTCCTAAAGCGCGAAGTCATGCGACGCACTTAACCTCTGTTTTATGCATGTCGTTATCCCACAACCGCTACGCGCTTTTGGGCGACATGCATTGGCGTCCTCAGCGGACGCTGGCGACCGCGTCGGAGCGGCCGTCGTTGATCGTCACCCAGGCGCCGGAATTCCGGTCGGACTGGCGCTTCAGATAGGTGTAGCCGGTATTGGTCCAGGACAGCACCTTGGGCTGGAGATTGTCGAGGATGAACTCGCCAAGACTGGTGCGCACGGTCAGCACAGCATGGCCGTCGCCGTTGCGCTGACGCACGACCGTCATCAGCAGATCGCCGGCCGGCACGCCGATGCTCATCAGCTCGCGGCGCTTTTCCAGCGCATAGTCCTCGCAGTCGCCGAAGCCGTTATTGGGAAAGGACCAGACTTCCTCCTTGCCCCACATTTCCATGTCGGTGCGGGGCGCGACCTTGCTGTTGACCGAATTGTTGATCTTGACGATCGTCGCCCACAGCTTGCGGGTGAGCTCGACCGGTGCCTGGTCAGGCGTCCTCTGATTGCATTCCCGCGGAAACTGCTGGCACAATTCGTAGTGACCGACCGGCTGTGTGGTGCGGCCGCCGGTCTGCATGAAGGCCGGCTCCGCCGCGTTTGCAGTCCCCCAGCCGAAAAGCTGCATCGCTATTGCCGCCAGCAACAGCTTGCCCCTCATCCTGTTCATTATTCCGTCTCCCCGTTTGAGGAGACAATGACACGGCTGGATTTATTTGACGCAAAAGCGCGAAGTAGACATTAAGTAAAACAACAATAGAATAAACATAAAATTTGATGCAATTAAGTATAGAATTGTTTATGGATTCCAGCCGGGTGCGTTCCCATGCTTCGTCGCCCCGTTCGAACAGCTAAGATGGCGGGACGAGGGGGCGCGAAGGTCGCCAGCCTCGCTTCCCGATGGCGCTAACGCTTCCGCGTCAGCCGCGCGGTGAGCTGAATTCGGTATCAAGCGTTTCGGGGCGCTGGATGACGGCGAACTCGATGGCGATGCCATCTTCGAAATGGCGCACCACCTGGCCGCGCATGGTGCCCAGCGTCACCTGGACGCCGATGGCCGGCTTGACGTCGATCTCGATCGCCGCGCCCGACAGCGACAGGTCGATGATGCGGCACTGGTACTGGCGTCCGTCGGCAAGCTGCAGCACGCTCGTCGGGTTGCGCGGCGCGACGCGTTCATGGCGGCGGTCTTCCGGCAAGTCGAGCTCGTGCTTGTTGGCAAGCCAGGTCAGTTGCGCGGCGAGCTTGTCCCTCTTGCGCTCCGACGCGATGACGGTCATCGCAAAGCCATCCTGCAAAGTGCGGGTAATGACGCCCTCGATGCGTCCGATATGATCGATATAGGCAATGACCTTTTCGCCAGCCAGGCCGGCGCGCTCGGTGCGCAGCGAAACGTTGCCGGGCGACATGTCGACTACCTGGCAGGGATGTTCGGTGCGGTCTTCCAGCATGAAGCGTCCGTAAATCTTCACGCGGACGCGCTGAAAGTTACGCCTTTCAGCTTGGGACGGTGCATGGTCGACCGCCGCTGACCTCATCACTGCCATACCCCGTTCGGCATTCCGCGCATGGATGCGGGGAATTTCAGCGGAAAACTACAACAAAGCAGGTTAACAAAGGGGAAAATCCGGCGCTGTTGCTTTAAGCTTTGGGCATCATTCCTCGCGTCCGCCGTCGAAGACGACCAGGTGACGGATGCGGCGGGCCTGGCCGAGCGCCGAAATCGTCTCGGGCGGGTCGTATTCCGACGGGGCGAGCGAGGGAACCTCCATCGCCGGCCGGTTCTTCAGGAACATCGGCTCCTTGTCGGGATCGACGACACGGATCGAATCGATCAACGCGTCGAAAACCGGGTCCGCGCCCAGCCAGAAGGGCTTTTCGACGGCGCTTATCACGCCGAGGCAGCGCGGGCTCTCGACCCCGCCGTCGAGCGGCAGCGCGAGCAGCTCAAACCTGTTGGAGCGGCCATTGCGGCTGAAACCCTCATAGGTAATGAGGGCCGCCGATTTCAGGTCGAAGACGCCGTCGGTGAGCTTCGAGATCAGCCGCTGGTCCTTTTCGCGCCACAGCGAAGGGAATGAAAATCCCTTTAATTCGCGGCCATAGACTGCGCAAAGCCTGGTGCCGGCGAGCCGGAACACCGCTTCGCCGCGCGTGTCCTTTTCCAGGATGAACGTGTCGGCCAGCAGCGACTTGATGTCGGCCGGTTCGACTTCCGAGCGCTTCGGGGCAGGGCGTCCGTCACGCAACCGGTTCCAATAATGGAACAGCGTGATCGATCCGGTCTGGTTCATGCTAATGCTGCTCCGCGCATTCTGTCTTCAGATGTCCCATCGGTGAACAGAAGGGCGCCCTCCGAAGACCTACATGCGTTGCGGAGCAGGATGCGTGCCAGCATCGTTAATACTTGTTCACGGGTCGGGGCGGTTAAGGTTAACAACTAGTTTACGTTGCGCGCCTGCCAGCCCTGTGGCACACAAAAACCACTCCAGAAGCGGTCGTTTTGCGACGATCGGCAGCACTTCAGTCAAGAGTTCAGGGGGAGCAAGGGGGCTCGACCAGCCGTTCAAGGGAAACCTTGGACGGCTTCTTTTTCGATTCGGGCCTGCTGATTCGCCGTTTGTGATTCGGTTGGCCGTGATCTACATGCTCGCGAAGTCCAATCCAGCGACTGAGTGCAAGCCATATGAGTGACCCAGAAAGCCCACCGGAGATCGAGCAGGGCCAGGGTGGGCCTGTCGCCCGCGAACCGGAGCAGCGCCGCGAGCCGGTGTTCAACCTGCCGCCCGTGGTGCTGGCGGTGATCGGCATCTGCGTCGCGGTCCATCTGATCCGGGTCTATTGGCTGACCGACGACCAGGACTTCGAACTGCTTGTCCGGGCTGCCTTCGTGCCGATTCGCTATTCCGGCCGCTTCGACCTGGATTTCTTCGCGTTTTCAAGCCCTTTTACCTATGCCTTCCTGCATGGCGGCTTTGCCCATCTTGCCATCAATATGGTGTGGCTTGCGGCCTTCGGCTCACCGTTGGCCAACCGCTTCGGCGCGCTGCGCTTCAGCCTGTTCTTCGCCGCCACCGGACTGGCGGCGGTGGCGCTGTTCTGGGCCATGCACCCGCTTGGCGACGCACCGCTGGTCGGCGCCTCCGGCGCGATTTCCGGCATGATGGGCGCGGCGGCGCGCTACGGCTTCCGCATCGACCGCTCGTCGGGCAGGGCCGCCTTCGCTGGCCGGCCCTTACCGATGGCGGCGGTCCTCCGCTCGCGCGGCGTCGTCACCTTTCTCGCCATGTGGATGGTGATCAACCTGGCGACCGGCCTCTTCGGCCTGGCGCCCGGCATTGACGGCCAGATCGCCTGGGAAGCCCATATTGGCGGCTTTGTTGCCGGCTTCTTCGGCCTGCGGTTTTTTGATCGGCGAGAGCAGGTGCCCCGGCAGACGGAGGAGCCGGAGAGCTGAGACCTCCGCACTTGAAAAGCAACCGATCGCGGCGCACCATGTTCATCCCAGGGAAAGCCGGCCAGGGCAGGAGCCGGCAGGAAATGCAGAGGAGGACGCCATGACTGTTAAGGCAATTCTCGAGGCGAAAGGCCACGACGTGGTGACGCTCGGGCCGAACGAAAAGCTCAGCGAAGCCATCCGCATGCTTTCCGAACACAGGATCGGCGCGCTGGTCATCACCAACGGCGATCACAAGATCGTCGGCATTCTTTCCGAGCGCGATGTGGTGCGGGTTCTCGCCAAGGAGGGAGCCGCGGCGCTCGACCTTGCCATCCGCTCGGCGATGACGCCCAAGGTGAAGATCTGCAATGAGAACCACACCGTCAACGAGGTGATGGAGATCATGACCAAGGGTCGCTTCCGCCATCTGCCGGTGGAAAAGAACGGGCTGCTCGACGGCATCGTGTCGATCGGCGATGTGGTCAAGCGGCGCATCGAGGATGTCGAGCGCGAGGCCGAGGAGATCAGGGCCTATATCGCCACGGCATGAGGCGGCGGCGGCCGGGTTGCCGGCCATTTGAATTTTTCAAGCTGCTATAGCAGTCCATCGCGGCAGCTGCGGGCCTGTGCCGCGTCGGCACCTGCGGCTTGGCGCTTGTCTCGCGAAGCGGTTTGCACTAGCGAAGTTGCACACCAAAATATGCGTTCCGCATATCCGCAATTCCAATATGCAGGCCCTTATGAGCATCATCGATACCCGCACGCCCGACGCCAAGCGCCTGGTTCCCGGCGCCACCGGCGACTGGGAGATCATCATCGGCCTCGAAGTCCACGCGCAGGTGACCTCGCAGGCAAAGCTGTTTTCCGGCGCCTCGACCACTTTCGGCGCCGCGCCCAATGCCAATGTCAGCCTGGTCGATGCGGCGATGCCTGGCATGCTGCCGGTGATCAACGAGGAATGCGTCAAGCAGGCGATCCGTACCGGTCTGGGCCTGAAGGCCCAGATCAACCACAAATCGGTCTTCGACAGGAAAAACTATTTCTACCCCGACCTGCCGCAGGGCTACCAGATCTCGCAGTTCAAGCAACCGATCGTCGGCGAGGGCAAGGTGATCGTCTCCGTCGGCCCCGACCGGCAGGGCGAGTTCGAGGATATCGAGGTCGGCATCGAGCGCCTGCATCTGGAGCAGGATGCCGGCAAGTCGATGCACGACCAGCATGCGACGATGTCCTATGTCGATCTCAACCGCTCCGGCGTGGCGCTGATGGAGATCGTTTCGAAGCCGGATATGCGCTCCGCCGATGAAGCCAAGGCCTATGTCACCAAGCTGCGCACCATCGTGCGCTACCTCGGCACGTGCGACGGCAACATGGACGAAGGCTCGCTGCGCGCCGACGTCAACGTCTCGGTACGCCGGCCTGGCGGTGAATTCGGCACGCGCTGCGAGATCAAGAACGTCAACTCGATCCGTTTCATCGGCCAGGCCATCGACTCCGAGGCGCGCCGCCAGATCGCCATCCTGGAGGACGGCGGCAAGATCGACCAGGAAACGCGGCTGTTCGATCCCAATAAGGGCGAAACGCGCTCGATGCGTTCCAAGGAAGAAGCGCACGACTATCGCTATTTCCCGGATCCCGACCTTCTGCCGCTGGAATTCGACCAGGCCTATGTCGATGCGCTGGCAAAGGACCTGCCTGAACTTCCGGACGCCAAGAAGGCACGGCTGATCTCCTCGCTCGGCCTGTCGACCTACGACGCCTCGATCCTGGTATCGGAAAAGGCGGTCGCCGACTATTTCGAGAAGGTGGCCGCTGGTCGCGATGGCAAGCTTGCCGCCAACTGGGTCATCAACGATTTGCTGGGTGCGTTGAACAGAGCCGGCAAGAGTATTGAAAATGCTCCGGTTTCGCCCGATCAGCTCGGCGCGGTCATCGATCTGATCAAGGAGGGCACCATCTCCGGCAAGATCGCCAAGGATCTGTTCGAGATCGTCTGGAACGAGGGCGGCGATCCGCGTCAGCTGGTCGAAAGCCGCGGCATGAAGCAGGTCACCGATACCGGGGCTATCGAAACGGCGGTGGACGAGGTGATCGCCGCCAACCCGGACAAGGTCGAACAGGCGCGCGCCAAGCCGACCATGGCCGGCTGGTTCGTCGGCCAGGTGATGAAGGCGACCGGCGGCAAGGCCAACCCGCAGGTGGTCAACGAGCTGGTCAAGGCCAAGCTCGGGATCGAATAGGATGTTCGTCCGCACCGCCAGCGAGCGCGATCTTGCGGCGGTGCGCGCATTGCTGGTGGAGACATGGCACGCCACCTATGACGCCATCTACGGCGCGGCGCGGGTCACCGAAATCACCGACGAATGGCATTCGATCGCCGCGCTCAAAGCGCGGTTGACACGACCGAACTCGGAATTCCTGGTCGCGGACGACGGCAAAAGCATCGGTGGCATGGCTTTCGCGGCCGCCACGACGGATGCCGGGGTCGTCATGCTGAACCAGCTTTACGTGCATCCGGCCTGGCAGAGGCAAGGCATCGGCCAGGCCCTGCTGGACGAGATCGAGGCCAGCTTTCCGGAGGCCCGAACGCTGCGCGTCGAGGTCGAGGAAGCAAGTGCTCCGGCCGTTGCCTTTTACCGCTCGAGAGGGTTCACGCCCGCCGGCAACACGGCCGATTGCGGCGGCGCCTCAGGATTGCCGGCGCTGGTTTTGGAGAAGGCGATCGGCTAGCTCGTTCGCCTGGCGCTCAGTTGCGTTTCACGGGCAGGTTGAAGCAGCCGGCGGCGAGAAACTCGCACGGCAGGCTGCCGCCGCCGCCCGACGTGTGCGGGGGCGTAGCGGCTTCGATCTTTTCGACCTCGTAATATTTCGAGGTGACGCCCCATTTTTTAACGCCCTGGCACGTCGAGCGCACGCCAACCTCCGTCGCCTTTGCCGCCGTCTTGTAATAGGTGGTGATCCGGCAGGATTGGCTGACCGGCAGCGCGTTCGCCGGGATCGTGACCGGCGGCAGGAAGTTCGGGAAGGCAAGCAGCGAGATTGCCGCAATGATCCGGACGGCGGGCATGGTGTGGGGAAAGTGCAGCATCGTGCACCTCCATCGATGGCGCCGCTCGCTCGTGGCGCAGCGGCGGGTTTGTTCCCGCAAGATCAGGCCATGAAGCCAGCGCTGCCGCATCTGCCGCGCGGGGGATGGCGGCAGCGGTCTGAACCGCCGCCGCCATCCGCGAGCGGCCGCGTCAGGGCGTTTTCGGCTTGATGAGCGTCTTTATCGGAACGGCGACTTTTGGGGGCCGGACCGTACTGGTTCCACCATCGACGGCCAGCTCGCCGCTGTTGAGATAGCGCACCGTATAGTGCAGCTCATAGGCGGGAACTCTGATCCATGTAGGCTTGGGATTGAACTGGTCCGGCGGCCTCGAATACCACTTCGGGATCAGCATGATCTTGGAACCGGCATCGAATCCCGCAGTCTTGGCCGCTACTGCGAAGGCGCTGTCTCTGGGATCGTTCGGCGGCTGGTCGACATTGCCGATGACGACCAGCGAATCGTATTTTCGCGCGTCGAGCCGTACTGCGGGAAGGTTCAGCGCAGCCGCGTCGCCTTCGCGCATGGTCAGCGCCTTCTGAAGGCCGTCCTCATTGGCGTAGAGGTTGAGGTTTATAGCCTCGGATTCCGCATAGACGACATTGTTGTGGAAGTCGCGGGCTGACAGGCGTGTGAGGCTGTCGAAGGTGACTTCAACCGTCGGCTTGGCTATGGCGTCCGTCACCACCAGGTTGCGCCGCGGCACCGTCCAGAAGATGAGATCATCGCCGGTAGCCTGCGTGCCGGCATCGGAGCCGTCTATTGCCGAGCATTTCGAATTTGGAACCGGCGTCGTCACCGGTAGGGGTGCCGAAAACGAGTTGCGTACCTGCGCGTCGATGTAATTGCCGACGTTGAAAACGTCCTCGAGGATGTTGCCGCCCTCGAAGCTCGCCGGGCCGGGTTGCGAGCGGATGATGACCTGGCTGGAATCGGTCTGCCAGCCGCTGCAGAAGACGTTGACGTCTATGGGAATGCCGATGTGGCGGTCGGAGGTCACAGGGATCGAGACTTTGATGGTCAGGATGTAAGGAACTTTGACAAACCAGCTGTTCGGCTGGTTCAGCATCTGCGTCGCAAAGCGCGACGGCCGCCATTGCTTCAGCGATTCGATCGATGCGCGCGACGATCGTCCCTGGGCGGCCAGCTGTGCGTTGGTGGCGTCGACCTTGGCTTGCGCCAGGTTGCGGACGGTGTTGGTGATCAGGAACACGCCGAGTTCGGCTTTGCAGGGCCTGTTCGATTGTGTGGCGTTGCATGGGGCAAGTGCCGCACTAGGAACCGGCGGCCCCGAAGGCGGCGGCTGGGCGGCCGCGGTGGCCGCCATCAGGCAGAAGAACAGCATCATGCAGGTTTTCAACATGGTATCCTCGCTCTCTGGTTGGAAACCACCCTCCGGCTAGACGCCAGCACTTCTTCGATAGCGGTTCATCGCCCGCACGGGGGATGAACCGCGAAACATCGGGCCGGCCCAGCGACGTCGAGCCGCCGTCCTTTCGGGTCGGACATCTACTGCTTCACGACGCCTTTGGTTGTCGCCTTCGGCGCGACGACCTTGGGCTTGGGGGTTTTCGGGCCGGGGTCGACTACCAATGCAGCCGTGCAGGAGCACTTGCCCGAACCGCAGTTCAGGTCGCCCTTGCACATTTTGGAATGCCGCATATCGGTGCAGTCGGCGGTCCCGGAGCAGGAGCAACTGCCTTGCCCGATCGTTCCGGACTGACATTTGAAGCTCCATGCCGGACCGGCGGCAAGGCCGGCCACAGCGAGCGATAAGGCAAAAAGCGTCGTCGAGATGAGTTTGCGCATGAATACCTCCCGGTTCTATCGAGCGATGGAACCACGAAGCAGCAACGCCTTCATCTCCCGCGCGGGGGACGAACTCGCATACCGGTGACGATCGTCAATGCTGTCCCTTCAGCACGACGAGATAGCCGCGTTCGACGCGAAGCCGGAACGCGATTTGCCCTGCAGTGCCGGGATCCTTGGAAACCTTGTCAATAACATAGCCGCTGGGATGCGAGCCAAGCCATTCTTCCGGTTTGTCGGTGCTTTCGAACGGCCTTTGCAACCCGGCCAGGAAGCCGACTTCGCCTTGATAGTCGAAAGCCACGGCCCAGTCCGCATCCTTTCGCTCGTCGATGAAGTTGGCGAGCGGCGTCAGGTCATAGCGTTTGAACGCGGTTGCCGATGCCACCGCGTGGCCGATGCCGAAAATGACAAGCATGACGACGGCCGAGCTTTTCAGCCTGGCGAGCGGGATCTCCGCCATGAAATAGCCGAACAGGATGGTCACGAACGGCAACATCGGCACGACATAGTGAGGCTGCTTGCCGGATATCGCGCTGAACGCCAGCAACACGGCAACGAACGAGAACGACAGCAGGCGCAAGGCGCGCAGATCCGGCGACTTCGTCTCGATCAGGCTGCGTATCCGCGTGCGCAGCTTCAACCGCCAGACCTCGGGTATGAAGATCCACGGTATGAACATGACCGGCAGCAGCAGCAGATAGAAATAGAACGGCCGGCCGTGCGAATTGCGCAAATTGCCGGTGACGCGCCCCGCCGATTGGTTCCAGACCAGATCATAGACGAAACTGCCCTTTGTCAGGATCGTCGCCGGCACCAGCCAGATCGCCACCGGAATCAGCGCGGCAAGCACTGCCAGGCCCACTCCAGCGAGGAAGTTCGGTGTCGTCAGTCCCGCCCGTCGGTCGCGCCAGAACGGGTAGAACAGGATGGGCGCGCCGATATGGATCAGCACCACCGGGCCTTTCGTCAGCACGCCCATGCCGATGAACAGCCCGGCCAGAACGGCCTGCCAGCGATTGCCGCTCCGGGCAAAGGCAATCAACGACAACAGCGCGGCGAGCACAAAGACCGTCAGCAACAGGTCGAATAGGATCAGCGTCGAATAGATGACGAACACGCAGCTTCCAGCAACCAGCCAGGGGATGCGCCGTGCGATGTCGTCGCGGCCCGGAAACAGGGTCTTTGCCAAAGCCGTCGTCAGCCAGATGACGAGCGAGGAGGCGGCGAAGATGACCAGCATCGCGGCCGGCCGGCTGGCGCCGAAAATCTTCCAGACAAGGTCGATAAGCCAAAACAGCAGCGGCGGTTTCTGCAGATAGGGCGCGAAATTCATGGTCGGGACGAAGATCTGTCCGCTCAGATACATTTCCCAGGTGACGCTGAGATATCGCGTTTCGTCGACGGGCAGCAGTGGCCGGAAAGCGACTGCGATTACGATCAGCCCAAGCAAAAAGAGGTAGGGGAGCAGCCGCTCGGTAGATGTCGGTGTCAAAGATCGAGATCCGCGCCAGAAACCATTTTCTTTCCAGCCGAGCAGAGTGCCGCGTTTCTGGACCGCGAACGACCGCACCACGATTTTGGCCGAATTGCAACGATGCCGGGTTTCGTTTCCCAGATTTTGCCGACGATGGTGTCAAAGTTTGAAAAACTTACCGACCGAGTCCTTTGGACCACCGCCGGTTCGAGAATCTGCGCAAATCAACTGGAGCGCAACGGCGGTGACAATTCGCGCATCAAGAGTTCGAGCTCGCGCTGATCGCCGGTGCCGGTCTTGTCGAAGATCGTCGCCAACTGCGACTTGACGGTGCCGTCCGAGACGCCGCCGGCCGCGGCGATTTCCTTTCGCGTCAGGCCGGCGGCAACGTGACCGGCGACTCGCCTTTCTGCCGCGGTCAGTCCGAACAGCGCCGCAATGGCATCCAGCGCCGGGGTCGGTGTCGAACCGGCCGCGGCGATGAAGATCGCTGCGGCGGCGCGCTGCGAGATGCGCGTCGAGATTTCACGCCGCGCCAGCGGCATAACATGGGCCACCGCCGGAACAGCCGTCTTGGCCAGCGGAATGTTAATGCCGCAAGGTCCGAGTGCGAATTCGTCGCGCGTGCCGAGATGGACGGCACGGCCGATTGCGGCATTGGCGTTGGCATAGGTGAATGAAAGCTGTCCGCGCACGCAAGCGACCGAAATGTTTTCGGCGAGCAGCGCTTCGGCTGACGGGTTGGCGAAGATGATGGTCATGTCTTCGGCGACGATCAGCACCGGATGGTCGAGGCTTTCGATGATGGAACGGAAGATTTCGGCCTTTCGCCGCTCGGCCTCGAACAGGTCGCCGATGGTCACTGCGCGCCGCACATGCGGCGCCAGCAGGCAGACAAGCTCGAGATCCTCGCGGGAAATCTGGCGTCTGTCCTTGTCGGTCACCACCATTAGCGTGCCGATCCGGGTCGGCCGCTTCATCAACGCCACCCAGAAGAAATCATCCAGCCGGTTGGGTTGTACCCATTCGCGCACGATGCGGCTTTCGAGCCATCTCTGTCGCGTATCCGGGCCTTGCAGGGTGTAGATCGAATCGACGGTGAAGGGCACGTCGATCTCCATCTTGGGAACCGCCGCATAGAACGGTACTTGCGAGCCGTAGTCATGCTTCAACGGCTCAAGAACTGCGGGATCGCCGCAGGACACCGAAAACCGCGCAGAGCTGCTGATCGTGTCGATGACGGCGAGCATGGCAAGCCGGCCTTCCGCCAGATTGCAGATGGCCTCGAGTGTCGCCTGCCAGCGGTCGACGTCGGCAATCGAATCGTAGATCGCCTCAACGACCTGCGGCAATGCGCGACCGGCCGTGCGCGCCAGCGATGACATAAACCCCTCTCATTTGCCGTCCTAGGCAACGAAGCATCAACTGCTAGAATAACGCTGCGTAAGGTTACCAACAACTTATTTGATCTGCTTCGGACGGCCGCGAAAATAGCGTGAACGTATCGCTTTTCCGTCAGCCATTTTGCTCGCCGGTTGCGGCAAGACCCTTGCCTTCGCAATGCCGTGACGCCATAAGCAGGAACAGGCGCCGCAGCCGCCGCGAGGACTTGCCACAAGGACTTGCCACGAGGATTTGGATGAAGACTTTCCTTCTGCAGTTTTTCACCTGGTGGAACAGCCAGACATTGGGAACGCGCTTTCACACCTGGCGGCATGGCAAGAAGGTCGGGCAGGACGAGGTCGGCAACGTCTACTATGAGGGCGGCGTCGATTCGGAAGGCCGCACCCGCCGCTGGGTCATCTACCGCGACTATTCGGAAGCCTCGGCGATTCCGCCCGGCTGGCATGGCTGGATCCATCACCGTGTAGACGTTCCGCCGCCAAGCGAAGACTACAAGCCACGCGACTGGCAAAAGCCGCATGTGCCGAACCTCACCGGCAGCCCCGCAGCCTATCGGCCGAAGGGCTCGGTGCTGACCAACCGGCATCGTCCGCAGGTGACGGGCGACTACGACGCCTGGACGCCCGGTTCGTGATCGATCGCCGCGACAGGCCGCAGTCCCCCACGGAGGCGGTCCCCACGCGGGCGGTCCTTTGTCGCCACAATTACTGTTTAGTTGCTTGCTGATCCGACAGCAGCAACTAGCCTTGGCGTTAAGAGAATCACCCGGGCGCAAATCACCGGACCTTGCATGAGCATGTTCAGCCGAATTTTGACGGGCGGATTAACCGCGGTCGTTCTCGCTTCCATGGCGGCGCTTGCTGCTGCGCAGGAATTGGCGCCGCCTGCGCCTGACGCGTCGGTGGCGCCTGCAGCACCGGCAGTATCCGAACGCCTCACCAATCCCGTCGCTGAATTCGCCGGCATCGACAAGATCACCGGCCGGATCATCACCTTCGATGTCTATATCGACGAGACGGTGCAGTTCGGCGCTTTGCAGGTGACGCCGCGCATCTGCTATTCACGGCCCGAAAACGAAGAGCCGAAGACGGATTCGTTCGTCGAGGTCGACGAGATCACGCTCGACCGGAAGATACGCCGTATCTTCACCGGCTGGATGTTTGCCGAAAGCCCCGGGATCAACGCCGTCGAGCATGCCGTCTATGATATCTGGCTGAAGGGCTGCAAGCAGAAGTCCGACGTGCCGGCACCCGCCGCCCCCAAAACCAACTAGAATCTGTCAGCGCGCGGCGGATACCGCGCCCCGCGGAACCGCCGCGTTCCCCGAGCGTTGGTGCCTCTCTACGGAGGAGGTTGCCATGATGATGGCCAACAAGAACGAACTTCTCGACATCGAAAGGGGATTCTGGAGCGGCGACGCCGACTACTTCAAGGCCAATGCCGATACCGAATGCCTGGTGGCCTTCCCGCAGATGGCGCGGGTGATGAGCAATACCGATCTGGCCGAAACCGCCACGGACCCGAACCGCTGGCGCGATCTCGACATCGACCTCAAGGGCATCATCGAGCCGGGCAGCGACATCGTCATGCTGACCTACGAGGCGCGTGCGACCCGGCAAAATGGCGAAGCCTATGCGGCGCTGGTCAGTACTGGCTATGTCCACCGCGTCAATGGCTGGAAAATGATGTTTCACGCACAGACGCCGCTGCCGACGGCAGCAAAAAGCTGAGCGGCCGATAGAGCAATTCCAGGAAGAGTGTGAACGGCTTGCCGTCCGGAATTGCGTTTCTTTGAAATGATGAGCCATTCCAGGTTATGGAAAAAACGAGGCCTCGCCCTTCAGCGCCTCGGCCAGCATCTTCTCGTATTTGCCGCGCGGCACGTCGATTGCGCCGAAGCGTTTGAGATGCTCGGTGGTGAACTGCGTGTCGAGCAGTGCAAAGCCGCGCGCCTTCAGGCGTTCGACGAGGTGAACCAGGCAGGCCTTTGACGCGTCGGTCTCCCTGGCGAACATGCTCTCGCCGAAAAACACGCGGCCGAGCGATACGCCGTAGAGCCCGCCGACCAACCGGTCGTTGTGCCAGGCCTCGACCGAATGGCAATGGCCCATCCGATGCAGCTCGATATAGGCTTCGCGGATCGGCGCGTTGATCCAGGTCGACCGGCGTTCCTCGCGCCTTTCGGCGCAGGCCTCGATCGTCGCCTCGAAGTCGAAATCGATGCGGAACTCGAACAGGTTCTTGCGAATCGTCTTTCTCAGGCTTTTCGGTATGTGGAACCCGTCGAGCGGAATGATGCCGCGCGTCTCCGGCCGCACCCAGAATACTTCGGGGTCATTGGCGCTTTCGGCCATCGGGAAGACGCCGGAGGCATAGGCTTTGAGCAAAAGGTCGGTCGGGATGCGATAACCGGGTGCGTAGGGACGAGTCATCGCTTCGCCCCTGTATCACTCGCCTTCGGCCAGGTATTTTTCCAGCCAATGGATATCGTAGTCGCCATTGGCGATGTCGGCGTTGCCAACGAGGTCGCGAAACAGCGGCAGCGTCGTTTTGATGCCGTCGACGACGAATTCGTCGAGCGCGCGCCGCAGCCGCATCATGCACTCGACGCGGTTGCGGCCGTGCACGATCAGCTTGCCGATCAGGCTGTCGTAGTAGGGTGGGATCTTGTAGCCCGAATAGACGCCGGAATCGACGCGGATACCGAGGCCGCCCGGCGTGTGAAAGTGGGTGATGGTGCCCGGCGAGGGGGTGAAGGTCCGCGGATCCTCGGCGTTGATGCGGCATTCGATGGCATGGCCGTGGAAGCGGATATCCTCCTGGCGCACCGAAAGCCCGCCGCCCGAGGCGACGCGGATCTGCTCGTGCACGAGATCGATGCCGGTGATCGCCTCGGTCACCGGATGTTCGACCTGCAGGCGCGTGTTCATCTCGATGAAATAGAACTCGCCGTCCTCATAGAGGAATTCGATGGTGCCGGCGCCGGAATAGCCGAGATCGGCGATCGCCCTGGCGCAGACGCCGCCAATATGCGCGCGCTCCTCGGCATTGAGCGCCGGCGAGGGCGCTTCTTCCCAGACCTTCTGGTGGCGGCGCTGCAGCGAGCAGTCGCGCTCGCCGAAATGCACGCCGCGCCCGGCGCCATCGCCGAACACCTGCACTTCGATATGGCGCGGCTTCTGCAGATATTTCTCGATGTAGACGGCGTCGTCGCCGAAGGCCGCACCCGCCTCCGAGCGTGCCGTCTGCAGCGCCACCTCGAGGTCGGCCTCGCTATGCGCCACTTTCATGCCGCGCCCGCCGCCGCCGGCCGACGCCTTGATGATCACGGGGTAGCCGATCGCGGCGGCAATGCGCTTGGCTTCTTTGTCCTCGGTGACCGCACCGTCGGAGCCGGGCACCACGGGGATGCCGAGGCGCTTTGCCGTGCGCTTGGCCTCGATCTTGTCACCCATAATGCGGATATGGTCGCCGGTCGGGCCGATGAAGGTGATGTTGTGCGCGGCGAGGATGTCGGCGAACTTGGCGTTCTCCGACAGAAAACCGTAGCCGGGATGCACTGCGTCGGCGCCGGTGATCTCGCAGGCGGCGACGATCTGGTGGATGTTGAGATAGCTGTCGCGCGACGGCGGCGGGCCGATGCAGACGCTCTCGTCGGCGAGACGCACATGCATGGCGTCGGCGTCGGCGGTCGAATGCACCACCACCGTCTGGATGCCGAGCTCCTTGCAGGCGCGCAGCACCCTGAGGGCGATTTCGCCGCGATTGGCGATGAGGATTTTCTGGAACATCTTTCGCCTGTTCCCGGCTCTACTCGATCACGACAAGCGGCATGCCATATTCGACCGGCTGCGCGTCTTCGAACAGGATCGCCGTCACCGTGCCGGCGCGCGGCGAGGGGATCTGGTTCATCGTCTTCATCGCCTCGATGATCAGCAGCGTCTGGCCTTCCTTGACTTTCTGTCCGACCTCGATGAACGCCTTGGCGTCGGGCGACGGCGCCAGATAGGCTGTGCCGACCATCGGCGAGGCGACGGCGTTCTTCGACACGTCGGGCGCCGCCGGCACGGCGGCTGCCGCGGGCTGCGCGGCTGCCGGCGCGTGGGCCGGCTGCGCTGCGGCGACAGCATGGACGGCCGGCGCCTGCCGCGAGACGCGCACCTTCAGATCGCCCAGCTCGACCTCGATCTCGGTCAGGTTGGTGTCGTTCAGTATGCCCGCCAGATCGCGGATCAGCTGCTGGTCAACACCGTTCTTCTTTATCGACATTTTCGAGCCTTCTGTTTGTTGGCCGGTCATAGGCGTGCAGCCAGCGCCTGCAGCGCCAGCGTGTAGCCGAGCGGCCCGAACCCGCAGATCATGCCGACGGCGACCGGCGCGACCATGGAGACGTGGCGGAATGGTTCCCGCGCGTGGATGTTGGAGAGATGCACCTCAGCCACCGGCAGCGGCGCGACGGCGCGGATGGCATCGTGAATGGCGATCGAGGTATGGCCGTAGGCGCCCGGATTGATGACGATTGCGGCGGCCTTGTCGGCGGCCTCCTGGATCCAGTCGACGAGGTCGCCCTCATGGTTCGACTGGCGGAAATCGATCTCCAGCCCAAGTGCGGCACCTGCCTGCTTGCAGTCGTCGGCGATCGCGGCAAGCGTCTTGCCGCCATAGATGCCCGGCTCGCGCTTGCCGAGCGCGTTGAGATTGGGGCCGTTCAGGACGAAAACCGTTTTCAAAAAATGCCGACCTTTCCCGGCGCGGCTAAGCCGGCGCGCCGGACCCTCTATAATGGGCATAGACGCTGGCGAAAAGAGCGCAAGTGCGTTCTTTCTCCGTCCACAACAGCCGGAAAACGGCCCGCGCCGGAAACCCGTAGCCCTAATCGAAACCCGAACGCTAATCAGAGCGCCGCCTTCGCCGCCTCGATCTTTTCGGCCAGCACTTCCTGGCCAAGCGCGCCGAACACAACCTCGTTGCCGACCACGTAGGACGGCGTTCCGGTGATTGCGAGCTTGGTGGCGAGATCATAGGTCTTGGAGAAGGCCTCGGTGATGCTCGGGTCCTTCATCTTTTCGCGCAGCGCCGTCTCGTCGGCGCCGAGCGACAGCGCCACCTTGATTGCCGCCGCCTCGGTGGCGCGTCCTTGGCCGCCGAGCAGCGCGTTGTGGAATTCGCCGTATTTCTCCGGCTTCAGCAAGTGGAAGGCCATCGAGACGACGCTCGCCTTCTGCGAATCCGGGCCGAGGATCGGGAATTCCTTGAGCACGAAGCGCAGGTCCGGATCGGCCTTGGTCAGCGCGCGCATGTCTTCGATGGCGCGTTTGCAGTAGCCGCAATTATAATCATAGAATTCGACGATGGTGACCTTGCCGTTCGGATTTCCGACAACACCGTCAAAGGAGGAATTGAAGATCTGGTCCTTGGCGTCTTTGATGACGCCGAGACTGGCGACGCGCTGTTCTTCCTTCTGCTTGGCCTCGAGTGCCTGCTGTGCCTCCAGAAGCACTTCCGGGTTCTTCAGGAGATAGTCGCGGACGATGCCTTCGACTTCGGTGCGGTCGAGCTTGGTATCCGAGGACGCCGTCTGGGCAAGCTGCGCCGTGCCGGCCTTCGCCATCTGCGGATTGCCGGCGACGAAGCCGAACGCCAGCATGGCGAGAGCCGCTGCCACTCCGGTAGTGCCCAGCAGAATTGCCCTGGTCATGATCCTCGATCCTCTTGCCCGTGTTCTGGTCCGCTCGCTTTGGCTGTATCGCAGCCTGCGTCCGAAAGGTTCACTTCTTCTTACCTGATGGTGCGTAGTTTATAATGTCCTGCGCGCGAAGCCAGCCCGGCTCGCCCCGCTTCATGCTCTGCTGCGCCCGCATGGCGAAGATCTTCGCATTCTTGTAGTCGCCGGAATAGAAATGCCCTTCGGCGGTTGCAAGCTCGGCGGCCGGGATGTTGCCGAGTTCCCCGTAAGCCTGTGCCAGATAGCGGTATCCGTCGGCGTTTTCGCGATCCCGTCCGAGGCCGGTGTTGATCTGCGCCACCGCCTTCTTCAGCGAATCCGCCGTGCCGATGGCCATCAGCGCCTGGCCGTAAGAGACCGGCAGCAGCCCGGATCGCGCCGGATCGAGGCTGACCGCCTTGGCATAGGCGTCGGCAGCATCCTTCGGCCGGTTCGCCTTCATCAGGATGTCGCCGCGCAATTCCTGGAAATACGGGTTTTTCGGCTGTTCCTTGATCAACGCGTTGGTCTTGGTGAGCGCCGAAGCCAGATTGCCGAAAAGATAGGTCATCTGCGCGTCGCCATAGCGCGAGGCGAGGCTGCCGGGGTTCTTGCGCATCAATCGTGACGCCGCCGCCTGGCCTTGCATGTAGGCGGCGATCTTGATGCGCATCATATCGTGGCGCTGCTGCAGTGCCGGCGGGTCGACTTTATCGACGTAAGGGCTCTGCTTCACCAGCACTTCGAGATTGGCGATACGCTCCTGCGGCATCGGATGGCTGATGCGATAGGGATCGACTTGCGCGCCAGAGAGCGACAATGCGTTCTGGAAACGGCCGAACGTCTTCAGCATGCCCATGCCGGACTGGCCGGTTGCATTCAGATAAGCGATTGCCGAACGGTCGGCGGTCATCTCTTCGGTGCGCTGATAGGCTAGGATACTGCGTTGCGCCATCTCGCCGCCGCCGGCCATCACGCCCATGCCGGCCCCAGCGAGGCCGCGGCTGTTGCTGGTGGCGCCGGCAACCATGGCGCCGGCGCCAAGCAGCGTCGCCAGTATCGCCATCGTCTTGGCACGCTCGAGCTGCTCGCGCAGTTTCTGCTGATGCCCGCCGGCGATATGGCCGGCCTCGTGGGCGATGACGCCGATGATCTCGTTGGGCGTTTCGGCCGTCATCAGCGCGCCGGTATTGATGAACATGCGGCGCCCGGCAACAAAGGCGTTGAAGCTCTGATCGTTGACCAGCACGATGTTGATGGCGTCGCCCGATAGGCCGGCCGCCTTGAAGATCGGCCGCGCGTAGTCGCGTACCAGCGCTTCGATCTCGGCATCGCGCACCACCGGCACATTCTGCGCAAATGCATCGACCGAGCCGGCCATGGCGACCACCGCGGCAAGCGCAAGCGTCGCGAAAGCGCGCGCTGTCCTGGCGATCGTCGATTTGGGTCGGCTCAACATGGCAGGTCCACTGGTAGACGAGTGGGCGAAGGATGAAAAGTCAGCAGCCTAAACTTACCGAACTTGTGATCCCCACACCAATCGGGCATTTGTGCGGCGCGGCCAGCATGGCCGGCACGCGCGGACAAGTGTGGTGGATTGAAAAATGGTTGTTTCGCTTTCGCGCCGCGGCGCGGTCGAACCGTTCCACGCCATGGACATCCTGGCCGAGGCGAATCGGCTGAAAGCCAAGGGCCTGCCGGTCGTATCCATGGCCGTCGGCCAGCCTTCCGATCCGGCGCCGGCCGGGGTTCGCGAAGCGGCCGCCAATGCGTTGAAAGCAGGCCGCATCGGCTATACCGACGCGCTGGGCCTCGCCGGTCTGCGCAAGGCGATCGCGGCGCATTATGGCGAGCATTACGGGCTTGACGTTTCGCCCGAGCGGATAGCTGTCACCACCGGATCGTCGGCTGCCTTCAACCTTGCTTTTTTGGCGATGTTCGATCCAGGCGATCGCGTCGCCATCGCCGCCCCCGGCTATCCGGCCTATCGCAACATCATGGCCGCGCTCGGCATCGACATCGCCGAGATCGAGTTGGACGGCGCCGCCTATCTCCATGCCGAGCACCTGCAAGCTGCGCATCGCGAAAAACCTCTGAAGGGCGTGCTGTTCGCCAGCCCGGCCAACCCGACCGGCGCGGTCATTCCCGCCGGCGATCTCGAGGCGCTGGTCAAGACGGCGCAAGAGCTCGGCATCGCCGTAATCTCGGACGAAATCTATCACCGGCTGGCCTATGCGGCGCCAGACACGACCGCGCTTTCTTTCGGCGCGGATGTGACGGTGATCAATTCCTTCTCGAAATATTATTGCATGACCGGCTGGCGCATCGGCTGGATGGTGCTGCCGCAGGAGCTGGTGCGGCCGGTCGAGCGCATCGCCCAGAGCCTCTACATCTCGCCGCCCGAGCTGTCCCAGATTGCCGCGATCGAGGCGTTCAAGGCGACGCCAGAGCTGGAAGCGGTGAAGGCGCGCTATGCCTGGAACCGCGAGCTCCTGATGCAACGCCTGCCGGAGCTCGGCTTTGCTTTGGCCGCGCCCATGGACGGCGCGTTCTACGCCTTCTGCGACGTCACCAGGCACACCAATGACAGCATGGCGTTTGCGCGCCGGATGCTGGCCGAGGCGCATGTGGCGGCGACGCCCGGCCGCGATTTCGACCCGCTGCAGGGCCATCGCACGATGCGCTTTTCCTACGCCGGCAGCCACGACGACATGGTCGAGGCGATGGCGCGTATCGAACGCTGGCTGAAGTAGCGGGGGGCGACGATGCCGGAGCTTGAACAGGCGTCTCAACTTGAACAGGCGCCCCAGCTTGAACAGGCCTTGCGCGAGGTCGCCACCGAAATGGCGGAGCGTACCGATCGCGGCGACGTCGCCAGCTATATTCCCCAGCTCGGCAAGATCGATCCGAAAAAATTCGGCATCGCCGCGGTGACCAATGACGGCCGCGTGCTGACCGCGGGTGACGCCGACGAGGCGTTTTCAATCCAGAGCATCTCAAAGGTGTTCACGCTGACGCTGGCGCTCGGCAATGTCGGCGACGCGCTGTGGCAGCGGGTTGGGCGCGAACCTTCGGGCAATCCGTTCAACTCGATCGTCCAGCTCGAGCACGAGAACGGCATTCCGCGCAATCCATTCATCAATGCCGGCGCCATCGTGGTCTCAGACATCCTGCTTGCCGGCCATCAGCCGCGCGAGGCGATCGGCGAGATCCTGCGCTTTATCCAGTTCCTGGCCGATGACGACACGATCATCGTCGACCGTGAGGTCGCGGCGTCCGAACGCGCCACTGGCTTTCGCAATTTCGCGCTTGCCAATTACATGAAATCGTTCGGCAATCTCCACCATGCGCCGGAACTGGCGCTGGGCGTTTACTTTCACCATTGCGCTATCGCCATGAGCTGCCGGCAACTGGCCCTGGCCGGCCGCTTCCTCGCCAATGGCGGCAAGAACCCGGCGACCGGGCATTCCGTCGTCTCGGCAGAGCGCGCGCGCCGCATCGGCGCGATGATGCTGACCTGCGGCCACTATGACGGCTCCGGCGACTTCGCTTTCCGCGTCGGCATTCCCGGCAAGAGCGGCGTTGGCGGCGGCATATTGGGAATCGTGCCGGGCGTCGCCTCGCTTGCCGTCTGGTCGCCTGGCCTCAATGCCAACGGCAATTCCAGGCTGGGCTCGATCGCGCTGGAAAAACTGGCGAAGATAATGAACTGGTCGATCTTCGCACCATAGTGTCGTCGCCTGCAATTGGGGCAAAAAAATCCCGCGCAGCCGATCGGCGACGCGGGACTTTTCCAATCAGAAAGTCTGGCTAATGCACGCAAAGGCTTAGAAAAAACCCTTCCGCTGCCACCAGCCGGCACGCTTTGGCTTGTCTTCGGCCTTTGCTTCCTCGGTCTTTGCCTCGTCGGGAACGATCGAGGAGACGACCGGGACGACCGGAGCATCCACCGGTACGGGCTTGCGCCGCGACGGCCGGACCTTCGGCGTTTCCTCGGCAGCCGCCACTTCGGTCTCCGGCGACACCGGCGCGGGGGTCTCGCCGGAAGCCACTGAGGCGGCCTCGGCAGCCGATGTCTCGGCGCCCGCAATCTCGGCAACTGCTTCCGCCGCAACCTTCTTCGGCTTGGCGGCGCGGCGCGGCTTCTTCGGCTTTTCGGCGCTCGGCATGTCGTCGTTCGCCGGAGCAAGCACCGCAAGCTCTTCCGCCGGCGGGGCACCTTCCGGTTCGCCGGTCACGGGCTCTGCTTCCGACACGGCACCTTCCGTCATGGCGGCTGGCTCGCCGGCGCTGGCTTCGACGCTGTCCTCGCCGTCTTCACGGCGATTGCGCTTGCCGCCGCGCTTGCCGCGCCGGCGCTTCTTGCCGTGACCGTCGTCCGCCGCTTCCGCCGTTTCGGCAACACCGGCCGGCGCTTCACGGCCCGCTTCGGCGCCTTGGTCGCCGGCGGCTACCAACGCATCGTCTGTCGGCGCCGAAACGGAAGCACCTTCCACAGCAGCGCCATGTTCGCGGTCCCGGTGGTCACGATCCCCGTGTTCACGATCCCCGTGTTCACGATCCTTGCCGCCCCGCCGTCTGCGGCGCTTGCGGCGCTTGCGATCGCGGCCTTCGCCGTCCTCGCCGGACCTTGGCTGCTGCGGCTGCGGCGCAAGGCGTGGCTGCTCGGCCTGCACCGGTGCCTCGTCTTCCTCCTCGATGACGATCTCGTCCTCGGGTTCTTCCGGCTCGACATAGGCCGGGAAGGTGCGCGCCTCGACGAAGCCTTCCGGCTTTTCGGCCAGCGCACCGCGGAAGATGGCATAGTGTTGTGCACCGACCGTATCATCGGCTTCGATGGTGATGGTGACACCGAAGCGGTGCTCGAATTCCACCAGCGTGCCGCGCTTGTGATTGAGCACATAGAGTGCGGTCGCTGCCGGCGTCCGCACCGTGATGTGGCTGCGCGAATCCTTGAGCAGGAATTCCTCGATTGCCCGTACCACCATCAGCGCGACCGACGAATCGGAGCGCACATGGCCGGTGCCGCCGCAATGCGGGCAAGGCTTCATCGTCGATTCCAGCACGCTGGCACGGATGCGCTGGCGCGACATCTCCATCAGGCCGAAATGCGAGATGCGGCCGACCTGGATGCGGGCACGATCGTTCTTGAGGTGATCCTTCAGCCGCTTCTCGACGGAGCGGTTGTTGCGGTTCTCCTCCATGTCGATGAAGTCGATGACGATGAGGCCGGCGAGATCGCGCAGCCTCAATTGCCGGGCGACTTCCTCGGCAGCTTCCAGATTGGTGTGAAGCGCGGTGTCCTCGATCGAGTGCTCCTTGGTGGAACGGCCCGAATTGACGTCGATGGCGACCAGCGCTTCCGTCTGGTTGATGATGATGTAGCCGCCGCTCTTCAGCGTCACCTGCGGCTGCAGCATGCGGTCGAGCTGCGCTTCGATGCCGTTGCGCACAAAGATCGGCGTCGTGTCGCGGAACGGCTGAACCACCTTGGCGTGGCTCGGCATCAGCATGCGCATGAAGTCCTTGGCCTCGCGGTAGCCTTCTTCGCCGGAAACCAGGATCTCGTCGATATCCTTGTTGTAAAGGTCGCGTACCGAGCGCTTGATCAGGCTGCCTTCCTCGTAAACCAGGGCAGGGGCCGTGGATTGCAGCGTCAGATTGCGGACGTTTTCCCAAAGCCGCATCAAATATTCGTAGTCGCGCTTGATCTCTGCCTTGGTGCGGCTTTCGCCGGCCGTACGCAGGATGACACCCATGCCCTGCGGCACTTCGAGATCGGCGACCACTTCCTTCAGCCGCTTGCGGTCCTGCGCATTGGTGATCTTGCGCGAAATGCCGCCGCCGCGCGCCGTGTTCGGCATCAGCACCGAATAGCGGCCGGCCAGCGACAGATAGGTGGTCAGCGCCGCGCCCTTGTTGCCGCGCTCTTCCTTGACGACCTGCACCAGCAGGATCTGCCGGCGCTTGATCACTTCCTGGATCTTGTACTGGCGGCGCACCGGCTTGCGGCGGTTGCGCACTTCTTCCAGCGCGTCTTCGGCGCCGACCGATTCGACCTCGTGATCGTCCGAATGCGAGGATTGCACCTCTTCCAGCATGCCGCGATCATTGTCTTCGGAGGTTGCCTCGCCGCTTGTCTCGGCCCCGCCCGTCTCGGCTTCGCTTAGCTCGACTTGCGGGACGGCTTCCGAGATTACGTCGGCATCGACGCTGGCAGCGATGGAACTGGAACCGCCTTCGGACGGCTCGGTCTCGCCGCGATCGGCGACTTCATCGCTCTGTCCGGCGGCACCCTCGCTCTGTCCAGCAACGTCGGACATGGTTTCGCCATTGTCGGTAGCGGCATCCAGCTTTTCTGCGACGGCACCTTCGCCGTTCTCGCCGTCGGACGCGCCTGCCTCGTGCCTGTGCTCGCCGCGGTCACGGCTCTTGCCGCCGCGCCGGCGTCCGCGCTTGCCACGGTCGCGGCTCTGGCGGTCCTCGCCTTCGGCGGCTTCCTCGTCCTCTTCGTCCTGGGCTTCCTGTGCTTCCGCACGCAGCAGCGCCTGACGGTCGGCGACCGGAATCTGGTAGTAGTCGGGATGTATTTCACTGAAGGCGAGGAAACCGTGACGGTTGCCGCCATATTCGACAAAGGCTGCCTGCAGGGAAGGTTCGACGCGCGTTACGCGGGCGAGATAGATATTTCCTTTGAGCTGCTTCTTGTCCTGGGATTCAAAGTCGAATTCTTCAATTCGGTTACCGCGAACGACGACAACGCGTGTTTCCTCCGGGTGGGAGGCGTCTATCAGCATTTTGTTGGGCATTATTTCGTTTCCTCCCGGCAGCCGTCGGCCGCAGCTTGCGGGGCAATGCCCGCTGCCGTGGACCTGGAACATGAGTGCCGGACAATTGAACGTCCGCCGGCCGCTGCCTGAGCGCCATGGCGGTGCCGCCCGCAGCCGTAGTGGCGCGGTTTGTTGCGGACCTTTCCATGATTGCGCTTGAAGCCATCGTCACCAGCAGAACCTTTTGAACCAAAGCCCGGGAAAAACCGGACCAGCTTGTTTGCTCATACAGAGCCGGCACGGGACAATCCCGGCCGTTTTGCTCACGCAGGCGATTCCCCCGCCACGGGAGCACGCCTGCGAAAATCGTCGCGATCACCGATGCCTTCTTCGCCTGAAGCGAAAGGAGCCGTCTTGCGTCTGACCTGTAGCAGGAAGCTGCGGAGGAGGACGGTTCCAGGATTGCAGTGATCCACCATCGCTTTTATGATTTGGCAGGTTGGAAGGCAACCCCGATTCCCGATGCCGGCAAAAAGCCGTTCCGCAGCGGAAGCACAGGTCCCAAGCCTTCCATGAAAAGGCTTGGTTAACCTTCTCTGGATACCAATCGTTAATCGAGTTCGCGGCCTGCCGGCACTTTGACAAGCAACAGGGCCCTTCGACAAGCGGTCGGGCATGACGCCAAAACGGGAGCGACTGGTAGAAAGATGGGACTGGCAAGCTTCGCAGACAAGGGCCGTCATCATGGAGGCTGGTTCTTCCGCACCGCCTGCCTGCTGTCGCTGATCCTGGCTTGCCTGGTCTTTTCGCCGCTTTCGCGTGCTGCCGACGCACCGCTTGCTGCCACAAGCTACAAGATGGCCGGCGATGCCACCAAGATGCGCATCGTCATCAATTTCGACCGCGAGCCCGACATCAAATGGTTCCTGCTGCGCGGCCCCGATCGCCTGGTCATCGATCTGCCGGCCACGAGATTCGCCCTCAATGCCAAGGACGTAAAGCCGCGCGGGCTTGTCCGCGCCGTGCGTTACGGCGAGCTCGGCGAGGGGAAATCGCGGCTGATTCTCACCGGCAAGGGACCGTTCGCCGTCGACAATCTCGACGTGCTCAAGAACGGTGACGGCAACGGCTACCGCATCGCCATCGACATGTCGGCGGCCTCGCAGCGAGAATTCGACGCAGCGCTCGCTAATCAGGCGCTGACGACCGGCTCGACGGTCTCCGCCGACAAGGCCGGCAGGGTCGGTACCGGGCCGGTCTCCAATCCGGGCCATCGTTTCACCGTCGTCGTCGATCCCGGCCATGGCGGCATCGACGGCGGTGCCGAGGGCCTGAACGGTACGGTCGAAAAGAACGTGACGCTCGCCTTTGCCATGGAACTGCGCGACAAGCTCGCCGCCAGCGGCAAATACGACGTGTTCCTGACGCGCGAAACGGACGAGTTCCTGCGGCTCGACGACCGCGTGCGCATTGCCCGCCAGCATGAGGCCGACCTGCTCATCTCGATCCATGCGGACACGATCAGCCTCAAGGGCATTCGCGGTGCAACCGTCTACACCGTGTCCGACAAGGCTTCCGATCCCGAGGCGCAGGCGCTTGCCGACCGTGAAAATCTTTCCGACCAGTTCGCCGGCATGGAGATCAAGGACGACAGCAAGGAAGTGACCGATATCCTGATCGACCTGATCCGCCGCGAGACGCATAATTTTTCGATGAGCTTCGCCCATACTCTCGTCGGCCAGCTTTCCACCAGCGTCGGTCTGATCAACAACCCGCAGCGTTCTGCCGGCTTCAAGGTGCTGAAGGCGCCGGACGTTCCATCCGTGCTGGTCGAACTCGGCTATCTGTCGAACGCCAAGGACGAAGCGCAGTTGCTCAGCGCCGATTGGCGCAACAAGGCGACCCAGAGCATAACCAATGCCGTTGCCCTGTTTGCTTCGGCCAGAAGCGGAACGGGGGCCGGAGGCTGAAATGCCCACCGGCGCCCACAACCTGAAGCAGCGTTGCACGGCGACAACACCCTGTGCTTTTATTTCCGGCATTCGAAACCGAAATCCCGCGCCGCCGTATTTTGCCCACATGGTCGCGACATGGATTTTGCGATTACGGTTTGGGATCGTCCCGAAAGCTTGCGTGAAGGGCGGCTTCGTTTAGGAAATTCCCGAACCAAGGACTGGAGCGGGTATGATTCGTCTCATTGGCTATTTCTTCGGCATCGGCACGACGCTGGCCCTTTTGGTCGCGGCGGGCGTGGCGATCTATATCGGCCATTTGTCGAAGGACCTGCCCGATTATGAGGTGCTGGCCAAATACGAGCCGCCGGTGACGACCCGCATCCACGCGTCGGATGGCGCGCTGATGGCCGAATATGCGCGTGAGCGGCGGCTTTATCTGCCGATTCAGGCGATCCCGGATCGTGTCAAGGCGGCCTTCCTGTCGGCCGAGGACAAGAATTTTTACAATCACCCCGGCATCGACGTGACCGGCCTTGGCCGCGCCATTGTCGTCAACCTGCAGAATGTTGGCTCGGGAAAGCGCCAGGTCGGCGCCTCGACGATTACCCAGCAGGTGGCAAAAAACTTCCTGTTGTCTTCGGATCAGACCTACGAGCGTAAGATCAAGGAGATGATCCTCGCCTTCCGCATCGAGCAGGCCTATTCGAAGGATCGCATTCTCGAGCTCTATCTCAACGAGATTTTCTTCGGCTTCGGCGCCTATGGCGTCGCCGGTGCTGCACTCACCTATTTCGACAAATCGGTGAACGAGCTCACCGTTGCCGAAGCCGCCTATCTCGCCTCCCTGCCAAAGGGGCCGAACAACTACCATCCCTTCAAGCATGCCGATCGCGCCTTGGAGCGCCGCAACTGGGTCATCGACCAGATGGTCGAGAACGGCTACGTCACGCATGAAGAAGGCGAGAAGGCCAAGGCCGAGCCGCTCGGCGTCACGCCGCGCCGCACCGGCAACTATCTCTTCGCCGGGGAGTATTTCACCGAGGAAGTGCGTCGCCAGATCATCGCGCGCTATGGCGAGAATGCGCTCTACGAAGGCGGCCTTTCCGTCCGCACGACGCTCGATCCGAAGATGCAGCTGATTGCCCGCAAGGCCATGCAGAACGGTCTCATGAAGTTCGACACGTTGCGCGGCTACCGCGGGCCGGTCACGAGCATCGACATTTCCGGCGACTGGGGCGTGCCGCTCGGCAACGTCAAGCGATTGGAGGACGTGCCGGAATGGTCGCTCGCCGTCGTGCTCGACAGCTCTGCCACCGGCCTGTCCATCGGCCTGCAGCCGACGCGCCAGATCTCCGGTGAAATCGTCAAGGACCGCGTCGAAGGCACCGTCAGCAAGGAAGACATGAGCTTCGCCATGCGCCACGTCGTCGACGGCAGGACCGTCAAGGCGAAGTCGCCGGCCGACGTGCTGAAGCCGGGCGACGTGATTTTCGTGCAGAAGAACGAGGGCTCGGACAACAGCTACAGCTTGCGCCAGGTTCCCGAAGTGGAAGGCGGCCTGATCGCCATGGATCCGCATACCGGACGTGTCCTGGCCATGGTCGGCGGTTTCTCCTACGCGCAGTCGGAGTTCAACCGGGCGACGCAGGCCATGCGCCAGCCCGGATCGTCGTTCAAGCCGATCGTCTATTCGGCCGCCCTCGACAATGGCTATACGCCCGCCTCCGTGATCATGGACGGGCCGATCACCATCCAGAGCGGCAACACGACCTGGACGCCCAAGAATTACGACGGAACGGTTGCCGGCCCGGCGACCTTGCGCTCCGGTATCGAGAAATCGCGCAATCTGATGACGGTGCGGCTTGCCAACGACATGGGCATGAAGCTGGTCGTGGAGTATGCCGAGCGTTTCGGCGTCTACGACCATCTGGCGCCGTATCTGCCGATGGCGCTGGGATCAGGCGAGACGACGGTGATGCGCATGGTGTCGGCCTATTCGATCATGGCCAATGGCGGCAAGTCGATCAAGCCGTCGCTGATCGACCGCATCCAGGACCGCTACGGCAAGACCGTCTTTAGGCAGGACGAACGCGGATGCTCGAACTGCAACGCCGCCGAGTGGCAGAACCAGCCAGAGCCGGAGCTGGTCGACAATTCCGAGCAGGTGCTCGATCCGATGACCGCCTACCAGATCACATCGATGATGGAGGGCGTCGTGCAACGCGGCACCGGCGCCACCATCAACGAGCTCGGCCGTCACATCGCCGGCAAGACCGGAACGACCAACGACGAAAAGGATGCCTGGTTCATCGGCTATACGCCGAACCTCGTTGTCGGCCTTTATATGGGCTACGATCAGCCGAAAGGCCTTGGCAAGGGCGCGACCGGCGGCGGCCTCGCCGCGCCGATCTTCAAGGATTTCATGCGCGTGGCGCTGGACGGCACGCCCAATGTCGACTTCAAGGTTCCGGAAGGCATGAAGCTGATTGCGATCAATCGCAAGACCGGCATGCGAGCCAACGCGGGCGACGCCGGAACCATCATCGAAGCCTTCAAGCCGGGTACCGGTCCCGCCGACAGTTATTGGGTGATCGGCATGGGTGCGGACGGCTCCAACGCCACCGGCGGGGCGCTGTCGCCGCAGGCCAACCAGGCCATCCAGTCGGGCGGCGGCGGGCTCTACTGATAATCGCTGCATCGGGTCGGACCGGCTTGACGATGATGGTCGAGCCGGTCCATTCCGCTTTACAGGGGCCGGTACATTACAGGGCCGGCGCTTTACAGGAGACTGTGCCGTCCCTATGTATCGCGCCACCAAACCGCCATCCAGCAACAGGACAGAACAGCCAGCCATGCGCGCGGAAACGCAAAACATTGTCGACGAGATCAGGCAGGCAATCACCCTGCTGAGGAGGCATCTTTGACTGGGACCAAGCCATAAAGCGGCTTGAATACCTGAACGTCCGTGCCGAGGATTCGAGCCTCTGGAACGAGCCGCTGGAAGCGCAAAAGCTGATGCGCGAGCGTCAGGGCCTCGAGGAAGGCATTGCCGCGGTCAAAGGCCTCACCCAGGCCCTGGAAGACAATATCGGCCTCATCGAGCTTGGCGAGGAAGAGGGCGACGAGGGCGTCATCGCGGAGGCCGAAGCGGCGATCCGCTCGATGCGCGGCGAGGCCAAGGCGCGCCAGATCGAGACGCTGCTGTCGGGCGAGGCTGACGCCAACGATAGCTATCTGGAGGTCCATGCCGGCGCCGGCGGCACCGAAAGCCAGGACTGGGCCTCGATGCTTCTGCGCATGTATACGCGCTGGGCCGAGCGCCGGCGCTTCAAGGTCGAGGTGCTTGAAGTGCATGACGGCGAAGAAGCCGGCATCAAGTCCGCCACGCTGCTGATCAAGGGCCACAACGCCTATGGCTGGCTGAAGACGGAATCGGGCGTGCATCGTCTCGTGCGGATTTCGCCCTATGACAGCAATGCGCGCCGCCACACCTCCTTCGCCAGCGTCTGGGTCTATCCCGTCATCGACGATACGATCGACATCGACGTTTCCGAATCCGACGTCCGTATCGACACGTATCGGTCGTCGGGATCGGGCGGCCAGCACGTCAACACCACCGATTCGGCGGTGCGCATAACCCATCTCGCCACCGGTATCGCGGTTGCCTGCCAGGCCGAGCGCTCCCAGCACAAGAACAAGGCCAAGGCCTGGGAAATGCTGCGCTCGCGGCTTTACGAGGAAGAGCTGAAGAGGCGCGAAGCGGTGGCGAACGCCACCGAAGCGTCGAAGAGCGATATTGGCTGGGGCCACCAGATACGGTCCTACGTGCTGCAGCCCTATCAGCTGGTGAAAGATCTGCGCACCGGCGTCGAGAGCACCAGCCCGTCGAGCGTGCTCGACGGCGACCTCGACGATTTCATGGAAGCCTCGCTGTCGCAGCGGATCGAAGGTGGCGCCGGCGAAACGGTGGCCGATATCGACTGAGGCGCCGGGCACCAATCCGGCAGGAACGTGGGTTCATCACGCGAGCGTTACGGCCACCGCGCGAGAGTGACGAGCTCTCAATTCGCACTTACCTGTCGTTCTACAACTTTGTTTTTCATCGGATTCTTCAAGATCGATTTCCGCTTTTGACGCGGATGTCGCCGGCCGCCGGTGCCAAGCCTGGAACCAGCGCGAGCCAAATCCCGTTATTGGCGATCCCGTTGCCGGGCTTGACCAGGTTTCGTCAATCAGGGCGGCAGGTTGGTTCCGACTGCAGAGGTCGGCGTTCGGTTGCGACAGCAATTGCTTGCGCCAGCCAAGGAATCAGCCCAGCATTCATGCGCTGGGGAGGAAAAAGCATTTATGGCCGGACGCGGCGTATCTGCGACCTGACGATCCGGCCACTGGGAAGACACGTTCCGGGAACGGGCAAGCGAGATGCTTGACAACCGTTGATAGGAACTGCGCTCATGCCTGCTCTCACAACCAGACCGGCCTCAGTCGCCCGCACGGCGCGCCGACTCCTGAATTCACTTGTCGCGGCAGTGGTTTTGATTGCTGCCGCCATTCCATTTGCGGCGCCTGCTCTGGCGCATGATGCCAAACCGACCGCGGCCATGCCGCAAGGCTGGAGCTATCCGTTCTCCTGCTGCTCGGGCTATGATTGCCGCGAGGTCTCTCAGACATCGATCAGCGAACGTCCGGAGGGCTATGTCATCAAAGGAACCGGGGAGGTCGTGGCCTATAGCGACAAGCGGATCAAGAATTCGCCCGACGGCGAATATCATTGGTGCTCCGTTGCCGGTGCCAATGACGGAAAGACCATCTGCCTGTTCGTGCCGCCATCGTCCTATTAGCGCATGACGCCCAAAGCTTGCCGACGGGTGACCCGAGGGTGTGCGGCGGCTTTGGATCGATGAGCCTTCGATCGGCACTCCAGCACTGTTAACCTGTGCATCGCAGGCTCACAGGCCTGCTGACCGGCAGTTGTCAGGAGCGTTTCTTTATGCTGCCTTTGCCGTACGGGCGGCGGCATTGTGAGGGACCAATTCATGACCATCAAGGCAAGCTGCCACTGCAAGGCGACGACATTCGAGGTTTCGCAAGCGCCGCAGACAGTGACGCGATGCACCTGTTCCTTCTGTTCGAAACGCGGTTCGTTGTGGGCCTATTACACCCCATCGCAATTCAGACTCACCAGCCCGCCGGAGAATGTTTCGTTCTACCTGTGGGGATCGAAAACCATAAAACACGGTTTTTGCGCCACCTGCGGCTGTGGCACCTTCACCGAGACGCCGGACTGGTCGACAGGCGAGCCGAATTTCGACAATCCGAAGATCAGCGTGAACTCGCGGCTGTTCGACGATTTCGATCTCGACACGGTCGAAGTGGTGGTCATCGACGGCAAGAATCTCTGGTAGCCGGTCGAATTGCGGTGGTCGCACGAGCCGCCGCAGGCGTGTGGAATTGGGCCGGGAAAAGCCGCGGCAACGGCTTTTGCTGGTCCGCTTTTCGCCGCATTTCATGTTACAAGTCGCTGGAAGGGCTGATGCGGTGCGCCGTTGCGCGGCCGTGGAATGGAGAGGGACCACCATATGAAAAAGATTGTGCTCGCCGTCGTGGCGACGGCTGTGCTCGTGAGCGCATGCACCACCGATCCCTACACCGGGGAACAGAAGGTTTCCAACACCGCTGCCGGCGCCGGTCTCGGTGCTTTGGCGGGTGCCGGGCTCGGCATGCTAGCCGGCGGTAACGACCGCCGCAACGCGCTGATCGGCGCGGGCATCGGCGCGCTTGCCGGCGGTGCCATCGGTGCCACCATGGACCAGAACGAGGCCGAACTGCGCCGACAGCTTCAGGGCACCGGCGTCAGCGTCACCCGCACCGGCGACCAGATCATCCTCAATATGCCGTCCGACATTACCTTCAACGTCGACCAGGACGCGGTGAAGGCCGGTTTCTATCCGGTGCTGAATTCAGTGGCCCTTGTGCTGAAAAAGTTCCGCCAGACCACGGTCGACGTGTTCGGCCACACCGACTCGACCGGCAGCGACGAGCACAATTTCGACCTGTCGCAGCGCCGTGCTTTGGCGGTCGCCAACTATCTGTCCGGACAGGGCGTCGATTCCCGCCGCTTCGCCGTCACCGGCTTCGGCAAGACGCGTCCGATCGCCTCCAACGCGACCGCTGCCGGCCGGGCTCAGAACCGCCGCGTCGAGATCCAGCTGTCGCCGCTTACCTGAGGCAAGCGCACAAACCGGCAGCGGCCTCGCAAGGGGCCGCTCTAATGGCTAGGCCGGCCCTATGGCCGCCGGCACCCTTCATTCGTGATGTCAGGACCGGGCCGGTTGATCGACAATCGCGGCAACGATCCGGCGCACGATCGGAAGCACAATCAGCAGACTGGGAAACGCAACAAGCCATGAAGCGCCCCATGCATAGCTCCAGGCCGCTATAAACCCGTTGGTCCAGCCTGCGCCGATTGCCGTCGAAACCGCCGAGACAATCGACGACATCAGAATCGAAAGAACCAACGGCATCACCACCGCGCCGTAGGAGGGCGGCAGCTTTTTCAACTTGAAGGCTTGGTCCGGTGATGCTTGCATCGAAGTCTCCTAATCAGAAAATATGCGTAGGCGTTATTGTGAGGACGATCAGGCGGCATATGCCGTCTGCAGCGCCAGTTCCCGAATGAAGCTTCGCAGCGAACGCGGCTCGCGGCCAAGCACGGCACGCAACGTCAGGCTGTTCCCGCCGAGGCCGTATTTGGCGTAGTGGCTGTGTACTTTGGCCAGCATCTGCAACTGCCTGTCGGTATAGGGAAGGCGGGCCTTCGCCGCCCAGTCCTGAAATGTCGGCTCGCCCGCCGAAACCGGCCGGCCAAGCGCTTCGCTCATCATGGCGACGACCTCTTCGCGGCTGTGCATACCGTCGGCGCACAGCTCGAGGGTCGCATAGGACAAACGCGCTTCGGTCAATGCGATTGCCGCCACTTCAGCCACATCGCGATAGTCGACGCGGGCGAGCTTCGCCGTCCTTGGAAACGGCTCGGCGAAAACGCCGTGCTCGACGACGGACGGCCAGGCCGCCGCGATATTTTGCATGAAATTGGCCGGGTGCAGAATGGTGTATTCCATGTTCGTCGAATAGAGGGCAGCTTCGACGGGTACCTTGCTTGCATGGTTTTCCAGCCTCGTATTGGTCGGCTGGATCACCGACGAAAAGACGAACTTTCGAACGCCCGCTCGCGCCGCTGCCTCAACCATGGCAACCCCCATGGCGGCTTCGTCGGCAGCAAAGGCCGGTCCGATGTGAAAGACACCGTCGACACCTTTCACGGCCTGCTCAAGGCTCTGATGGTTGCGCAGATCTCCGATCGCGATCTCGGATGCGCCGGCTTTCCGGGCTTTTTCGGCACTCGCGGCGTCACGAACAAGCGCCCGAATCCTGGCATTGCGGCGGACGAGTTCAGGCACCACCAAACCGGCAACGCGGCCTGCGGCGCCTACG
Organism: Mesorhizobium sp. M0410; assembly: GCF_040321435.1. Classification (NCBI taxonomy): domain Bacteria; kingdom Pseudomonadati; phylum Pseudomonadota; class Alphaproteobacteria; order Hyphomicrobiales; family Phyllobacteriaceae; genus Mesorhizobium; species Mesorhizobium sp. M0410. The sequence continues at coordinate 356,019 of NZ_JAMYRN010000004.1, forward strand.
ACCAGGACGGTTGGACTGGGTGTTCGCATGACGATCTCCTTCCCTCGAGTCTGCCTTTCGGCCTGTGCAGGGAAGATAAAATCTAGCGGACTGCGTTACAATTCATCGATTTCGCGATAGTTTATCCCGATTTTCGGGAGAAATAGGCGATGAGCCGGATAGACGATTTCGAAGCCTTCATTGCCATTGTCGAGCATGGCAGCCTGACGGCTGCCGCACGCCGGCTGAACCGTTCGCTGCAGTCGGTCAGCCGGTCCCTGGCGACATTGGAGGAATCGATCGGGGTCGAGCTTCTGCACAGGACCACACGCCGCTCGACGCCGAGCGAAGCCGGAGCGGCCTTTTTCCAGCGCATCAAACCCGCCGTCGAGGAGATTAACGAAGCCAGGCTTCAGGCGGCCAACCGACGATCCGAGCCGTCCGGCATCCTGCGCATGAGCGCCCCGGTTCTGTTCGGCCCGGACTTCCTCGTGCCGGTTATCGCCGACTATATGCGGACATATCCCCGGGTCGAGGTTGACCTCCAGCTTTCCGATGAATTTGTCGATCTCGATGCCGAGGGTCTCGATCTGGCGGTAAGGATCGGCAATTTGCCGGATTCCAATTTACGTGCGAAGCGCCTGGGCGCACTGCGGCGCGTGGTGTTCGGCGCACCTGCCTACTTCCAGCAACACGGCCGACCGGCCCATCCGCTCGAATTGCGCGAGCATGAATGCATCGTACGAACCGTTGACGGCCGCCCAGGCGAATGGATGTTTCAGATAGAAGGCAAGCCCCGGCCGGTGAAGGTCGCGGGCACCTTCCGGTCAAATTTGATGATATCGATCTATGCAGCCGCGGTTCACGGATTGGGTTTGGGCTACTCGCCGCTTTGGCAGGTAAAACACCTGGTGGACGACGGCCGCCTGGAACTGGCTCTGACCGAATTCGAGCCAGTGCCGGTGCCGATACACGCCGTGTGGCCGGAAGGCAGATCATCCTCGGCCAAAGTCCGCGCTTTTCTGGACCTGTTGGCATCCCGCCTGGAACTCAAGAACCTTTAGGCGCAGACCAAACTCAACGCCGAGCTTACCTCATTGACATCAAGTTCGTGACTAGAACAGCCGTGGCGGCATCGAGTGCGGGTTGATGGACCTCCGAATGACCGATGTCCTTCAACTGATCGGTCGTCAAATCTGCCAGTGCCCTCCGTCTTGCGGCGGTCCGCCGCCATCCCGTGAAGGCAGCGATCATCATTGCTGCGCCTTTCAGGCTAGACCCAAGCAAGCGTTTGGACATGCTGCGGGCGGCGCGAGTTTCCGAGTGAGCCATTGTTTTGGTCTCCCATTTCGAGTTTGCGCATGGGAGCGTGCCACGCAGACGTTTTCGGCCTGTTCGGCTGAGCGTGAACAACTGGGAGAAGTCCGACGAGCCGCCGTTAAATCGGTGTTAAATCGATCCACCGAGATGCTATTCTGTCGCCGCGGTCAAAGTCTGGAGACGATTTGTGCGCATCCGGTTGCTTGGTGGCCTGGAGGTTACTTCCCCGGAGCACCGGCCTGTCCGGTTCGCCACACGCAAGACTTCGCTCCTTTTTGCTGCCCTGGTTCTCGCGGGCCGCCGCGGCCATGGTCGCGAGCAGCTTTCCGAAGCCTTTTGGCCGGGGCGAAGCAACGGGCAGGCCCGCAATAGTTTGCGGCAAGCGCTAGTCGACATCAGGCGCACGTTCCCCGCCAGCTCGGATGCAGCCGTCTACATCTATGGGGATCAGGAAACCGTTGCACTTATTGCCGGTCCGGATGAGGCGGACATCTCGATCTTCGACAGGAAATTGGAGCAGGGCCGAACCGCCGATCTCGCCTTCGCCGCCGATCTCTACCGCGGCGAGCTGCTTGCCGGGCAAGCCATCCCTGACGAACTGGACGAGTGGTTTGGACCGTATCTGAGCAAGTATCAGCGCAAGGCGCTGCAATTGGTCGACCGGCTGAGCCTGGCGCTGCCCGCACCCGGCTCAGCCGAAAAGACGGCCTGCGAAGGGCTCGCGGAGAGATTGCTCGCCTCGGATCCGACGGCGGAGGCAGCCCATCGGGCGCTGATCCGCATCCACGCTCATCGAGGCCACGAAAACGCCGCCTTGCGTCAGTTCGAGCTGTGTCGGGCAGCTTTAAGGAAACATCTGAACGCCGAGCCTGAAGAGCAGACAAGCTCGCTGGCGGCTTCCCTGCAGTCCCGTGAACGACCTGAACATCAGCGGCCGGAGCCAAGCTCTGGCGCCGCATCACTGGCGCCGGTTCTGGCAGTCCCGACGAGGCGCGACGACCAGCCATCGATTGCGGTGCTGCCGTTTCAGAACCTAAGCGGTGATATCGAGCAGGAATATTTTGCCGACGGCATGGTGGAAGACATTGTCACCGCCTTGGCTCACTTTCGGCACCTGTTCGTAGTCGCACGGAATTCGAGCTTCACCTACAGGGGACGGTCCATAGACATAAAGCAGGTCGGGCGTGAGCTGGGCGTGCGCTATGTGGTCGAGGGAAGTGTTCGCCGGGCGGGCGACCGCCTGCGCATCGCCGGGCAGCTCATCGACACCTCGACGGAGGCCTATCTCTGGGCCGACCGTTTTGACGGGACGCTCGCCGAAGTCTTCGATCTGCAGGACCAGGTCGCCTCGAGTATTGTCGGTGCAATCACACCGAAAATGGAGGAGGCTGAGATCGAGCGTGCCAAACGCAAGCCGACAGAAAGCCTCACGCTTATGATTACTACCTCCGCGGGCTGGCGGCCTTTGACCGGACGATCACTAGTAGATCGGCCATCGACGATGCCTTGCGCCTCTTCATGAAAGCGATCGACCGTGACCGGGAGTTTGCCGCAGCCTATGCGCGGGCGGCGCGGTGCTACGCCACCCGAAAAAGCAACGGCTGGATGGTCGACCGCGCGAAAGAGAATGCCGAGGCTACTCGACTGGCCAGGAGAGCGGTCGAACTCGGAAGGGACGATGCGATTGCGCTTTCCTTCGGTGGATACGTCCTCGGCTACGTAGGTGGCGACCTTGACGACAGTGCGGCTTGCATCGATCGCGCGCTCGTTCTCAACCCGAATCTAGCGGCCGCGTGGGGCCTAAGCAGCTGGGTCAAGGCTTGCTCTGGCGAGCCAGGCAAGGCCGTCGAGCACGCCGCGCTTGCCATGCGCCTAAGCCCATTGGATCCACGTCTGTTCGCTTGGCAATTCAACACCGGGCTCGCTCATTTTTGTGCCGGCCACTACGATGACGCCGCCGCTTGGGCGGGAAAGTCGCTACGGTACCAACCGAACTGCGTGAGCGCGATGCGTGTAGTGGCGGCGAGTCATGCCCTGGCGGGGCGCCTGTCGGAAGCGCAGCAGATTATGGCCCGGGTCTGCGAGGTCGATCCCTCGCTGCGGCTCTCGAATCTCGCCGAGGTGCTGCCGCCGTTTTATCGACCGGACGATCGCAGCAGATATATCGAAGGTCTTCGCAAGGCGGGCCTGCCGGACTGACTGGCGGCAACGCTTCGCGCGGCCATGGGACGCGCAAGCTGGATATCAGACCTTGGCGACGATCCGCATGAAGGCCGGCATGTCGTCGCCGAAGCCGACGGTCGCGTCGTTGTCTTCCTGGCGCTGGCGGGCAGGGCGCTCGCGCTGCGGCCTGGTGTCGCCACGTTCCGGCGCGCGCCGTTCGTTGCGATCGGGCGAAGCCTTCCGTTCAGGTGAAGCCTGGCGCTCGCTGTTTTCCGAGCGGATCGCCTCCTTGCGGGTACGCCGCTCGCCGATGTCGGCGACTGCGGCTTCGGCCACGACCGGCTGTTCCTCGCTAACCGCTCCCGGCTCTGCTTCTTCGCTGCGCTTGGCGTGGCGTTCACGCGGCTTGCGCTCGCCCCTGTCCTTGGCGTCGTCCTTGCGCCCGGCGCGGCGTGGCGCACCACGGCCACGGCGCGGGGCCTCGTCCTCGCCGCCCTCGCTGGCGACGACTGTCGACAGGTCGCCGTCATGCCACTCGATCTTGGTGCCGATCAGCCGTTCGATGGCGTCGATGTATTTGGTGTCCGATTTGGTCGCGATGGTGAAGGATTTGCCCGAGCGTCCGGCGCGGCCGGTGCGGCCGATGCGGTGGACATAATCCTCGGCGTGGATCGGCACGTCGTAGTTGAAGACATGGCTGACGTCGGGAATGTCGAGGCCGCGCGCCGCGACGTCCGAAGCGACGAGGTAGCGCAGCTTGCCGTCACGGAAATTGGCCAGCATCTGCATGCGCGCGCGCTGGTCCATGTCGCCGTGCAGAGCGCCGGCGTCGAAATCATATTTCAGTAGTGAGCGGAACAGCTCCGACACTTCGATCTTGCGGTTGCAGAAGATAATGGCGTTCTTCAGCTCGGCATCCTCGGCCTTCATCAGATTGCGCAGCGTCTCGCGCTTGTCCCAGGGTTTTGGCCCGGATTTCACCAGCCGCTGGGTGATGTTGGTGGCGGCCGATGCTGCCTTCGACACTTCGACGCGCACCGGCGCGTGCAGGAATTTCTCGGTGAGCTTGGTGATTTCCGGTGGCATCGTCGCCGAGAAGAACAGCGTTTGCCTGGTGAACGGGATCATTTCGCAGATGCGCTCGATATCGGGGATAAAGCCCATGTCGAGCATGCGGTCGGCCTCGTCGATGACGAGGATCTCGACGCCGTTGAGCAGGAGCTTGCCGCGTTCGCGATGGTCGAGCAGGCGGCCTGGCGTCGCGATCAGCACGTCGGCGCCGCGCTCGAGCTTCTTGTCCTGCTCGTCGAAGGACACGCCGCCGATCAGCAGCGCGATGTTGAGCTTGTGGTTCTTGCCGTATTTGACGAAGTTTTCCTCGACCTGCGCGGCGAGCTCGCGCGTCGGCTCGAGGATCAGCGTGCGCGGCATGCGGGCGCGGGCGCGGCCCTTTTCCAGCCGGGTGAGCATCGGCAGGACAAAGGACGCCGTCTTGCCGGTGCCGGTCTGGGCAATGCCTAGCACGTCCTTGCCGAGCAAGGCGTGCGGGATAGCACCAGCCTGGATCGGCGTCGGCTCGGTGTAGCCGGCATCGGTAACTGCGGAAAGGACCTTCGGCGACAGGCCGAGGTCTGCGAAGGTCAACGCTTCTTGAGCGATCTGGGTGTCTGAGGACAAGTTTGGCGGTCTTTGGCTGGTTCGGGGGCGCAACGTAAGCAGTCGCGGCAAGCGCCGCGCGCCTGCAAGATTGGTATTGCAGGTAGGCGCAAGCCCACGATTTGTCAACACAAACGGGCGGCATTGGCACGATTGTGAAGTCGTAACCTTAATCGCGATGGTTACCGCATCGCCGATGCCGACTTTCCAGGAAGGCAACAGTTTTTTCCGCACCAGCGCAAGTGTTGCGGATCAGCAACGCCTTGCTGCATTCATCCCGATTGCACGGCAAAATTGCATTTAGGATTTGAGTTGGAGCAGAAACCTTGACACGAATGATTCATCCATTTTTCTTAGTCGAGGGGCCACATCATGAAAAAAATTCTTCTCTCTGCCGCATTTGTGGCACTTGCCTTGATGCCGGCGATGGCGGCCGACGTCGTGGAGTTGCCGGTTGCGTCAACATACAACTGGACGGGCTTTTATTTAGGCGCGCATGTCGGCGGCGGCAAAAGCAAGGTGGACTGGGAATATAGCCTTAACGGGGCGACGGCTGATCACGATGGCAGCGGTGCTCTAGGCGGCGTTCAGGCCGGCTACAATTTCCAGAGCGGAAATATAGTCTATGGTATCGAGGCGGATATCGCGGCCGCCAAGATCGATGGGGACACATCTTGCCCAAACCCAGCCTACACTTGCGAGTCCGATGTAAAGATGCTCGGTTCGTTGCGGGGTCGAATTGGCTACACGATGGACAGGCTGCTGATTTACGGTACCGGTGGTCTCGGCTATGGAACCATAGAGATTGGCACCAGTGGTCCCGTCGGGACGAACGATACCACGAAGACCAAAGCAGGCTGGACGCTGGGTGCGGGCCTGGAATATGCCTTTAATGATCACTGGTCGCTCAAGGGCGAATACAAGTATTTCGATCTAGGCAAGGGCGATTATACGGTCGACGGCGGCGAGAATGTCGAGGCAAAGGTCCGGATACACACCGGAGTTGTCGGCCTGAACTACAAGTTCTAATCGTAAGGATCGGTTGCGGCGAGACTTTGTGTTGCACTGGACCCGGCCTCGTGCCGGGTTTTACTTTTGTCGTTTAATACCTGAACTGTTCGGCGAGAATGCGCTCGTTCCACGAATGGTTGGGATCGAACAGCAGCGTCGCCGTTGCCGTCGGCGATTCCCTTACCGTGACCGTCGTCACCGCCTTGACCTCGGTGTGGTCGGCGGCGGCGTTCACCGGCCGCTTTTCCGGCTCCAGAATGTCGAAACGCACACTCGCCTTGTTGGAGAGCAGCGCGCCGCGCCAGCGGCGCGGACGAAACGGGCTGACCGGAGTCAGCGCCAGCAGCGGAGCGTCGAGCGGCAGGATCGGCCCGTGCGCGGACAGATTGTATGCGGTCGAGCCGGCCGGCGTCGCAATCATCACGCCGTCGCAGTGCAATTCCTCCAGCCGCTCTTGCCCATCCACGGTGATGCGGATCTTGGCGGTCTGGTAGGACTGGCGCCAAAGCGCGACCTCGTTGATCGCCAGCGCCGAAATCGTCTCGCCCTCCGCCGTAACTGCCTGCATCTCCAGCGGGCGGATCGTTTCGGCAATGGCCGCCGCGATGCGCCCGGTCAAGCCGCTGGCGCGGTATTCGTTCATCAGGAAACCGATGGTGCCACGGTTCATGCCGTAGACCTTCTTTCCCGTGCTCATCGTCTCACGCAGGGTCTGCAGCAGAAAGCCGTCGCCGCCGAGCGCCACGACGATCCCGGCTTCTTCGACGGATGCCTGGCCGTAACGCGCAGAAAGGCTTTCCAGCGCCGCATTGGCGTCGGCTGTACCGGATGAGACGAAGGCGAAACGGTTGGCGGTTTTGCTCATGGCTCTCAACGACAACCGATTGGCGACGACCGTTTGGCGACCGATTGGCGGCGACCGGTTGCTGGGCCGCGCCAGCGCCGGGTTAGCATGGGTGGGCATTTCTGCAAAGGGCGGGAGGTGTCTTGATATGGCGGCCGAACATGGCGCACTCGCGCATCGTGTCGGAGGACAAAATGATGTGATGGTTAAGGCCCGCCTTAAGCCCTCGTAAAGCCGGATCGATCATGTTAGCCGGCAGCGGACGGGCGGCGTGGGGGCTAACCAGTCGAGGCCGATCTATTGCCGCTGGCACGCTTGATTATCGTCTTCCTGATGCTGGCAAGTTTTGCCCTGGCTTTCGCGGAACTGGTGCGCCAGTCGGAAGAGAAGAGTTTTAGACCGCAGCCCACCGCCTCACGCTGCGGCGACGCGGCGGGGACACCCTGTCCGCAAAGGGCGCTTTGACGTTACTACGCTGGTCCTTAACGGGCGAGCAGATGACAGCCGGCCTGGCGCTTTTGCGCGAGATACTCGTCGACAAGCTGGCGATAGCGGACTCTCCCGAAGCTCGGGAAATGGCCGCCATGCACGACCGAGACATCGAAATCGCGCAGGCGCAGCAGCGTTTCGACATAGTCGTCGATATCGGAGTGATAGACGTCGTCGATCAGCGGGCCGTCATAGATGATGTCGCCGGAAAACAGGATGCCCGTCCTGTTTTCGTAGAGCGCAACGCCGCCGGGTGAATGACCGGGCGTGTGGATCACCTCGAAGGCACGGTCGCCGAGATCGAGGATATCGCCTTGCTCGAGCAACCGGTCGGCCGGTGCGGGCAGGATCCGGTAGCGCTTCGTGTCCCAGCCTTGCGGCATGCCGTCGAACATCTCGTCGGTGGCATAGCGGTCGGCAACCGTCCATTCGTTGCGCGGGTCGGCGAGGATCCCGGCCTCGGCCGGGTGCACGCAGCGGTCGGGAAATTCGTGATGGCAGCCGATATGGTCGAAATGCGTGTGGCTGGCCACGCAGGTGAGCTTGCGCTCCGTCAGCAGCGGCACGTGGCGCCGCAAGCTGAAATGGCCGAGGCCGGTGTCGAACAGAAGATCGCTGTCGCGGCCGCGCACATGCCAGATGTTGCAGCGGAAGAACGGCTTGATCCACGGCTCGTGGATCAGCGTCACGTCATCTCCCATGCGGATCGTTTCGTACCAGTGGCCGGCGTCGATGGTTGGAAGCGTGCTCATGTTCAGTCCGCAAGCAGGATGATGTCGCCAGCATCGCACGATACCGCGACCACGTCGCCCGGCTGGACGGCCGATGCCGAGGGAACCTTGGCGATGAAATGCAGCGCCGGGTCGGTCGCGGAGGTCCCCAGAACACGCTTGAAGCTGCCCTGAAAGACGACATCGCTCACCTTGACCGTGCCAAGCGCCACGCCGCCACTGGTTGCGCCGAGGATAAGATGCTCCGGCCGGACGGCCAGCGCAACGGTCGAGCCGGCCGGCAATGTGCCAGGCACGGAGAGCGACCCAAGCTTCGTGGTGACGGTGAGCTTGCCGCTCTTCGCCTCCGTCACCGTTCCCGATATCAGCGTGCTTTCGCCCATGAAGGTCGCGGAAAAGCGCGTCGCCGGCCGTGCATAGACACGCTCGGGCGGTCCTTCGTCCTCGATGCGCCCGTCATTCATCACCACGCAATGATCGGCCAGCGCCATCGCCTCTTCCTGGTCGTGGGTGACGTGGATGAAGGCGGTGCCGACGCGTTTCTGGATCGCCTTCAACTCGTCCTGCATCTGCCGGCGCAATTTCAGGTCGAGCGCGCCGAGCGGCTCGTCGAGCAACAGCACCGCCGGCTCGACCACCAGGGCGCGCGCCAGCGCCACGCGCTGCCGCTGGCCGCCGGAAAGCTGATGCGGCTTCTTGTCGAAGGCGGTGGCGAGGCCAACCAGCGCCAGCGCCTCGCGTGCCCTTGCTGCCCGGGTTGCGCCATCGACACCCTGCATGCGCAGACCGAAGCCGACGTTGCTGCCGACGCTCATGTGCGGGAACAGCGCATAATCCTGGAACACGGTCGTCGTCGGCCGCTTCGCCGGTGGCACTGCGGTGCAGTCCTCGCCGCGGATCAGCACCTTGCCTTCGCTCGGTGTGACGAAGCCGCCGAGGATGGACAGAAGCGTCGTCTTGCCGGAGCCGGATGGCCCGAGCAGGATCGTGTAGCTGCCCGGCTCGATCGTCAGCGAGACGTTCTTCAGCACGGTGAGCTGGCCGAAGCGATGCGAGACCGAGCTTATATCGACCAGTGGCGCACTCATGCCGGCTTCCTCCGCAACAGCATCAGCTCGAACAATACCACCAGTACGATGGAGACGGCGAAGACCAGCGAGCCGACGGCGTTGGTCTTGGGATTGAGGCCGGAGCGCAGCAGGTTCCAGATCTCGACCGGCAGCGTCGTGTCGAAGCGCGTCAGCAGGAACGAGATGACGAATTCGTCCCAGGAGAAGGTCATCGACAGGAAGAAGCCGGCGAAGATCGCCGGCGCCATAACGGGTACGGTAATCAAAAGCAGCACCTTCCATTCGGCGGCGCCGAGATCGCGCGCGGCGCGCTCGATATTGATCTGGTGGTCGCCCATCTGGCTGTAGATGATGGCAAAGCAGAGCGGCAGGTTGATCACGACATGGCCGATGCCGGCGGCAAGTAGCGATTTCGGTATGCCGGTCCAGTTGAACAGCACCAGCAGCCCCATGCCGATGATGAGATAGCTGACGGTCAAGGGCAAGGTGATCAGCCCGCGCATCAGGCCCGAGCCCGGCAAGGCGAAGCGCGCAAAACCCCAGGCGGAGAGAAAGCCGAGCGTGACGGCGACAGCCGAGGAGACGACCGCCACCAGCAGCGAATTGACCAGCGCCGAAGTCAGCCGCGTGTCGGCGAGCACGGCCTCGTACCAGCGCAGCGACGGCCCGGTGAAGGGCGGGATCGGAAACGAGGTTGCCTGCAGCGAAAACAGCACCAGAACGACGACCGGCAGAAATATGAAGCCGTAGATTGCGATGGCGTAAAGGCCGGAGACGAGGCGGATGAAAGCGCGCATGGTCAGGCCCGCTCGATCTTCAGCCAGCGGGCGCAGGCGAGGTAGGCGATGGTGACCACCGCCATCAGGATGATCGACAGCGCCGAGGCGAGCGGAAAGTCGCCGCGCCGGCCGATCTGCATCATGACGAGCTGCGGCATCAAAAGCTCGTTGTTGCCGCCGAGGATCTGCGGCGTGATGTAGTCGCCGATGCACAGCACAAAGGTGAGGAAGGCACCGACCATGATGCCAGGCAAGGTCAGCGGCAGAACGACATGCAGGAAAGTCCGCAGCGGCCCGGCGCCGAGGTCGGCGGCGGCCTTGCGGTAGCTGGGGCTGAGCTGCTTCAGATTGGCGAAGATCGTCAGCGTCAACAGCATGACGAAGAAATGCACGAAGCCGGTGATGGTGGCCAAACGCGTATTGGCGAGTTGCAGCGGTTCGCCGAACAGGCCGGAGCCGGTCAACGCGCGGTTGACGACGCCGTTCTGTGCCAGCACCAGCAGCCACGAATAGGAGCGCACGACATAGGAGGTCCAGAAGGGCAGCACCGCCAGCATCAGCGCCAGCCGCTGCCAGCGCTCCGGCACCTGTTCGGCCAGAATCCAGGCAAAGGGATAGGCAAGCAGCACCGAGATAATGGTGACGATCGCTGTGACCTGTAGCGAGTTCACCATCGCCTGCCAGTAGGACTGATTGGCAAAGAATTGGCTGTAGTTGGACAGCGTGAAGCCGCCGCCTTCGTGCGCCGTCAGGCTAGATACCGCCATGGCGACGAAGGGCAGCACGAAGAACAGCAACGTCCAGCCGAGCGCCGGCGTGACCAGCGCCCAGGGCAGGGCGCGCCCGCTGTTGGCGGCGTTCACGACCGGCAGCCGGTCATTGCGCCTGCAGCATTTCGGTCCAGACGTCCTGCATCTTCTTGTCGAGATCGGCATTCGGCGCCGGATAGGCCTGGGCGCGGGCGAGGAATTCCGGCTGCTCGTCGAAGCGCAGGATCTTCTTCTGCTCGTCGCTCAGGGCCGCCTTGCTGTTGGCCGGCATGCCCCAATAGCAGGACGAGGTGGCGAGCCGCGCCTGCCCTTCGGGGCTCATAATGTACTGGATGAATTTAAGCGCCAGATCCTTGTTCTTGGAATCCTTGAACATTGCCAGCGACTGCGACCACAGCACCGCGCCTTCTTTCGGAATAGAGAAGTCGAGGGCAGGGTTTTCCTTGGCCAGCCCAGCCGTCACCCATTCGCCGCCGCCGACCAGTATGTCGACCTCGCCTGTCGCCAGCGCCGTCTGGCTGGCGGTCACTTCGCCGACCAGCTTGGCGTTGGCCTTCATTTTGAGCAGCTCTTCCTTGATGGCGGGAAGGTCAGCTTCGGTCAGTTCCGCAGTCTTCTTACCGATCGCCAGTGCGGCCATGCCGATGACCGGCAGGTAATAATCGTAGATGGCGATCTTGCCCTTGTATTTGTCGCCGGTCAGCGCGGCAAGCGACTGCATGTCGGCCGGGTCGACCTTGGTCTTGTTGTAGCCGATCGTGTTGTAGCCGAACTTTTCGGTGATGCCGTAACGCTTGCCGTCGACGACGGTGGAGCTATCCATCTTCACCTGCGGAAACAGATCGGCCAACGGCAGCTTATCTTCCGGTAGCGGTTCGAACAGGCCTTTTTCGACGCCCCGCGGTATGTCGATGCTGTCGATCACCATCACGTCCCAGTCGCCCGGCTGCGACTGTTCGACGATGGCCAGGCCGGCGCCGGTGCCTTCGAACTCCTTGACATTGACCTTGACGCCGTTCGCCTCCTCGAACGGCTGCAACAGCGCCGGATCGGCGTGATCGCACCAGATCAGCGCGTTGAGGTCCTGCGCCTGAGCGAGGCTGCCAGCCGCCAGCAGCAGTGCTGCGGCGGCGCACGCGCCTTGGAGATAGCTCTTCAGAAAAGAAAGCGGATTCCTGACGGTTGGATTGGGGGTCTTTGGATTGACGGACATCGAGTGTTCTCCCTTGCCTTTTTGGCTTGTAGCAAAAAATTGAACCAATTCTAAAATTGAGTCAATTCTGTTTTTGTGGCAAACAGCCGCTATGAACGGATTGCGGGCAAGGCAGAAGGCGGATCGGCACCGCCGCATCATCGAGGCGGCGGCGGCGCTTTTCCGCGATGCCGGCTATGAAGGCGCTAAGATCGAAACTATCGCCGCGCAGGCCGAAGTCTCGGTCGGCACGATCTACAACTACTACCAGAACAAGGGCGACATCCTCGGCGCGATCGTTTCGATGGAGGTCAACGAGGTGCTGAATGCCGGGCGCGGCGTCGTCGCCAACCCGCCAGCCAATGTCGGCGACGCTCTCGATACGCTGCTCGGCATCTATATCGAACATTCGCTGCATTATCTCAGCAAGGAGATGTGGCGGCAGGCGATGGCGATCTCGACGCAACTGCCGGACAGCCCGTTCGGCCAGGCCTACACGGCGCTCGACCGGGCACTGACCGAGCAGATTCGCGCGCTGATCGCCAGGCTACAGGCGCTCGGCCTGGTGCGCCGCGACATCGATGGTCCCGCACTCGGCGAACTCATCTTCAACAACATGAACATGATGTTCATCGAGTTCGTGAAGCGCGAGGAGGCGAGGATTGCAGAATTGCGCACGGCGATACGCAGGCAGAACCGGATATTGGTGGCGGCGATTGGGGTGTAAGACGATCAAGGGCGAGTAGGACCAGCAACACAAATCGCCGCAGCCGGAGTATCGCCTAACGGTTGATCAGCCATAGAATGGCCGAGAGCACGATGCTGACCAGTATCGCCGTGGTGATAGGGACATAAAGCCTGAAGTTCTCACGCTCGATCACGATATCGCCGGGCAGCCTGCCAAGGCCGGAGCGGGCCAACCAAGGCCACAGCAGGCCTATGGCGACTATGCTGAGACCAACGACGATCAGAGTTCGCGACATGGCATCCTGCCGGAAAGTGTCGTGCCAGAAATATAGTGTTGACGGATCTTGCAAGCAGCGCTCCACTCGATATTGCCTCTTGAGTTGAGATTGAAATCTGCTACAACCTTAACGGGCATCAAGGGAGGGATTGGATGCGGATTTCCATCTGGCATTGGGCTATACTGCTGCTGCTGATCGGCGTGCCCGTTTTCTTTGCCGTTCGGTCAGCCGCAAAGCCATTACAGGATCCTTCGGCTCTCGTCGGTTTTGGAGGCTGGCTTATGCTGCTGGCGATTGGACAGTGCTTGGCACCTTTCCGCACGCTGGCTGAGCTGTTCTCTTCGAGCGGGGGCTATCGACAGCTAATGACGCTCCCCAACGGCGCCTTGGCGGTCTACGGCGAGGTCGCCCTGTTGCTGGCGTTTCTGGTGCTCCAGCTGGTTGTGTTCGTTGCAATGCTCCGGCGGAGTTCCCGTTTCAAGCAGCTGTTCCTGTATCAATGGTTTGCAATACCAATCGTATTTATTCTGGACACGACATGGATCTCAGCGGTTATGAGCGCTCCTGTGAGCTTGGTGCTTGCAGGGGATGCGCTGGTAATGCCCGCAGTTTCTTTTGTCCTGACCGGGATCTGGGTCGCCTACGTCTACAAGTCGGTCAGGGTGAGAAACACGTTCGACCGGGCCGCGATATCCGGTCGGGTCGCGAGTGCTTCCTGAGCTTGCCGCGAGCCCTATGTATGGCAGCCGACAAAAAATGCCGGGCGCGCTGCATCGACCCGGATCACCCGGCCTGTAGGCCTGCTCGAGCGAGGATTTCAGGCGCCGGCGTGACATGCCCGTGCGGCTTGCAGTAGCCGGGGTCGATCGCGCGATAGCCAAGCAGATGGCCGAGTGGCGCCAGGATCCCCAGCGCCACTCGCTGAATAGCAGGTGGCGGGTGCGTGAAGACGATCACGTCGGCAAATTCCCTGGCGATGACCGCTGCCTGAAGCGGCGAAGGCCTGCCTTTTCTGTCCACCTTGCCGGCATTGGCCAGGCCGAAGAGCATGCCGATCAGCAGCTCGAAACGGTTCGGGTCGACATTGTCTGCACCTGGCGCCCGGTCGACTTCGACCAGCACATGCGCTTCTTCGGTTTTGCTGCTGTTCCACCAATCATGTGCGACGCCTGCTTCGACCGTGGCGGATTGGCCGGGCCCCAGGGACAAAGTCTTCCCGGCCATGCGAGCGTCGAGCCGGCCGCCGAGGACGGCAAACCGCTCCGTCAGGTTCGGGTGGTAGTGCTCGCCCACCACTGCGGCTCCCGGTCGGGCGGTCAGATGAGCGATGCCAGGTCCCTGGCCGCGGTCTTCGGTGCCACGCAGGATGACCGCATATTCGCCGGTCACCTTGTTCTCGTAGACATCTCCACAGCGTGACATGGATCAGCTCCGGGTTTCAGAGCACCGCTGCCGGCAAGCTTACGGTTAACGGGTTGGCGGTTCAACGACCGCTCGAACGAGCGATTGCGGAAACACTAGTTGCCGGCTCTTCGTCAACGCGGGCGATCAGCGCTCTATCGGACATGCTTAGGCGGGCGCGCTCGCGGAAACGGCACGACCGTCAGTGGCGCCTTGCGGAATTCCGCGATGGCTATTTCTTCAATCAGCGCGTCGAGGGCCTGGTTGACGCGTTGGCTCGTTTCATCCGCGCCGCAGAGGCGGTTTTGTGCGCACTCCAAAAGCTCGCGCGCCGCGGCGAAATCACTACGCATGACAACACCTTTGGTTTTTGGCCCGCCGCACGGGCATTGTCGGCGCGCTTAATTGAGCGAGTGCTAATATACACTGGAGCAATTTAATCGAATGCTGTTAAGTGGCCGTCGGGAGGCGGGACGAACCTATGGCCCAGCAAAAAGCAAGACAGGAATGAGCTCGGCGTCTCCTGGTAGGAGATGCTTGAGCCTGTTCTGGTTCAGGCTAAGCCGGCAATTTCACGGGAACTTTCTGGCGATCCCGACGCTCCCGGTACGTACCGTCCTAATCTTTCGTATAGTCAGGCCCAAAACGAGTCGGTAGATTGTCGGCGAGTTTCAACCAAGGGAGCTTCTCCTCAAAAGCGACATGCAGCGTAGGTGCAAATTTTTCTGGCTCCTCCATCGCCGCCGCAAAAAAATGCATGACATCAGACATGTTCTTTGAGCGGAAGGACAGCGGCGTACCACAGTGATCGCAAAATGTTCTTTCCACACCGGGAGAAGAGTTGAATACCTTCGGTAGCTTGCCCAGCCATCGCCATTGGCCGTTCAAGACGCCAATATAGGTGGTCATCGGCGCAGAACATTGCCGCCGACAACTTTCACAATGACAGACCACGCAGGCCTGTGCCGGGCCATCGACTTCAAAGGCAATAGCGCCGCATAAGCAATGACCACGCATGCAAATACTCCTCGAGTCAACAAGGACAGCTTCATGCCTGGGCGTGAGGGAGGCGCCATGAAATGCGCCGAGCTGGCGCCCAATTCCGACATTCGGCGCTGGCGATTGTCCTCGCCCGCGCGAGGCGTTGCCTCCAAGCTGCCTTCACTATCGCCTTTGCGGCATATTGAAATGTTCGTAGAGTTTCTCCGCCAGGCCGCTGGCGCCAAAGCCCGTCAATACCGATGAAAGTGCCAGCGGCGCCTTCTTGTCGAGCATGGCTTTGGCGATCATCAGATCGTCGCTTCGCTTATGAGTCCTCAGCCTAATACGATCTTGGGCGGCTTAAGAATTCTCTGGCGGCGGCAATCTGGCGTCGATGCTCGCGAAGGAATGCCGCGCCGAAGCAAATGGCGAATGCCAGTACCGAAAGGCTTGTGGTTGCTCTTGATGCAGGATCAGGATCGGGACTTACCAGGAAACGGAAGCCGAACGCCAAGGCGAAGACGACAACGCCACCAAACATGCCGCTGACGAAGGGGGCGGTCGTGCGTTTCTGCTCCAACGACAACTCCTAGGTTTTCCGCTAGGGAACTATGGTTTCCGCCAGGGAATATATGCGTTGAAGCTGATGTGCTACCGATCCTGACGGCCCCGGCCTGTGGATATCGGGGATGAGCAGATATCAAGCGCCCCGGAGGTCTCAAGAAGCCCGTGCTGGTGCCCCCGGACGGGATCGAACCGCCGACCTTCGGTTTACAAAACCGCTGCTCTACCAGCTGAGCTACAAGGGCACGGCGCTCCGGTTAACATATTTGCTGCGCCAGTAAAGACAAAACTCCGTTTTGCCCGGCATGTCACATGGGCCGTCGGCGAGGGGCATCCTGAAAAGCGCCTGATTGCTTCCTACATATGGAAACGGTGCAATCGCTTCGAGCAGGGGTGCCGCATGATCAGATTTGTCATCATTCTCCCGATCATCTTCGTGGCCTGGATGCTGCTGGTGAAGATCATCAGAGATGTGAAGAAGGCCAATGTCGACTGGACCGGCGTCACCACCATCATCGGCTTCATCGCGCTCGCCTTCTGGCTGCGCCATGTCACGGGGATGTGAAAAGAGCGAGTAGCGAATAGTGAATAGCGAATAGCAACGTAGCGAGTGGTACGTGGCGTTCCTGGCTTTCCCTGCTCGCTATTCGCTATTCGCTCCTTCTGATCTCCACCTTTCCCGCGCCGCACCGACTGAGGGTCAGAGGCGAATGGGTCGCCTCGATCAACCTTTGTCCTTGCCGCGACGACAGATCATCAAGAGGCGGATGGATCGCCTCGGTCAACGAAGCAAGGAGATCGTCATGTTCACACGCACACTCGTTTCCGGCGTCATCGCCACCGCCGTCGCCGCCAGCACACTGCTCGGCACCCGTCAGCCTTCGGCCGCCCATCAAAACCACAAGCACCTCGGCATCGGTATTGCCGCAGGCGTCGGCGGCTTCCTGTTCGGCAGTGCGCTGGCCCAGCCGCGCACCGTCTATATCGAGGAAGACGGCGGCTCGTGGCACGTCCGGCGCTGCCTCAATCGCTACCAGAGCTACGACCCGTACTCGGACACCTATATCGGCTACGACGGTTATCGCCATCGCTGCCGGCTTTGAGAGCCACTATGCCAGCTTGAGAGGAGGCGACCGTTTCAGGCAACCGGAAGAAGGGGCACCCCCACTGCCCCTTTTTCTGCGTGTCTGAGTGGCAGGGCAGAGGGGTTGTTCCTCCGACCTCTTAGGACCTGGGTTCCTCTCCCCACCTCCGTGGGGCGAGGAACCCAAGCTGGAATAAAGTCGCGCTCCGTCAGCCTCTCTGTCCTGTCGAACATCGCTTAAGGCGAGATCGGATGCCGCTTCAGCATTCACCAACACTCTTGCCGATGTACAGGGATTTCCCGACAGCCTAATCTACTGCCGAGCCGAAACAGGGAGAGAGGGCGCTTGGGCGAGCACGATCCGAACGAAGAGCCGATCGAGACGGTTTTCCGCAACGGCACAATCACCACCGTCGGCATCCTGCTGGCGTTCTCGCTGGGCTTCATCACGCATTGGGCCGCCAACCCGATACCATGGGAAATCTATCACCTGGCTGCCGTCGTGCCGATTTTGATCGGCATTGCCCTGCAGATACGAGCGCTGCGGTTGCTGCTCGACATAACGTCTCTACAACGGCGCGTTTATGAACGCGCCAATCGTATCTTCATTGCCGGCCTCATCTTCACCGCCTGCGGAGTTGGGCTGGCGATGCTGCTTGATTTCTACGACCTGTCGACCAAGAGCGCGGTGCCCGGGGGCTAGCTCTGGCCATCCTGGCAGATGTCGCACCATTCGGCGCTGGTCAGCGCTGCCATGCGCTCGGTTCGCTGCCAAGGCCGGGAGGGGTCGGCAGGCCGCCGATCATCCTAGTCACCTGCGCTGCTGCATCGCGCACCAGCGGGCCGATTTCGGCCAGCCGCTCCGGTGTGACCCGTACCGTCGGCCCGGAGACCGAGACGCCGCCGATCGGTTCGCCGAATTCGTTGAAGATGGCGGCGGCGACACAGCGCATACCTGGATGCCGCTCCTCGTCATCGACCGACCAGCCGCGCAGCTTGATCGTCACCAGATCGCGGGCGAGCGCCGAGATGTCGGACAACGTGTTTTCGGTGAAGCGCTCCAGCCCGGCCTGGCGCAGTATGGTGGCAACGCGCTCCGGCTCGAGATGCGCCAGCACCGCCTTGCCGATGCCCGAGGCATGAAAGGAACTTCGCGTGCCCGGCCGGAAGAAGGCGCGGATCGCCTGGTGCGTCTCGACCTGGCTGACGAAGACCACGCAATCGTCCTCGGCGACGCCGAGATTGGCGGTCTCGCCGGTCTTCTCCATCAATTCCTGCATGACGATACGGGCGCGGTCGACCAGCTTGCGGCGGCGCAGGAACGCTGCGCCCATGCGATAGGTCTCGACGCCGATCGACCACAGCTGGTCGGTGCCTTCGAACTCGACCATGCCATGGTTCTCCAGCGTCGTCAGCATGCGGTAGGCGGTGGATGCCGGCAGGCCGGAACCGGCGGCGATCTCGCTCAACGACAGGCCGCTGCCATCGGCGACGATTGCCAGGATGCGCAGCGCCCGGT
Source organism: Mesorhizobium sp. M0410 (assembly GCF_040321435.1). NCBI lineage: Bacteria > Pseudomonadati > Pseudomonadota > Alphaproteobacteria > Hyphomicrobiales > Phyllobacteriaceae > Mesorhizobium > Mesorhizobium sp. M0410. The sequence continues at coordinate 374,537 of NZ_JAMYRN010000004.1, forward strand.
CCAGCGACTGCACCGAGGCGGCCTCGGACGGCCCGTTGAAAGCGCGCGGCCGGCCGCGCTGACGTTTTTCGGTGGTTTCCATCAGGCCATTCTCCGCTCTGTTCGCCCAACAAGCAATGAAAAAGTTTTTCATCCGCCGGCGAAGCTAATTTATGGAAAACAGAAAGGCCAATCAATTCAAGCAGCAAGAGCCGTTCCCTAGAAATGAAAAAATATTCTGAAAAAATTGAAAAATAATCGACGCACTGGCATCATCAGCCATCAACAATTCCGTGGAGGCTGACATGGCCAAGATGCGCGCAGTCGACGCAGCGGTTCTCGTTCTCGAAAAGGAAGGCATCTCGTGTGCCTTCGGCGTGCCGGGTGCTGCGATCAACCCGCTCTATTCGGCGCTGAAGGCGAGGGGCACCATCCGCCACATCCTTGCGCGGCACGTCGAGGCGGCCTCGCATATGGCGGAAGGGTTTACCCGCGCCAGATCGGGCAATATCGGTCTGTGCATCGGCACTTCGGGTCCGGCCGGCACCGACATGATCACCGGCCTCTATTCGGCCGCCGCCGATTCTATCCCCATCCTCTGCATCACCGGGCAGGCGCCGCGGGCGCGTCTCAACAAGGAGGATTTTCAGGCCGTCGATATCGCGGCCATCGCCGCACCCGTGGCCAAATGGGCGGTCACCGTCATGGAACCTTATCTGGTGCCGATGGCGCTGCAGAAGGCGTTCCATCTGATGCGCTCGTCGCGGCCGGGGCCGGTGCTGGTCGACCTGCCGGTCGATGTGCAACTGGCGGAGATCGAGTTCGACATCGATGCCTACGAGCCGCTGGTGCCGTTCAAGCCGGCAATGTCGCGCGCTCAGGCGGAGAAGGCGCTGAAGATGCTCGACGCGGCGGAAAAGCCCGTGATCGTCGCTGGCGGCGGCATTATCAACGCCGATGCGTCGGACCTGTTGATAGAATTCGCCGAAGTCACTGGTGTGCCTGTCATTCCGACGCTGATGGGCTGGGGCGCGATCCCCGACGACCACCGCCTGATGGCCGGCATGTGCGGACTGCAGACCTCGCATCGCTACGGCAATGCGACGATGCTCGAGGCCGATCTCGTTTTCGGCATCGGCAACCGCTGGGCCAACCGCCACACCGGTTCGGTCGATGTCTACACCAAGGGCAAGAAGTTCATCCACGTCGATATCGAGCCGACGCAGATCGGCCGCGTCTTCGCACCGGACCTTGGCGTCGTCTCGGATGCCGGTGCAGCGCTTAAGATGCTGCTCGACGTCGCCACCGAGTGGAGGACGGCCGGAAAATTGCGCGACTGGTCGGGCTGGGCCGGCGAATGCCGGCAGCGCAAGAAGACGATGAAGCGCAAGACCCACTTCGACCAGGTGCCGCTGAAGCCGCAGCGCGTCTACGAGGAGATGAACAAGGCGTTCGGCCGCGACACCACCTATGTCACCACGATCGGCCTGTCGCAGATCGCCGGGGCGCAATTCCTGCATGTCTACAAGCCGCGCAACTGGATCAATTGCGGCCAGGCCGGACCGCTCGGCTGGACATTGCCGGCAGCGCTCGGCGTTCGCGCCGCCGATCCGGACCGCACAATTGTGGCATTGTCCGGCGACTATGATTTCCAGTTCATGATCGAGGAACTGGCGGCCGGCGCACAGCACAGATTGCCCTACATCCATGTCGTGGTGAACAACGCCTATCTCGGGCTGATCCGCCAGGCGCAGCGCGGGTTTTCGATGGATTTCGAAGTCAGCCTGGCCTTCGAGAACGTCAATCGACAGGGCGATGCCGAAGCTGGCTATGGCGTCGATCACGTCGCGGTTGCCGAGGCGATGGGCTGCAAGGCAGTCCGGGTGCGCAGGCCGGAGGAATTCGCCGGTGCCTTCGAAGAGGCAAAGCGCCTGATGAACCAGCACCAGGTTCCGGTGGTGCTCGAATTCATCCTCGAGCGCGTCACCAATGTTTCAATGGGCACCGAAATCGACAAGATCACCGAATTCGAGGAGCTTGCCGAGCGCCATGAAGATGCCCCCACGGCGATCGTCATGCTCGATTAAGCCGCATATGAGGAACTACTGCCATGCCACGGTTTTCAGCCAATCTTTCGATGCTCTTTGGCGAGCATGACTTTCTCGACCGCTTCGATGCCGCTGCCCGCGCGGGCTTCAAGGGCGTCGAGTATATCGGTCCCTATGACCATGCGCCGGATGTCGTCGCGGCCAGGTTGAAGAAGAACGGGTTGACGCAGGTCCTGTTCAACCTGCCTGCCGGCGACTGGGCCAAGGGCGAGCGCGGCATTGCGATCCTGCCGGACCGCATCCCGGAGTTCCGGCAAGGCATTGCCAAGGTCGTCACCTATGCGCACGCGCTCGGCTGCGAGCAGGTCAATTGCCTCGCCGGCATCGCGCCGCAGGGCGTCGATCGCTCCGTGCTGGAAGACGTGTTTGCCGAAAACCTGGCTTTCGCGGCGGAAAAGCTGGAGCAGGCCGGCATCAGGCTGCTGATCGAGCCGATCAACACCCGCGACATTCCGGGCTTCTTCCTGAATTACTCGGATCAGGCCCTGGCGCTGATCGACCGCGTCGGCTCGAAGAACCTGTTCCTTCAATACGACATCTATCACATGCAGATCATGGAGGGGGATCTCGCCCGTACCATCGAGGCAAACCTCGACCGCATCGCGCATATCCAGCTTGCGGACAATCCCGGCCGTCATGAGCCGGGGACGGGCGAGATCAATTTTCCCTTCCTGTACAGCCACATCGACCGCATCGGCTATTCCGGTTGGGTTGGGGCGGAATACAAGCCGAAGGGCGGAACGGAAGCCGGACTGGGGTGGTTTCGGGAGTTGGCCGGGCAGGCGGCGGCATAGACGCTACGCATCGCCGCCTTAACAAGAAGCGGAGAACAACAATGGACACCATCGGCTTTATCGGCCTCGGCATCATGGGTGCGCCGATGGCGGGGCATCTGCTCGATGCGGGCTACACCGTCGTCGCCAGCAATCATCGCTCGAAGCCGCCGGCCGATCTCGTCGCCAAGGGTCTGAAGACCGTCTCTGGCCACAGCGCCGTCGCGAAAACGGCGGACATTGTCATCACCATGGTTCCCGACACGCCGCAGGTGGCCGATGTGCTGTTCGGCGAAAACGGCGTCGCGTCCGGGCTGACAAGAGGCAAGCTGATCATCGACATGAGCTCGATCTCGCCGATCGAGACCAAGGAATTCGCAAAAAAGATCAACGATGTCGGCTGCGACTATCTCGATGCGCCGGTGTCGGGCGGCGAGGTCGGCGCCAAGGCGGCGTCGCTGACCATCATGGTCGGCGGCGAGGAAACAGCCTTCGAACGCGCCAGGCCTATCTTCGAGAAGATAGGCAAGAACATCACTTTGGTCGGACCCAACGGCGTCGGCCAGATCACCAAGGTCGCCAATCAGATCGTCGTCGCGCTGACCATCGAGGCCGTCGCCGAAGCGCTGGTTTTTGCATCGAAAGCCGGCGCCGACCCGGCCAAGGTCAGGCAGGCGCTGCTGGGCGGGCTCGCAAACTCGCGCATCCTGGAAGTGCATGGCGAGCGTATGATCAAGCGCACTTTCGCGCCCGGCTTCCGCATCGAACTCCACCAGAAGGACCTGAATCTCGCCCTTGAAGGCGCGAAAGCGCTCGGCGTCGCCCTGCCCAACACTTCAACGACGCAGCAATTGTTCAACTCGTGCGCGGCGAATGGCGGGTCAAAGGAGGATCATTCGGCGCTGGTCAAGGCGCTGGAGCGAATGGCGGGATGTGAAGTGGGTGAATAGTGAATAGTGAATAGTGAATAGGTAGTCAGTTGCAGATAGGTGAGTAGTTGGTAGTAAATTGGTCACGACTTACGCACAGTCTCACCATTCACCATTCACCATTCACCATTCACCATTCACCATTCACTCTTTCAAAAATTTCCTCGCCGCATAAAGCGCCACCGCCGCGGCATTCGACACGTTGAGCGAGCGGATGGCGCCGGGCATGTCGAGCCGGGCCAGCGTCGTCACCGTCTCGCGCGTTTTCTGGCGCAGGCCTTTGCCCTCGGCGCCAAGTACCAACGCGATCTTTTCTCCGGCAAAGCTCGTTTCGAGCTCCGCCGGCCCGTCTGAATCCAGGCCGATCGTCTGGAATCCGGCCTCGTGCAGCTGCTCCAGCGCATCGGCGAGGTTCTTCACCTCGATCTGATCGATGTGTTCGAGCGCGCCGGAAGCCGACTTTGCCAGCACGCCGGATTCCTGCGGGCTGTGGCGCGCCGTGGTGATCAGTGCGCCGGCGCCGAAGGCGACCGCCGAGCGCAGGATCGCGCCGACATTGTGCGGATCGGTGATCTGGTCGAGCACCAGCACCAGCCTGGTGTCGCCGAGCGCATCGAGGCGTTTCGGTTTCAGCGGCTCGGCCTCGATCAGCACGCCCTGGTGCACGGCATCGGAGCCGGTGACCTTGTCGATGTCCCTTGGTTCGACCAGTTCCGCCTTGAAGGGCAAAGCGCCGAGATCGGCGATTGCCAGTCGCTCGGCAGCGTTGCGCGTCACCAGCATCTTCTTGATTTTGCGGCGCGGATTGTCGAGTGCGGCCCGCACCGTGTGCAGCCCGTAGAGCCGCACCAGCCCATCCGCCGGGTTCTCGCCGGGCGGCACCGGCTGGCGCGGCCTGAACGCTGGCGCGCCGCCGCTCTTCTCGTCGCGATGCGCGCGGCGCAGCTTGGCGTAGTGGGTGTCTTTAGGGGTCTTGGATTTGTTATCGTTGCTCATGGCCGGCTTCTATAGCCGTGTCGTCCGGTCATGGATACAGCCGCAGAAGCTGCTTGTCGGGCGAGGCGTGAGATTCAGCGCTTTTTGCCGGGCTGTTGCGGTTGACAGTTTTGGGCGCTGCCGCCATAAGGCGCTTCGCGGAAGGGCTGCTTTGGCAGCCGCGACGCGTCGATGCCTCGTTGCATGGCTCTGGCGGCAGACTGGAGAGGTGCCCGAGTGGTTAAAGGGGACGGACTGTAAATCCGTTGGCTATGCCTACGTTGGTTCAAATCCAACCCTCTCCACCACTGCCGGCCCGGAAGCCCTGAAACGCAGAGCGAGCGTCGGAGCGGATCCGATGCTTGACTGAAAGGCGCGGGTATAGCTCAGTGGTAGAGCAGCAGCCTTCCAAGCTGAATATGCGGGTTCGATTCCCGCTACCCGCTCCAGATTTCCCGCAGCCGCAGCGCACCTCGCGCACGATGCCGAAGCAGGCAGCCCCAAGCGAAGCGCTTTGCCGATAGTTCAAAGTATTCGTTGCGCGTCCAGACGGACGCGCATCTTAATCTGTGTTATCGTTGTCCCGAACCGCAGGCGGCGTTGGGCGACAGGCGTCAGCTCGCGAATTTGCTGAATATGGACGCGAGCTGGTTCTGCTGCGGCACTTGCCCGTTCGGCGTCAGCTGGTCGACAAGCCCGGGCAAGGCCGCGGACAATTGCTTGAGCAGATCCTGCTGGTTCAGGCCCGTCCTTTGCGCGATCTCCTGAATGATTTGTGGCCCGAGAGCACTGCCCAGATCGCTGGGGTTGATCGGCTGGTTCTGACCGGTACCGACCCACGAATTGGCAACGTTGCCGTGGCCGGCGTCCTTCAGTTTGTCGAGCAGGCCGCCCAGACCGCCAAGCAGTCCGCCGTCGGCGGATGCGGTTGTATCAGGCGGGACGGGGGCAGGGCTCTGCGCTGCCTCCGGCTGGGCGGAACTTCCACCGCTCAGCATTTTTCCCACCAACAGTGCGCCGAGCGCGATCATCAGCGGCTTGGCGACGTTGCCGCCGGGAACGGCATTGTCAAACAGTCCCATTGTGGATCTCCATGTCAAATTGCCCGTCCGTCTCCAACAATGACGCATCCATGGCGAATTTCAAGCCGGTTTGAGCTTTCCGTAATCATGATTTTCAAGTTGGCTTGAGCTTTGCTTAATAATGTGGAAGTAATCGGGTGCGGGGAACGGAGAGGAAAAATGTCAATATTAAGCTGGATTATTCTCGGCGTCATCGCCGGCTTCATAGGCAGCAAGATCGTCAATAAAAGCGGGCAAGGCCTTGTGCTCGACATCGTGCTCGGGATTGTCGGTGCCATCGTCGGCGGGCTCATCTTCAGCGCCTTTGGCGCGTCGGGCGTTACCGGGCTCAACATCTATAGCCTGATCGTAGCCGTGGTCGGTGCCGTGGTTGTCCTGTGGGCCTATCACCAGTTCAGCGGCAGGCGGGCTCTGTAGAAGCCGCTCGGCAATTGCGTCGGCATTCATCCGAATGCCGACCGCCTATCTGATCCTTTTGAGGATTTCGCGGATCAGCGTGTTGAGGCCGGCTTCCAGCCCTCCCACCATGATCGGCCATAATTCCTCGAGCAGTCGCTGCCATGCGGCATCGCGCCCGTTCCTCACCGGCAGATTTGGCATCGCGCCCATTGCCGCCGTCACGTCGCGGCGCAGCCGGTCGCCGCAGGCGCTTGCGCCGCTGATCGTCGGATCGAAGGGCAGCCGGGTGAAATCCCATTTTCCGCGCTGCTCGATGCCGAGATTGCTTTCGACCTCGGCGTGCGACAGCACCGTTTTGGGCGTGACCTTGATGCGGTAATATTTGCAGAGTTCGGCGACAACCGTGGTCATCGCGTCCCACTGCGCCCTGGTCATCGGATAGCGGCCGGCATCGAACGGCCTTTCCTCCGCCCCGGCCATGCAGCAGAGCGAAACCCCGATCGAGCCGCCGTTGCAGTTGAGCGTGTGCGCGGCATATCCCGGTTTTACCCGGCTCGAATTGAGCGCGATCGAAGGCCGGCCCCTGACCAGGCGGCCATTCCCCTCGACCAGTATGTGATACGCATCCCTGTCGGTATCGCCGGCCGAATGCGAGCCGGCCGTCCAATGGCAAATGACGCGCCTCATCGCAACATTGGGCAACCAGTCGGGCGGCAACGCCACAGAAATCCCCGCGACATAAGTTCAGTGACGGAGCACAGTATAGTTTCGTTGGCGGCCGACGCGAAAACGAAACGATAATTTGGTTGAGCGTTTTCTAACGGTCAGCTATTCGCCGGCATCTCCGGCGACCGCGTGTTCTCTGTATTGCGGCAGATCGTCGGTGATCGTGAACCACTTCGCCTTCGAGCCGACGAAGATGTGCTGCGTCGGGCGGATGGTCGGCTCGTCGACGAGGGTTCCCATGGCGACATGCACGAAGGCACCGTCGCGGACCACGGAATAGAGCAACGAGCCGCAAGTCCGGCAGTGCGCGTCATGGCCGGTTTCGTCGCCGAAGATCATGAGATTGTCCTCGCCCTTGGTCAGGCTCAGCCTGTCGCGTTCGATGCCGGCGAATGGCTTGAACGCCGAGCCGGTGGTGCGCCGACAGTTCGAGCAGTGGCAGTTCGCGGCATAGATGAACGCGTCCGCCACCGCGTACTGAACGGCGCCGCACAGGCACTTTCCGATAAGCCTGCGGTTGCGTGAATTCTGGTTGTCATCCGGGCTTGCCACGCGCTCCTCCTATTGTGCAGGCCGATTTCAGTTTCAAGCGACGACGGTCAACCGGCGCTTGCGCTCGTCGAGCGAGACGATGGTCAACCCGCTGGCCACCACCAGCAGGAGGCCGCAGATGGCCAGCGCATTCGGGAGCTGCCGGAAAACCACCAGGCCTGAAATCACCGCCCAGACGGTAAAGCAATAGTAGAACGGCGCCACCACGCTGGTCGGCCCGACGCGATAGGCCATGAAGATAAAGAAGTGGCCGAAGATCAGGAACAATCCGGCGCCGCCCATCAGCAGCAGGTGACGGATTTCAGGCACCACCCACTGCTCGGAAACCAGATGCGCAACGCCGGCGCCGGTTAGCACCACAATCACCGCGGAAATAGCGACGATCATCCCCGGCACGTCGGCGGCGACCTTGCGTCCGGCCAGATCGCGCGCCGCGGACAGGGCGGCATTGCCTAGCGCCAGCAGGGCGTAGACCGAAATCCCCTGCATCGTCGGTTGTGCCACCATCACTGCGCCGATAAAGCCGAGCCCGATCAGCGCTAGGCGCACCCCGCCGATCCGTTCGCCAAACAGCATCGAGGAGCCGACCAGCATCAGCAAGGGCGTGATCTGTCCGAGCGCGGTCGAATCGGCGATCTGCATGTTGGCGAGCGCCACCACGTAGCAAAGGATCGCACCCAGTTCGAGCAGGTTCCTGCGCAAAACCTTGGCGTCTAGGATCAGCGGGATCTGCTTGCCGTAGCCCAGCATGAACAGCAGCGGAATGCCCCACAATGTTGCCGCAGCGCCGCGCAGGAACAGCACCTCATAGGGCGGCAGTCCCGCGGTTGCGAGTTTCATCATCGTGTCGTTGACGATGTAGGACCCGGTCGAAACGACCATGAACAGCGGGCCTCGTATGGCAGTCGGGATGAAATGCATCGGCCCACGAAATCAGACCGGCGCCAGGGCGGCAATGGGCCAGATCCGGCTGTAAATCCGTCAAAGCCGTCAGCCGCCGCCGTAACCATTCCATTTGCCCTTGTTCGTTCCCATATCCGCGCCACATTCTCCGAAACCGGATCATGCGTTCGGGCCGGGCGAGCGCGCTCGGCGACAAGACACTTGTGTTTTTCGGCCTTAGTCGCTAATCGCCCCGCATTCGACTGAACTGAAGGTCCAGGCCGTCCCCAGGCCGTCCAAGGAAAGAGACTATGGCAAAAGGTAAATTCGAGCGCACTAAGCCTCATGTGAACATTGGCACGATTGGTCACGTCGACCATGGCAAGACGTCGCTGACGGCGGCGATCACCAAGTATTTTGGCGAATACAAGCGCTACGACCAGATCGATGCGGCGCCCGAAGAGAAGGCGCGCGGCATCACCATTTCGACGGCGCACGTCGAATACGAGACCGCCAACCGCCACTATGCCCATGTCGACTGCCCCGGCCACGCCGACTATGTGAAGAACATGATCACCGGTGCCGCGCAGATGGACGGCGCGATCCTGGTGGTGTCGGCCGCCGACGGCCCGATGCCGCAGACCCGCGAGCACATCCTGCTCGCCCGCCAGGTCGGCGTGCCCTCGATCGTGGTGTTCTTGAACAAGGTCGACCAGGTCGACGACGCCGAGCTGCTCGAGCTGGTCGAGCTCGAGGTGCGTGAGCTTCTGACCAAGAACGAGTTCCCCGGCGACGACATTCCGATCGTCAAGGGTTCGGCGCTTGCCGCACTTGAAGACAGCGACAAGAAGATCGGCGAGGACGCCATCCGCGAACTGATGGCTGCGGTCGATGCCTACATTCCGACGCCGGTTCGTCCGCTCGACAAGCCGTTCCTGATGCCGATCGAGGACGTGTTCTCGATCTCGGGCCGCGGCACGGTTGTGACCGGCCGCGTCGAGCGCGGCGTCGTCAAGGTCGGCGAGGAGCTGGAGATCGTCGGCATCCGTCCGACCACCAAGACGACCTGCACGGGCGTCGAGATGTTCCGCAAGCTGCTCGACCA